>CAYHEX010000102.1:0-12176 GCA_964355365.1 uncultured Solibacteraceae bacterium | reverse complement strand
CCGTTGACGCCAGGCTTCACGCGGTACTTCCCGTCGACCAAGTCCGTCGGCCACTCCACACGCGAGAAGTTCACGCGCCACTGATCGCCGTCGCGAGGCACCGACGGATGCCGCTCATCCGGACCGAACGCCGACCACGGCATCGCCAGCTCGACCGACCACCCGCGATCCACGTCGTTGGGCTGATTGAGCGTGCCGTCCAGATGCACCGCCGACTTCAGGCCGTGAAAGTCCCACGAGTCGATCGCCTGCCCGCCGGCGCGATACGGCATCGGCAACCGCAAGTCCCAGAACGTGCCGCGCGCGTTGATTTCGAACTCGAAGTAATCATGACTATCGCCGTTCGGATCGATGAAGACCTCGAAGTCGTGCTCGCGAAAGATCACCGCGTCGTGCTCGGTGATGTCCGACCACAGATTCGGCTCGTCCAACTGCGCGCCGATGTAGAGGTACGTCGCGTCCCACAGCAGCCTGGCGCGGGTGTTGAGCGTCGGCTTGGGCTTCGCGTCGCCCTCGATATCAACAAACAATTCCGTCCACGGGGCCTTGGCCCACGCCGCGTCGTCCAGACGACCATCGATGTTGAGCGGCGCACTCGCCCGAACCGCGACGTAGCCGCGCGGACGCGGCACATCGGCGCGCGCTTCCACAGGGCGACTCCCCGCAAGCGCCGCCGCCGCGGCCGGGACCAGGACACAGAGGACGAGGAGTGCGCGCTTCATGCGTCGAGCACGCCCCTGAGCAGCCGCCAGCGCGCGGGTGTCATCGCGCCGGCGTCGAAGATCGACACGCCGGCCGCGCCGCCCTCGAGCGCCATGCGCACCGTGCGTTCGAAGTCCGCGTCGCTCAACGGACCGACGAACAGGCCGCTGTAGACCGGTGCCTTCACCGTGCGCACCGCTTCCTGCGTATAGGTCTTCACGAACTCGGGCCCCGCATCATAGAACGTGTGGTACAGCATCGGGAAGAACGCGTCGAGCGTGAAGCGGCCCCAGTCCTGCCGCACCATCGTCTTCGCCCGACTCGGTCCGGGAAACACGGCCGCCGTGATCGTCTTGCCGCCCTGCTTCGCCGCGGGCACGAGGTAGTCGTTCACCAGATCGACGACCGTGGTGAGCCGGTACTGCAGCCATGCGGCGTTCGCCTCCGGGTCTTTCAGCGTCAGCGGATCCACGCCGTGCTGCTTCTTGAATGCGGTGCGACTGTATTCCGTGTAGCCGTAGTCGTACGGCGGATACACCTTGTCCTGCACGATGCCGTATTTCGACCAGAGTCCCGAGGGCAGAATCGCATCGGGATGACGCACGTAGTCGAGATGAATGCCGGTGAGCCCGGGGATGGACGCGAGCTCGCGTACCGTGTCGCGGATGAATTCGCGCACCTCGGGCCGGGCGGGATCGAGAAACTTGTAGTAGTTCACGTACGCCGGCTTGTCGGATGCCGACTCGCCCTTTGCGTTGACGTTGTACCAGTCCGGATGCGCCTTCAGAATCTCCGGCAGCAGGCACGGCATGGTCCACATCCATGCGTGCACTTCGAGCCCGGCCGCGTTCGCGATCGGCAGCGCCATCTCGAGCCACTCGGCTTTCACCGGGAACCGATGGCTGCCGTACAGCGCGGAACTGCCGTTGTAGATCTCCGGGTTGATGCCGTCGATCCCCGACGCCTTCATCAGCGCGAACTCGCGCTTCCAGGCATCGGCGGACTTCTTCAGATCGGGCCGCATCCAGATGAAGTTCTTCGTCGGGCGCCGCGCGCTGAGCGCCTCGCCCGCCCCCACCGCCAGTGCCGCCAGTCCGATTGCCTTGAGTGCTCCGCGCCTATTCATGTGCACATCCCGTCGTCAGGTTCACTTCCATTCGAACGGGAATAGCTTACCTGCGGCGACGGCATCCAGATCGAGACCCGCGAGTGTCGCGGCCCGCGCCATCACGGGATCGCGCCCGAGCGCCATATCTTGCCCGCTCGGCAGCAGCAATTCGTCGGGTATCACGCCGGCGCTCTCGAGGCTGCGGCCATCCTTCATGAGAATGTCGGCGTCCGTCACCAGGAAGCCGTAGAAGATGAGCACCGGATCGCCCTGGACGAAAGGATACATGAGGGCCTCCATGACGGCTCCGGCCGAGCGGTCGCCGATCACCGTGCCGCGCTTCTCTAGCTGCAACACGCGCGCGAGCAGTTCGGCGCAGGACGCCGACCCGCTGTCGACCAGCACGATCAACTGCCCCGTGAACGCGCCGGCGCCCTTCGTCTTCGCGATCATGGGCTCCTTGCCCTTGCGTCCGGCGCGCACGCCGATCTGCACGTCGTGATCGAACGCATTGCCGACCACGCGCTTCAGGATCTCGACGATGCCGCCGGGATTGCCGCGGAGGTCAAGAATCAGCGCGCGTTGCTTGCGCGCGATGTCGAACATCCGGTCGACCTCGCCCTTCTCCATCACAAAGGCGGGCATCTTCCAGATCATCACTCCGTCCTGCTCCACGTGGCGCTGGCGCATCAGATGATCCGCCGCTTCCTGCTGCTGCTGGAGGTCCTGCAGTTCGATCCCGGCGCCCGCACCTGACAGATTGCGGACGACGCGACCGGGGGTGATCTTCGTCTCGACCTGCACCGTGCGCTCGATGCCGGCGGGATCCCGCAGCACCAGTCGCGTCTGCTGCACGGGTTGCAGCACGTTGAAGAGGTACTGCATGCGATGAAAGCTCTCGCGCCCGACGCCGCCCCCGTTGAGGCTCATCAGCTGATCGCCGGGCTTCACCTTCTTCTCCGCGTCTGTGCCGGGCTTCACCCTCGACACGAAGACGTCGTCGCCCACGATGTTGAGGCGGTACCCATAGTCGACTTCGTACGAATGCGCCGGCGGTTGAAATACCGTGTGCGAGTCTTTGAGGCCGTCAACAAACGCCGCGACCAGCGACAACCCGGCATTCATGGACGACGCGCCCTTGAGTTTCTCGTCGTACTCCTTGAAACGCGCGTCCAGATCCACGCCGTGAAACGTCGGATCGTAGTAGCTCTTCTTGACGGTCTCGTAGCCCTCGCGCAGCATGCCGCGCACTTTGTGCAGGTCGTTGGCCGGCATGGGCTGGGTCGCCTGAGCCGACACCCACGTTCCGAGGGCGCACACGCCCATCAGCAGCCGCAGCCCCAAGCGTCGCTTCGCCATGTCGCACCTCATCGAAGAAAGAATCCCGGCGAGACGATAGCACGCCGCAGGATAGAATCCGCTCATGTCTGAGCGCACCGTCACGTTCTACCGCTGGAAGGACATGCCCCTCGAGAAAGTCACCGACACGCTCGATCGTCGGCTGATCACGGGTGATCGCATGATGCTGGCCCACGTGTATCTCAAGAAGGGCTGCATCGTGCCGAAGCATCAGCACGAGAACGAGCAACTCACCTACGTCCTCGAAGGCGCGTTGCACTTCTGGATTGGCGAGCAGGGCGAGCAGGAGATCATCGTGCGCGCCGGCGACGTGCTGCACATTCCGTCGATGGTGTGGCACAAAGCCGAGGCGATCGAGGACACGCTGGACGTCGACATCTTCGATCCGCCGCGCCAGGACTGGCTCGCCAAGACCGACGACTACCTCAGGAAATAGGCCATGGATCTCGGATTGCAGGGCCGTGTGGCGCTCGTCGCCGCCGGATCGAAGGGGCTCGGTCTCGCGGTCGCTGAAGAACTGGCGGCCGAGGGCGCGGCCGTCGCCATCTGTGCGCGCGGACCGGCGGCACTCGAGGCGGCCGTGGCGACGATCAGGGCGGCCGGCGGCCGCGCCCATGGCGTCGTGGCCGACGTCAGTCAACCAGCCGACATCGCGCGCGTCGTCAACGACGCGGAGGCCGCTCTGGGGCCGATCGACATCCTCGTGACCAACTCGGGCGGACCGAAGTCGGGGCGCTTCGAGACGCTCTCGGCTGACGACTGGGACGCCGCTTCACGCGTCCTGCTCACGAGCGCCGTCACGTTCACACGGGCCGTGCTTCCGGGGATGCGGGCGCGGCGTTGGGGCAGGATCCTCAACATCACCTCCATCGCCGCGAAGCAACCGGTGGACGGACTGATGCTGTCCAACAGTCTTCGCGCGGCCGTGGTCGCGTTCGCGCGCACGCTCGCCAACGAAGTCGCCACCGACGGCGTGACGGTCAACAACCTGCTGCCGGGCTACACGCGCACCGAGCGCGTCGTCGAGTTGTCGGGGCAGATTGCGGCACGCGAGGCGATCGCGGTGGACGCCGTCTACGCGCGCTGGGAGGCGGAAATTCCGATGCGTCGGCTGGGCGAACCGCGGGAGTTCGCCGCGCTGGCGGCCTTCCTCGCGTCGGATCGCGCGAGCTACATTACGGGCCAGTCCATCGCCGTCGACGGCGGCTGGATCAAGTCGTTGCTGTAGCGCCCCGCTGACTTACCGCGAACCACGCGGTGCCGACGAGGCCGATGCTGCCGCCAATGATAAACGTCCAATCGGCGCCGATCTTCGTCCAGAGATACGCCGCCACCAGCGGCGCCGGGCAGAATGCGAATGCGCGCAGTCCCCAGTAGAGTCCGATCGCGCGCGCGCGAATATCCGACTCAAATCCACTGGAGATCAGCGCTTTGCGCGCCGGTTCGCCGAGTTCGCGCAGGCCGTTGATTACGTAGGTGATCACCAAGCCGAGCATCACGGGCAGACCGAGCGCCGCGCACGCCTTGGGCAGCAGCACGAGGCAGATCGGAAACAGCGAAAACAACAGGAACGTGAGTCCGATGAACGGCTTGGGCGACGGCGACCGGTCGATCCACTTGGCCATCGGCACGTAGGTCGCCAGCGCCGTGGTGGCCATGATGGCCAGCAGCATCCCCGATGTTTCGATCGCGGCGCGCTCGGTCCACCCCCATCGCTCAACGAGCAGGCTCACCACATAGAGCACGGCGAAGTCGCGGGCAAACCAGTCGCCCCATCGGATGAAGATCTCGGCGCCGAGCAACCGCCGCAGATCCTTCGGCATCGAGCGCAGGATCTCCCGAAACGGCACGGGTGTCGGATCGGCTTTCGGCTTCATTCGCGGCATCAAGGCCAGTTGCAGGATGACCGCGAGCGCGAGGCAACCGAGCGCCAGGCTGAGGTTGAGCCAGTAACCGACGGCGCCGAGCGCGAGGCCGCCGATGGCCGGACCGACCATCTTGGGCACGCGCTTCTGAATGCTCTGCACGGCGAAGGCGATCGTGCGACGCTCTTTCCGCACTTCGCTGCCCACCACATCGAACGTGGCCGGCACAGACAGCGGCTCCCAATTCGTCATGAGCAATGCGCCGATGGCGATGGCCCAGGGGTCGCGCGTGCCCAGCATGATGGCGAAGCCCAACGCCATCGGGATCGCCGACACGGCGAGCGCCACCCGCGCGCCGAGTTTGTGCGCGATGCGGCCGCCGATGATGTACGCGAAGCCCTCGAGCAGGTTCTTGCCGAACGCGATCACGCCCATGTACTTGGCCGCGGTGAAGACCGCGCGGGTCGCATCCTTGGCGGCGGCCTGGTCTCGCAGGTGCAGCGCGAGGAAATTGCTCCACAGTTCCTCGCTGAGGCCCAGGCAGCCAATGACGGCGAGCACGGCCAGCGTCGCGCGATTGATGCCGAGCCAGTCGGCGGCGCGGGCGCGTCGGGTATCCCGACCGCCGCTCACCGAGCCTTCACCACATCGCGATACGCGCGCCCGATGGCGCGCAGGTTGGCGAGCTTCATCTCTTCGTACTCGCGTGACGCCACGATGCCGTGGGCGCCGGCCTGGAATGCGCGGACGGCGGCTTGATAGATCACGTCAGGATCGTCCGGCAAACTGCCCGGGACGTCGAACCCGACACCGGTATAGATCTTCGTCGCGCCAGCGGCGCTCGCGACGCTGTGCTTCGTTTCGCGGTACACGTACTCGGGCGAGAAGCCCCGATGCCCGAGCTCAGCCAACGACGGCTCACTCGTCTTGTCGTAGCCGAACAGGTCGTAATACAGCGACAGCGAGTCCTCGAGCGACACTTCTCCGAGAATGGTCTTCTGAAAGCGCGGCAGGTACCAGTCCCTGATACGGGGCGACAGCACGTTGTGATACGCGATGATCTTGATGAAGTCCGCGTGCGGCGCCATTTCCGCGTAGCTCAACTCCGCGCGATAGACGATGTCCCAGCTCGACGGCTGATGATCCACGTGCCAGCCCACTTCCGCTGTCGGCTTGATGCTCTTGACCCGCCGGTACATCGCGTCGCCGATGGCCTCACGGCCCAGGCGGTATTGATACTCCCACGCCAGAATTTCCGGATACCGGATGATCAGCCGCAGGAAGCCGACGAACTGGCCATCGGCCGGCCGAGGCTGTCCCGTCATCTGGCCCTGCACGTACGCGTGGAGCGCCGCGAACCCCTGCCGCGCGCGCTCCGCATCGATGCCCGCGGCCTTCGCGCGCGCCCGGCAGTGCTCGCAGAAGCACGACGGCGCGTCGTTGTTCCACGGCGAGATCACGTTCATCAGCGGTCCCTGCCGCTCGGCGCCCCACTGGATGCCGTCCAGGTCGTAGCTGCGGAACAGATCCTCCATCGTGTCGGCCCAGAAGCCGATGTACTCCGGATGATTCCAACACGCGGTGTTGGTCGGGCGATCATTCACATCGCGCGTGACGACGCGCGCGTAGTTGGCGACCACGCGCGACATCGCCGACGACTCGAGGACCCGCGCGTAGACTTTCATCCCGCGTGCGCGGGCCGGCGCCGCGAGCTCCGCAAACAGATCGCGCGACTGGTGCTCGAAACTCGTGTCGAGACGCTGATGCCGCAACGACGTGTTCGTGTAGTACTGATCGTGCGTCTTCACATACACGAGCGGAAACTTGCGAGTCGCGTTGTCAGTCAGCGGCACGCCGTGGTCGGCGCGATCCCGCAGCGACTTCACGAGCCCGGCGTTGTAGGCGTGGCTGTAGGGCATCACCACGTTTGTGCCGGCCGTGTCGGCCAGCAGATCGAGCGTGCGTTCGATGCCCTCGTCGAGGATCGTGTGGGGGCCCATCTGGATGCCATTGACGGTGCCCGCCGGCGCCACTTGTGCCGAGAGCGGCGGCACCGCCAACGTCCCGGCGCTTGCAGCCGCGGCGACAGCGGCGAGACGCTGCATGAACTCGCGGCGGTCCTCGATCACGCGCGCCTCAGCATGAGGCCACGTTACCGCGGCTCATTCGACTTCTCGTACTTCTTCAACCGGGCCGTCTCTTTCTCGACGACCTTCATGAACGTGGACAGCTTCGTTTCGTAGGTGACGTAGTCGTCTTCGGCCAACTCACTGATCGAGGGATCCGAGGGGCGCCTGGGATACCGCACGAGGATCCGATCCCGGTCTTCCTGGAGGATCAACTGCATGTCGGTAATGGCGTACATGTCGCCATTCGGAAGATACGGAAACGGCCGGATGCGCCGCACCACTTCATACGCGGCCGACGGCAGCCGCTCGCGCCAACTGAGGTAGTAGCGGCGATTGCGCTCGGAGAGCAGCGACACGTACTTCGCGATGAGCCGTATGTCCTCGGCGCTGCGGTTCACGGTCACGGTTTCGAGCACGGCGCACCGGATCACGCCGGTGTCGTCACAGGGGAATGACGTGCCCTCGAGCGCGCGCTTCCCCTGCGGTGCCTGCACGATGACGATCGCGGGCGGGGGCGGGGGGATCCACACGGGCACGGCCCAGTGTAATCCGCGCCACCCGAATCGGATACGAGGATGCGATAATCCCATGCGATGAAACTCCTCCGTCTTGCGCTTGTCCTGGGCTGCGTGCCGCCGCTCGGCGTGCGCAAGAACATCACCGTGACCACATCGCAGCTCGCCGCGACGATTGCGGCGTCTGTCGGTCAGGACTTCCGCGCCGCCATGCCCAAAATCGCGGCCGCGCTGCCGCTCCGCTAACCGATGCGCATCCGATCATTCGCAGCCCTGTGTGCCGCTCTCTGCTGCCTGCTTCCGGCCGCTCCGCTCCTCAGCGCCGCAGTGCCGGACGCGCGGGTGCCCTTTCAGGTGGGCGAGACGCTGACGTACGACGTGTCATGGTCGAGCCTGCTCACGGCCGGTCGCGCCACCATGCGCGTCGTGGATCGAAAAGCCCTGGCTGCGGGTCGATCGGGGTACGGACTGCAGGTGGAAGCGCAGTCCGCGTCCGTCGCGGCCACGCTGTACACGCTGTATTACAAGATCGAGAGCGTCATCGACACGGCGTCGTTGGCATCGGTGCGCTCGGCGACCTACAGCAATGAGGGCGGCAGAGTGCGGGTCAAGTCGCTCAGCTTCGGCCCGAACAACACCGCCGACGTCGAGACCCGGACGTCCACGTCGGTGCGCCGCAAGCTGACGGTGCCGCCGCGCTCGCTCGATATCCTCAGCGCGCTCTATGTGATTCGCGCGCTCGCGGTGAAGCCGGGAGAGACGCTGGCCATGCCGGTGGTCGATGGCGAAACGATCTCGCGCATGCGCATCGCGTTTGGCGGCAAGGAGACGGTCTCCACCGGCCTCGGCAAATTGCCCGGATGGAAAGTGACGCCCACGGTGCTCGACGACCGCGGTCAACCGGTCAAAGGCAAACAGTTGATGTTCTGGCTGAGCGACGACGCGTCGCGCAAGCCGCTGCGGTTCGAAGCGGCGCTGCCGGTCGGCACCGTGACACTGACGCTGGCGAAATAGGAGAGCCTCATGAGCGCGTTCGACCGTCGTGAATTCCTTGCAAGCCTCACGGCCGCTGTCGCCGCCGCCGCGTCGCCGCTGACGGCAGGGCCCGATCAACGCGTCGCCACGCCGGGCGCGACCGCCCCTGCCGGCACCCGCGCGCTCGCCGCGCCGGCCTTCACGCCGCTCCCGCTCGGCGCCATTCGCCCCACCGGCTGGCTCGAACGCCAACTGCGCCTGCAGGCCGACGGCCTGACCGGACACCTCGATGAGTTCTGGCCCGACGTGGCCGACAGCCAGTGGTTCGGCGGCAAGGCCGAGGGATGGGAACGCGCCCCGTATTGGCTCGACGGCGCGATTCCGCTCGCCTGGATCCTCGACGATGCGCCGATGAAGGCGCGTATCACGAAGTACGTGAACCACATCGTGGAGCATCAGCGCGCGGACGGATGGTACGCCCCGTATCCCGAAGACGCGGTCGCGAAGCGCTACGACATGTGGGCGATTCTGCTGGCGAACAAGGTCCTCGCCCAATATCACGACGCCACAGGTGATCCGCGTGTCCTCAATGCCGTGCAGAAGAGCCTGAAGGCCATGGCGCAGGGCCTCGACCGGACACCGCTCTACAACTGGGGCAAGTTCCGCTGGTACGAGGGTCTCGTGCCGGTGTTCTACGTCTACGAACGCACGAAGGAACCGTGGCTGTTGGACCTCGCGCACAAGCTACGGGCACAGGGCGTGGACTTCGACGCGCTGTTCGCGACCGAAGACCTGGCCATCCCGACACCGCGACGCGGTCTCTGGAAGTGGACCAAGCACGTCGTCAATACCGGCATGGCCGCGAAAGCGTCCGCGCTCAGCTGGCGACTGGACCAGAAGCCGCGCGACCGGGCCTGGTCGACTGAGATGATCGCGTTTCTCGACCGGCATCATGGCCAGGTCACGGGCATGTTCACCGGTGACGAGTGCCTGTCAGGCAAGAGTCCGTTACAGGGCACCGAACTCTGCGCGGTCGTGGAGTTCATGTACTCGCTCGAAACGCTGTTTTCCGTGTTCGGCCATCCGATGTTCGGCGACCGGCTCGAGCGCGTGGCGTTCAACGCGCTGCCCGCCACGCTGTCGCCGGACATGTGGTCGCATCAGTACGATCAGCAGGTGAATCAGGCGCAGTGCACGATCAACCCTGAGCACAAGTGGTCCACCAACGGCCCCGAGTCGAATCTGTTCGGTCTCGAACCGAACTTCGGATGCTGCACCTCGAACATGCACCAGGGCTGGCCCAAGTTCGCATCGCATCTCTGGATGAAGACGCCGGATGCCGGCATTGCGGTGGCGGCCTACGCGCCCAGCCGCGCCACGTTCGAGTCGCGCGGCGTTCCGGTCACGGTCGCGCTCGACACGGACTATCCGTTCCGCGACACGTTGACACTGACCGTGTCGCCGGAGCGCGCGGCACGGTTCCCCGTGGTGCTGCGGGTGCCCGCGTGGGCGAAGGGTGCGACGGTGCGGATTGCCGGCGGCCCGACTCAGGCCATGACACCGGGCACGCTCCACCGGCTCGAGCAACAGTGGATGGGACCGACAACGATCGCGATCCGGTTCCCCATGTCGGCCGTCGTGACCGAACGCTACAACGGCGCGGTGGCGATCGAACGCGGCCCGCTCGTGTACGCGTTGAAGATCGCCGAAGCCTGGACGCGCGTCAATGCCACCAAGCCCCATCGCGAGTTGCCGCATGGCGACTTCGAGGTGCGCCCGACCTCGCCGTGGAACTACGGGCTGGCCGCCTCGGGCCGCGGCCTCGCGGGGCTGACGTTCCAGGAGCGCCCCGTCGGCACGGTCCCCTTCTCACCCGACGGTGCCGGCATGGTCGCGACCGCGACAGCCCGGCGCGTGCCGTCGTGGAAACTCGACGCGGGATGGGCGGCCGAGATCGCGCCGCCCGACGGCGCCTGGGCCGACCCGGGCCGTCAGATCACCGCCGAGCCCGAGGAGACGGTGACGCTGATCCCGTATGGGTGCACCAATATCCGCATCACGGAGTTTCCCAAGCTGCCGTAGGGCGATTACACTGCTGGGGTCATGACACAGCGAATCCGCATCGCCGCCATCGCCGCCTCCGCTCTGATCGCCGGTTCACCGCTCGCGCCCACCGCAGCCGCGCAGGAAAAGATCGTGCGCGTCGACCTCGCGTATCACGCGCCGGTCGTCGGCCAGCCGAAGCCCAACTTCAGCCCGAAAGGCATGCAGGTGCCGCTCGTGGACCTGGCGGCCAACGCCGCGCTGCCGGCCGGTGCGGTTCGACCGGCGAAAACCGGCAAGATGCAGATCGGTCCGAATGACGCCTCGTGGATGCCCGTTCTGGTCACGGCGACCGTAGACCATCCGAAAGACCTGTGTCAGCTGTTCATCGACCGCAATCGCAACGGCAACTTCACCGATGACGGCGCCGCGCTGACAGCCACGCCGTCGCAGCGCGAGAAGACGCTCGACTGGTGGAGTTCCATCAGCAACGTGGAGCTCTCCGTGCCGTACAGCACGACGAAGGCCACGGAGAACTACTTCGTGAATTTCTGGATCGTCCGAGCCAACGACGCGCCGGCGCCCGATCTGCTCCGCTTCTCGGTCGGCTCGTGGCGGCAGGGCTCGACGAAGATCAACGGCGTCGATGTGCTCGTAGCCGCGATGGACGACAACAACGCGATGTTCACGAAGGACGACATGTGGAGCGTGCTCGAGGCGTCGGCGCCGGATGCCGCCAAGGCGGTGCTCAGCATCGGCGAGGCCCGCACCACCAATCGGCTGATGTTCGCGAAGCACGGCGCCGCGGAACTCGTTCTCGAGTTCCGGTCGTTCAGCCCCGATGGCCGTTCAATCGAGTTTGCGGTCTCCGACAAGATGATGACGAAAGCCGCCGATCGCAAAGCGGACGACATGCTCGCCGAGGAGCGCGGTCGCCCGCGCACGGGCGTGCCGTTCGTGTGGGGGCACAACCTCACCGAGGCGCTGGCGAAAGCCAAGGCCGCGAAGAAGAACGTCTTCATCGACTTCGAAACCGATTGGTGCGGTCCGTGCAAGAGCATGGATGAGTGGGTCTGGACCGACGCCGACGTGGCGGAACAGTTGAGGTCGGGCTACATCGGCGTCAAGCTCGACGGCGACATCGAGAAGGCCTCGGTCAAACGTTTTGCCGTCTCGGGATATCCGACGATGATCGTGCTCGACTCGACCGGCAAGGAAGTGTGGCGCGCAGTCGGCTACCAGTCGTCGAAAGAACTGCTGGCTCGGCTGAGCGCCAAACACTAAGCAACGACTCTCGGGGGAACCGCGCGCGCATGTCCTGGGTTGACCTGTCAGCGGGTACGATGTGGGTCGCCGCCGCCGTGGCGATCTGGGCCGCGCTGTCGGCCTCGCGCAACGTGGCGATCGCGGGGCGCCGTTCCTTCAGCCTGATGCAGATCGCCATCGCCGAACTGGGCCCGCGCTCCTTCGATGTGGACGT
>CAYHEX010000101.1:0-12193 GCA_964355365.1 uncultured Solibacteraceae bacterium | reverse complement strand
TCAAGAAGATCAAGTTCTACACCAATGAGAACATCGGCGCGGGCGAGCTGGATCTGCCCGAGCAGAACATGCACACGACGTCGTACTGGCTGCGCATCCCGGCCGAGGTGATGGCGGCCTTGCCGTACAGCACCGATGATCGCCGCGACGGCATCTCGGGCATCGCGTTCGCCATGCACAACATCGCGCCGCTGCTGCTGATGAGCGATCAAGGCGACCTCGGCGTGTCGATCGATCGCGAGATGATTTTCCTCTACGACAACTACCCGGGTGGTATCGGGTTCAGTGAGCCGCTGTTTGCCATGCACGACGAGCTCCTCGCACGCACGAAGGAGCTGATCGACGAGTGCCCCTGTCAGTCCGGCTGCCCGTCGTGCGTCGGCCCTGAAGGCGCAACCGGTCCGCACACCAAGGCCGTCGCGCAGGACTTGCTCCGCCGCCTTTCAACAACGGCGGCTTAGCGCGATGCGAGACCTCGGCTCTCGGCTGCGCGCGATCGTCAAGACATCGGGAGTCGTTTCGCACTCTCACACACCGGTCGCCACTCCGCGCGAGTTGAGCTACGAGGCGACCGATGTGGGAACCAGCGAATCGACTCCCGATGTCTTTGCAGTCGCGGAGGCGTTTGGCGGCACCGCAATCGAAGACGGCGCCGCGCATCTCGTCGTGATCGACCGCGTGTACGAGTCCACGCAATCGCACGGACGATGGCGCATCGAGACGTGCCGGCCGGGGATGGAAGCGCCGTTGGGGATTTTCGACAAGAAGTCCGCATCGGCGCCCGACTGGTCATCAAACCCGGTGTTCTTCGATACCGAGACGACGGGGCTCAGCGGCGGGGCGGGCACGATCGCGTTTCTCGCGGGGCTCGGCTGGTTTGAAGAGGGCGGATTTCGCGTGCGGCAGTGGCTGCTCACGAGCCAGGCGGGCGAACGATTGCTGCTGAGGGAGTTGGGCGCCGCGGTCGATGCCGCGTCGCTGCTCGTGAGCTACAACGGTCGCTCCTTCGACGTGCCGCTCATGGACATGCGCTGGGCCTATCATCGTCAGCCGAGTCCGTTCGACGACCTGCCGCACTTCGACATGCTGCCGTCGGCGCGCAAGCTGTGGAAGAGCCGCGAGAACGTCTCCGATCCCGGAGGCGAGTCGAGCTGCAGTCTCTCAACACTCGAGCGCGACGTGCTCGGCTTCCATCGTGTCGGCGACGTGCCCGGCTTCGAGATCCCGGCGCGCTACTTTCAGTTCCTGCGCACCGGGGATCATCGGCTGCTCCAAGGCGTGCTCGATCACCACCGGCACGACATCGTGTCGCTCGCGGTGTTGATGTCGTACGCGCTGCGCCTCGCGCAGGATGGCCCCGATCAGTGTCGCGACGACAACGAAGTCGTTGCGCTCGGTCGCATCTACGAGCGCGCCGGTCTTGCCGATCGCGCGCTCGAGGCGTTCGATCGCGCGTCCCTGTCGTCGGATCGCTACGTGCGCGCGCACGCCTTCAGCCGGCTGGGCCTCATCCATCGGCGCGAGTCACGTCACGACGATGCCGCGCGTGCGTGGCAAGGCGTGCTCGAAGCGGCGGGCGGCCGTCGTTCGCTGTTCGCGCTCGAGCGCGAGGCGACGCAGGCGCTCGCGATCCATCACGAACATCGCGCCAATGATCTGGGTGAAGCGAAGAAGTATGCAGAGACGATGAAGTCGCTGTCGAGCGGGCGCGCCGCCGCAGACGTGTCGCATCGCCTGGCACGGCTCGAGCGAAAACTCTCTGAGGAAAAGAAAAAGGGCGACCCAAAGGTCGCCCCATTACTTGAGTAGTAGCACTCGTAGTCGCGGACCTTCAGGTCCGCGAAGTCTACGCCTGTGCCGCGGCCTTCTTCGGTGACTTGATCGCCTTCGCGGCCTTGTTGTCCTTGTCCATCTTCTTGCGGTCCGCCGCCGTCACGGTGCCGAAGCGCTTCGTGAAGCGCTCAACGCGGCCTTCCGTATCGATCAGCTTCTGGCGACCCGTGAAGAACGGGTGGCACGCGCCGCAGATTTCAAGATGCAGCTCCGGCTTGGTGGACTTGGTCATGAACTTGTTGCCGCAAGCGCAGCGAACTTCGACTTCAACGTACTTCGGATGAATCCCAGGCTTCACAGCGAGCTCCCTGGCGCATTGGCCAAAACGTAATCATACAGTAAGTGACCGCAGAACCGAGCTAGGCAACCGTCGAGACGCGGTCCCACCGATGGCGCTCCAGCCGGTCCAGGAGGGCCGGTTCGAGTGCAACCCCGTCGGCTGTCGCCAGATTGGCGTCCACATGACGGGGGCGCCGCATGCCGGGGATGATCGTCGTAACATCTTGATTCGAAAGGATAAACCGCATCGCAAGCTCCGCCATGGACATCCCGTGAGGCACGTCCTCACGAACCAGATCCACGCGGCGGCAGGTCTCTTTCAGCCGATCGGGCGCGAAATAAGTATTTCGGAAATCCCCGTCGGGCCAGGTCGTATTCGGGGTCAGGGTCCCGGTCAGGCTACCTTCGTCGAACGGGACCCGGACGATCACGGCGACGCCCAACTCCCGGCAGATGGCGAACAGCTCGTCGGCTGCGCTCCGATCGAACAGGTTGTAGACCACCTGCACGCTGTCCACGACACCCGTCCGGAGGGCCTGGACGACGTTGGTGGGTTCGAAGCGGTTGACGCTGATGCCGACCGCGCGAACGAGGCCCTCACGCTTAAGGTCGTCCGCAGCGCGCTGCCAGCGGTCGTCGGTGGCCCAGGTGTCGGACCACACGTGGAACTGCTGCAGGTCAACGCAGTCGAGGCCAAGGTTCTTCAGACTCGTCTCTGTGCACGCGCGGATGTGATCGGCGGGGAAGACCTCGTCGAGTGTGGATGACCCGGATGCCGGCCACTTCAAGTTCTTGGGCGGGATCTTGGTGGCGATGCGAATCCCCGACGTCCGTAGCGCCGGACCTTCAGGTCCGGCGTGCCGCTTCAACGCCTTCGCCAGCAGTTGCTCCGATTTGCCCTGTCCGTACGCCAGCGCGGTGTCGTAGAACGTGCACCCGAGCGCCATCGATCGCCGCATAGCCGCGATGGACTCCTCGTCATCCGATCCCGTCCATCCGCCGGCGCCCCACAGGCCGTGTCCGACCTCCGAGACTTGCCACCCGAGACGCCCGAATGTGCGTGTGCGCATCCTGTAAAACTACATCGGGAGTCGTTTCTTTGAATTGCTAAATGAAATCGGGAATCAATTCGATGAATTGATTCCCGATTTCATTTCGCCGAAGCTACTGCCTGAACGCTCTTCTCGCTCGGTACAACGTGCGGCGGTGCTCAAGCTCGACGTTGAACTGGCGGTCGCCGCGCGCGCGGGCCAGCGCCAGCGCTTCACCAGCCACGTTCACCGCTTCGTCGAACTGCCCGGACTCGGCGAGAGCGGCGGCCAGCGTGTCCAGAGAGCTGGCATCGTGTCGTTCGGTGATGTCGACCGCGTGTTGCGAGAGGATGACCGCCCGGTCGCCGTCGCGCGCGAACGGATCGACCGTCGTTGCGAGCATCCATGCGGTCCTGTTCAACAGCGGCACATCGTCGGGCTTCTGGTCGAGCGCCTTGAGAAAGTACTTCACGGCTTTTGCAGAGTGGCCCTCTGTGGCGTAGGCCTCGCCCATGTTCTCGAACACTGACGTGTAGAACGGGTTGATCGCGATGGCGCGCTCGAAGTGCGCGAGGGCGTCCGCAAACCGACCCTCGGTCGCGAGTGCGATGCCCAGGTTGGCATGGGCCTCCGCGTAGTCGGGGATCTCGGTCACTGCCACCTGAAGGTGCTCTGCCGCGGCTTTGGCCTGGCCCGTCTTCAGCAGGTGCGCGGCGTAGTTCGTACGCGCACGCGCGTTCTGCGGTTGCTTCTGCACGGTGTCGAACCAGATGCGCTCGTCGCTCACGTAGTCGTCGTTGCGCGCGTGGGCGGTCCAGCCATAGGCACCGATCACCAGGAGCGCGACCGCGAATGCGGCACGCCGGACCATCGACCCCGCATCGGCGCGCCGCATGGCCTCGCGTGCGCAGACGATCGCGGCGGCGATCACCGCAGCGAGCGGCAGGTACATGCGGTGTTCCGCAGCGACCTCCGTGATGATCGGCAGAATGCTCGACGACGGCGCGAGGATGACGAAGAACCACGCGCCGGCAAAGCCGAGCGGCGCGCGGCGGGCGAGCTGCCACAGTGTGCCGACCGCGAGCAGCAACATGAGCAGGCCTGGCCGCAATATGTCAGTGAGCCGGGTCACGGCGCGCCAGTCATAGTCGAGCACGAGCGGATCCGGCACGAACGCGAGCCGCAGGTAGTGCGCGATCACGCCCGTCTGCGTTGCGAGGTAGCGCCACCACGGCCAGTCGGCGAAGCCGAATCCAGAGGACAGGGGGCGCGCGTCCATCGCGACGAGCACGCCGAGGACGATCCACGTTGCGCCGAGACCGAGGTAGAGCGGCCAGCGACGCTTGAAGATGTCGACGAATGCGCCGGGCAGGAAGGACCAGTCCCAAAGCAGCACGAGCAATGGCGCGCCGACCATGACTTCTTTTGTGCCCATGCCGAGCAGGCAGGACACTTCTGCCGCGAGCATCCACATCAGCGGCGCAGGTATCGGGCCGATCTTCGTGTTGCGGGCGGCCTCCATACGAATCGCGCAATACAGTGTCAGCAGCATGAACATGCCCATTAGCGATTCCACGCGCTGGACGATGTAGGTCACCGAGCCGGTCTGGAGCGGGTGCACGGTCCAGGCGAGCGCGATGAGAAAGGCGAGCGGCGTTGCCGCGTTGCCCACGGTCGCGCGCATCGCTGGTGTCTCGAGCGTGCGTCGCACGATGCCGAAGAGCAGCAGCGCCGAGCAGAGGTGAATCGTCAGGTTGAGCGCGTGGTAGCCCCAGACATTGCGGTGGAAGAGATCCGGCGAGTTGAGGCTGCCCGGCGACGGCGGGTCAAATGTGTTGCGCGCGTCGATCGGCGCGAGCGCGTAGTTCAGTGCGAAGCTGAAGCTGGCGACCGGGCGGCCCGACACCGTGATGTTGCGCGGCGCGCGCATCGCCTTCCACGGATGCGCCCAGGGTTCCGGGTTGCGGACGTACGGGTTGTCGACGATCGAGGGGCGGTCATCGAACAGGAACACGCTCGTGAAGCTGTTGGCGTAGGTGACGAGGCCGGCGATCACGATCACCGTGGCCGCGAGGAAGCGCTGCATTCGGGTCAATAATAGGGGTAGTTCTTCTTCAGGAGGTCTGTTCATGTCTGTCCGTCTCGGCGATATCGCCCCCGATTTCGAAGCCCCGACCACGCAGGGCCCCATCAAGTTCCACGAGTGGAAGGCCGGTTGCTGGGCCATCCTCTTCTCGCATCCCAAGGACTTCACGCCCGTCTGCACGACCGAGCTCGGCATGGCCGCCGGTCTGAAGGGCGAGTTCGAGAAGCGCAACTGCAAGGTGATCGGCCTCAGCGTCGACTCCGTGGAATCGCACATGAAGTGGGAAGGCGACATCAAGGACGTCACCGGCAATGAAGTGAACTTCCCGATGATCGGCGACCCCGACAAGCACGTCGCGAATCTCTACGACATGATTCATCCCAACGCGAGCGACACCCTCACTGTGCGTTCGGTGTTCGTGATCGGGCCCGACAACAAGGTCAAGCTCACGCTCACCTATCCGGCGAGCACGGGCCGTAACTTCATCGAACTTCTGCGCGTGCTCGATTCGCTGCAGCTCTCGGCGAAGTTCTCGGTCGCCACGCCCGCCGACTGGAAGCAGGGCGAGGACGTGATCATCTCGGGCGCGGTCTCCGACGCCGACGCCGCGGTGAAGTTCCCCGGCTACGTCACGAAGAAGCCGTACCTGCGCGTGACCCCGCAGCCGAAGTAGAGAAATCCGCCGGCCGCGGCAACAGCGCGGTGGCGGTACGTAGGCCGGGCTGATCTCGAAGCCCGGCGAACTTGACACTACTACGCCGCACGTAGTATTACGTATGGCGTAGTAGTGATGCCCAAACACACCGACGAACTCAACGACCTCGGCCGGTTCTCCGAACCGGCGCTGCTCATCATGATTTCCCTCGCCGACGGCCCGAAGCACGGCTACGCGATGACGGAAGACATCGCGCAGATCTCGGGCCAGCGCCTCGGCCCCGGCACCCTCTACGGCGGCATCACGCGCCTCGAAGCCCGCGGCTGGATCGAGCCGCTCCCGAGCGACGACCGTCGCCGCCCCTACAAACTCACCACCTCGGGCCACAAGGTCCTCAAGCACCGTCTCTCGGCGATCAAGGCCATGGCGAAGATCGCGACGACGCGATTGGCGGACGCATGAAGCCATCCTCGCTGCTCCGCCTCTACCCGCGCGCGTGGCGCGAGCGCTACGGCGACGAGTTTCTCGCGATGTTCGATCGTGGCGCGCTGAATCGTCACGAGTCGCTCGACATCGCTTGCGCCGCCGTCGTCGAGTGGACGCGCCGGCCCGTGGCCGGGCCCTCGATCGTGGCCTGCGCCTGCGGTGTCGCCGCTTCGCTCGTCGGCCGCCTGCTGCGAGCGGTCGCCGTGCCGCCGTCGGAGGTCATCACAGCCGTCGTGGCGTTTCTTGCGGTCTTCGCGATCGGCTACATCCTGTGGCGATCGAACGAGTGGCTCTTTGAACGCACTCCGCACACCGGCCGACGATTGTTACAGATCGGCTTGGCGCTGGCGATCACGGCGGGCATCTTCGGCGCGTGGACGGAGTCCACCCACATGAGAAGTGCCATCTGGTGGCTCCGCCCCAACGCCGCGTTCTTCTGGGCCGGAATCCTGTGGTCCGCGCGCTTGCAGTCGATCCTGCGTGAACAGCACCAGGAGCTGAACTAGGCATGTCCCCGCACACGCTGTTGCGTCTCTACCCGCGCGCATGGCGCGAACGCTATGCGCGTGAATTCGGCGCCTTGGGCGACTTCGCTGTGCTCCACCCCCGTCTTCTGCTCCAAGCACTCACCACGAGCCCGAACGCCTTCATTGGAATCTTCAACTTATGGCTCGGCCCGTATCTCTTCTCGTTGCTCTTTGCTGCGCTGGTCCGCGCCACGGGCTGGCGTCGTCGTCGGCCGGTGGCATCTGGAGCGATCGTTGTCGCGGGCTGGCCGGCGCTGTTGCTGGTCCTCATCGCGATCCGCGCCAGAGAGCCTCACGTCACGTGGAGCGGCGTCGTCGCCTGGAGCTACTTCACCGTAATCGGGCTGTCGGTCTGGTGGGCGCTGTTTGGACGTTCGCGGGTTCGAGTCGGGGACGCATGAAGCCTGCGGCGTTACTGCGCCTCTACCCCCGCACCTGGCGCGAACGCTACGCCGACGAGTTTCTCGACGCGTGCGGCGATCAGTCGCTCTCGTTTCAGGAAGTCATCGACATCGTCGGCGGCGCGGTCGACGCGCGATTCGCACCGCAAACGCATCTCGCGGCCGCAGGCCGCACCGAAGGAGTTCCCATGTCCGCTGTGAAAGCGCTCTGCAGCCGCCAGGCCGTGCCCTACACCGTCACCGACGGCCTCAAAGGCGCCGCGGCCATCGTCATCGGCACGGCTGCGCTGACGCTGCTCGCGACGTTCTGCCGTGCGAACGGTTGGTTCGCCACCGCGCAGTTCTTCAAGATGCTGTCGTTCCCGGCGTCGATGCTGCTGCTGTCGCCGTTCACGTTCATGAAAGGTCAATCAGCCATGGCGAAGACCGTGATCCTCGGCGGCACGTTGCTGGTGCTGGTCGTGATCTGCGGATCCGCCGCGTTCCTGTAGGCGAACTCGGCCGTCGACGCGGCCTGCTATGATGCGTGCGCCCGGAGGCTCACCCGATGAAGCGCACGCTCGCCATACTCCTCACCTGTGTCGCGGTTGGTTCACTCGCCGCCCAGTCCGCCGAAAAAGTCGATAACGCCGCGATTGCAAAGATCCGCGTCGAAGGTCTCGAGAAATCACAGGTCGCCGAGACGATGTTCTGGCTGACGGACCGATACGGCCCGCGCCTCACCGGCTCGCCGTACTTCGAAGAGGCCGGCGACTGGGCCGTGAAGGAACTGCAGAAATACGGCGTGCAGAACGTCCACAAGGAGCGGTGGAAGTACGGCCGCGGCTGGACGCTCACCAACTTCCACGCGACGATGACCGAACCGCGCGTGATGCCGATCACCGGCGCGGTGAAGGCGTGGTCGCCGGGCACGAACGGCACGATCGTCGCTGACGTCGTCCGCGTCGACATCACTGACGAAGCGAGCGCGGCGAAATACAAGGGACAGCTCAAGGGCAAGATCGTGCTGACGCAGCCGGCGCGCGCGGTGCGCATGCTCGATCAGGGCGACGGCATGGTGCTGCGCTACGGCGACCAGGACGGCAAGTGGGAGAAGGAAGCGCTGACACTGCCGCCTCCGCCGGCGCCGCGTGGTGCCGGTGCAGGCGCGGCCGGTGCGGGCGGCGGTGGCGCAGGCCGCGGTGGCCGCGGCGGCGGCTTCAACGTGAACGCGTTTTATGTGAGCGAAGGCGTCGTCGCACTGTTCGACCGAGGCGGCAACGGCGACATGGCCGCGGGCGGCTCGGAGTTGACGTGGCAGCAGCAGCATCCCGACGGCGGCACGTTCGCCGTGCAGTCGGCCAGCGGCGTCAGCGCCAGCTCGCCCACGACCGATGCGGCGCCGCCGCAGGTCGTCCTCGCCGTGGAGCACTACAACCGCATGGCGCGGCTGATCGAGCACAACCAGCCGGTGAAGGTCGAGCTGAACGTATCGGTGAAGTTCAATGAGGAGACGGCGGCGCTCTCCGGCTTCAACATCGTTGGCGAGATTCCCGGCACGGATCTGAAAGACGAGATCGTGTTGCTCGGCGCGCACTTCGACTCGTGGACCGGAGCGACCGGCGCCACCGACAACGCGACCGGGACGACGGAGATGATGGAAGCGCTGCGTATCATCCAGGCCGCCGGCCTGCATCCGCGCCGCACGATCCGCATCGGCCTCTGGGGCGCAGAAGAAGGCGGCCTGATCGGCTCGCGCACGTATGTGGCTGACCACCTCGGCACGAAAGCGGAACCGAAGCCGGAACACGGCAAGCTCGCGGCGTATTTCAACCTCGACAACGGGACGGGCAAGATCCGCGGCATCTGGCTGCAGAACAACATGGCGGCGAAGCCGATCTTCGAAGCGTGGTCCGCGCCGCTCAAGGACCTGGGCGTCACGATTATGGGACCGCGCAACGTCGGGTCGACCGACCACTCGTCGTTCGACACCGTCGGTGTCCCGGCGTTCCAGTTTGTGCAGGAGCGCTATGAATACAACTCGCGCACGCACCACACCAACATGGACTTCCTCGATCGCGTCCAGATGGACGACGTGAAGCAGGCGGCAACGGTGGTGGCGGTGTATGCATGGCACGCCGCGACCCGCGATCAGATGCTGCCGCGGAAATGAAATCGGGAATCAATTCGATGAATTGATTCCCGATTTCATTTCAACGCCAGACTTGGCGCGCAGTTTGTATACGTCAGCGGTATGCCGCTCCGCTTGCAGACGGGATCTGGTGGCCTGACCTTCCATGTGATGAATCGGGGGGCTCGTCGCATGCGCCTATTCGAGGACTCCGAGGACTACAGGACATTTGCGCTGTGCGTCTCTGAGGCCCTCGAGTTGGCTCGGGTCGACCTGTTCGCCTTTTGCGTCATGCCGAACCACTTCCACCTCATCGTTCGTCCCGAAAGGGACTCGGATCTTACTCATTTCATGAGACTTATGGCCTTGCGGCACAGCAAGCGCTGGCGCCGTCGCCGAGGCACTCAAGGAGAGGGCGCCGTCTATCAGGGGCGGTTTCGGGCGTTCCCGATCGGCACGGAACGCTACTTCTACTCCGCGTGTCGCTACGTTGAGGCCAACCCGCTCCGGGCGAAGCTTGTCAATCGGGCCGAAGAGTGGCCTTGGTCAAGCCTTCATCAGACTGTAAAAAATTGCCACTTCCTGACCCTAACGGAATGGCCAATTCTGCGACCGGGTGACTGGGTGGAGACCGTCAATGGCGTGCAGGCTGGCCGAGAGATCACCTCGCTGCGTCGGTCGGCGAACAAGAATCTGCCGTTTGGCCCGGAGGCTTGGACCATCGCCATCGCAACGTCGCTGGGTACGGCTCAAGGGCTTCGCCGTCCAGGCCCCCGTCCGAGGCTGGAAATGAAATCGGGAATCAATTCATCGAATTGATTCCCGATTTCATTTCAACTCAGCCGACGGCTTGGGGCTGCGCGGCCTCGCGCGTGGAGACGGCCCGGAGGGCCAGTTCTCTGAGGCCGCGGAGGTCGACCTTGCCGGACCCGAGTGTGGGAATGGCATCGACCTGGAAGATCTGATCCCGACGCGGCACCCACAGGCGTGGGAGCGCGGTCTGGTTCAGCTGTTCCCACACGTGAGCCGGAGGCACATCGGTCCTCGTGTAGAACGCGACGAGTCGCTCGCCACGGGCGTCATCGGGAATCGATGTGACTGCCGCGCACACTTCGCCAAGGACTTCGTTGATCGCGTCTTCGAGGCGGATGTGCGGCACCATTTCGCCGCCGATCTTGGCGAAACGAGACAACCGATCCGTGATGGTGATGAAGCCGTCGTCGTCGATCCTGGCGACATCGCCCGTCATGTACCAGCCGTCGCGGAGCACTTCGGCGCTGCGCTCGGGTTCGCCGAGATAGCCGCGCATGAGGTTGTCGCCCTTGACCAGCAACAGTCCCTCGCGGCCGATGATCGGTCCTTCACCCGTGTGCTGATCGACCACCTTCGCCAGCACGCCCTTGACCGGACGTCCGACGGTGCCAAGTCTGGTCGGGTTGGGCGTCCCCGCATGCGCGAGGTTCACGGAGATGACCGGCGACATCTCCGTGCAGCCATAGCCTTCGACGAGCTCAACACCGAAGTGCTGCGCGAAGGCTTCGGCGAGCGGTTGCCGCAACTTCTCGGCGCCGACGACCACATGCCGCAGGTTGGCGAACTGCTCGCGTGTGCAACGACGCATGTAGGCGTTCGCAAACGTCGGTGTCGCGATCAGCATCGTCCCCCTGTAGGTGGCGGTCAACTCGCCCACGACCTTTGCGTCCATCGGGTTTGGATGAAACGCCACGGCGCAGCCGCTCAGCAGGGGGAACCAGAGCGTGCCCGTGAGTCCGAACGAGTGGAAGAAGGGCAGCACTCCGATGAAGCAGTCGCTCGCCGTCATTGGAAAAATGTCGGCGAAGCCGTCGATGTTGCTGAGGATGTTGCGGTGGGTGAGCATTACGCCCTTGGGGATGCCCGTGCTGCCGCTCGAGAAGATGACCGTCGCGAGCGGATCCGCGTCGCGTGCGCTGCCGTACCGGCGGCGGAGCAGCGACAGCGGCGTGAGCCGTGCTTCGGCCAGCGCGCGGATCTTGTCGGCTCCGCCGATCGACGCGCGGATGTCTTCGAGGAAAATCATCGCCGGCGTGGCCGGCGTCCCGGTCTTTTCCAGGAACGCGCGCGACGTGATGATCGTGCGGATCTGGCAGCGCTCGATGGCGACCGCGATCGAGTCGCCGCCGGCCGTGAAGTTGAGGTTGACGGGAATGCGCCCGGCGGCCAGCGTGGCGATATTCGTCAGCGCGCCGCCGACCGACGCCGGCAGCATCAGGCCGACCATCTCCTGGCCGGGTGTCCGCGCCTGGATCTGTCGCGCGAACATCAACACCGCCGTCAGGGCCCGCCCGTAGGTCAGCTTCTGGCCGGTGCTGTCAGCCATGGCCAACTGGTTCCAGCAGCGGCGGGCGACCTCGAAGAAGCGGTGGTGGAGCACGGCGGGGGGAATCTTACCGCAGATCTATTTCCCCATGCTGCCCAGGAACTCCGCGTTGTCCTTGGTCTTCGCCACGCGCCCGAGCATCAGTTCCATCGCCTCAATGGGGGAGAGCGATGACAACACCTTACGCAGGACGTAGACGCGGTTCAGGTCTTCCTTCGGAATGAGCAGCTCTTCCTTGCGCGTGCCGCTCTTCAGGATATCGATGGACGGGAACACGCGCCGCTCGGTGAGCTTGCGGTCGAGGTGGATCTCCATGTTGCCCGTGCCCTTGAACTCCTCGAAGATGATGTCGTCCATGCGCGAGCCCGTGTCGATCAGCGCCGTCGCGATGATCGTGAGCGAGCCGCCCTTCTCGATGTTGCGCGC
>CAYHEX010000100.1:0-12336 GCA_964355365.1 uncultured Solibacteraceae bacterium | reverse complement strand
GTTGCCGCAATTGCCGAGCGCCGAGTCGCCCTTGAAATTCCGGAGCCCCTTGAACGCGCGGACGAAGACGTCCTGCGTCATGTCGGACGCATCCTCGTGGTTCCCGAGGAACCGGTAGCACAGCTGATACACCTGACGGCGATGCCGCTCGACGATGACCTCGAACGCGTCGCGCTCGCCCCCCAGGAACGCCCCGATCAGGGCCCGATCGTCGCAGTCACGCAACCGCGCGAGCGTCTCGACCGAAGTGGCCTCGCGCATCCCAGGTAGTTCACTCACCTGAGACGACCAGGCGACTGAGAACCCGAACGGAACCGATCGAACCACAGCGCTCATGCACCCACTCCTGCCGCGCTCCCAAGCGGGCGCGTCTGTCCGGGTTAGACCGCGAGGTAGGCACGCTTGTAACAGCTCCCGTTGAACTTTCGCTTTTTCTTTGGTAACGTGGCGCCGTGCAGCCACTGACCAAGCGCCAACGCGAGATTCTGGACTATTTGCAGGAATTCATCCAGCAGCACGGCTACGCTCCCAGCCTGGAGGAGGTCGGCCGACGTTTCGGTCTCTCTTCGCTCGCCACCGTGCACAAGCATCTCACCAATCTGCAGGAGAAGGGGTTCATTCGCCGCTCCTGGAACCGCAGCCGGTCGGTCGAGTTGCTCCCGTCCCGGGTCGGCCAGCGCGCCATCGAGGTCCCGTTGTTGGGTTACGTTGCGGCCGGCAGGCCGATCGAGGCCGTGGCCTCCAACGAGACCATTGCCGTGCCTGAGGAATTCGTGGGCCGGCGCGAAACCTACGTGCTCCGCGTCAAGGGCGACTCGATGATCGACGAGCAGATCCGCGACGGGGACTTCGTCATCGTCGAGGACCGAAAGACCGCCGACAATGGCGAGATGGTGATCGCCCTGCTCGGCGGCCACGAAGTCACGCTGAAGAAGTTTTACCGCGAGAACGGCCGCATTCGGCTGCAGCCCGCAAATCCGGCCATGCAGCCGATCATCGTGGATCCGTCCAATGTCCAACTGCAGGGCGTGGTCGTGGGCGTCATGAGAAAGTACTAGCCATGTCGACGACGCCTTCCAAGCAAATCAACTTCACGATCGTTCCGGACGAGCCGAGCACCAAAGGCGAGGCCACGCGCACCTACGCGAACTTCTGCGCGGTGGCCCACTCCCCGTTCGATCTGACCATCACCTTCTGCGATGTTCGTCCGCTCTCGACAGACGACATCCGTGAAGCCGAACGCACCGAGACGGTACGCGCGCCGATCGTTGCGCGTGTCGCGCTGCCGTTCGGCGTGCTCCCCGGGTTGATCAACGCGCTCCAGGAGCAACTGCTGACGATGCAAGCAGCGCAGTCGCCCGAGGGCACGCAACCCTGGCCCAAGGGGCCGACCCACTGACATCGAACGATCGGCAATCTGGAATCGGCAATCGGGATCGGCAATCGGAAATCGCTAATCGGGATCGTTGAATCGCTAATCTATGCCTCAACTGTTGCATTTGCGCCTCGGTCGTTTCTTCGCTGCTGTTTCCGGTCACGCATCGGAACAGCCGTGGCGGCGCGCGCTTGGGCAGGCCGATCGCATGGCCGCCACGCTCGAGATGACCGCGCGGCTCGACGAGATGGCTCATCGGTCCTGTCGTGCCATCGAGTGGCGATCGGCGACCGAAGCGTGGCTCGATCTCGGAACAGGCCGCGGCAGCAGCAGTCCGTGGGCCATCGCCGACCAACTGCGCGCCGCCACGAAAGCGCTGTTGCCCGTCGAAGTGGCGTGCGGTGTTGCCGCCACCAAGAGTGCGGCGCGCGCGGCATCGGCCCTCGCCGCGCCGAGCGGATTGCTGGTCGTGCTCTCCGGCTACGAATCATCCATTCTGTCGATGGCCGGACGAACCGTTGCGACCAGCGGCCCGTTTGACGATGCCATTGACGCGGCACCGTTTTGCCCGTCACTCGTTCCGCGGGCCATTGTCCGCAGCATGTTGCTCGAGCGCAGCGATGACGCCGACCGCGAGGCCGGCATCTGCACGCCCCGAGCCGACGCGCTGATCGCGTCGTTGATCCGTGAAGCGCGCCTGGGTCTTGCCGATCTCGGCGTGATCGCGTCAACCGTGCGTGTGCAATTCGCGAATGGATCCGGCGTCAGAGAAGCGTTCGCGTCGTTGCCGGATGCCACCGCGCTTGAAGACCTCCTGCTGGACGTCGCTCGGCCGCTTGGTCGGCGCGTCCTGTCGGCGACGTCCGGATCGGGTCACGTGCTCGTGTCCTTGGGTCAGCTCACGCCTGTCGAGACCCAAGCATCCTTGTTCGGATGGCGATACGATCGTGCGAGCGCGCCGCCGTGGCGCCGATTCGCATGACGCCCATCGACATCTTCGACCGACTCGACGCCCAACACCCCAACGCCGACACCGAACTGCATTTCCGCAATGCCTTCGAGTTGCTGGCCGCAACGATCCTCTCGGCGCAATGCACCGATGCGCGCGTCAACATGGTCACGCCGGCGCTCTTTGCGGCCTACCCCGACCCGCGCACGATGGCGGCAGCCGCATCGGAAGCGCTCGAACCGATCATTCAGAGCACCGGGTTCTATCGCGTGAAGGCGCGCAATCTCCAGGCGATGGCCGCGCAGTTAGTCGCGCGCCACGACGGAACCGTTCCGGCCGACATGGACGCGTTGACCGCGCTTCCCGGCGTCGGCCGCAAGACCGCCAACGTCGTCCTCGGACACGCGCTCGGCGTTCCCGGATGGCCGGTCGACCGGCACGTGTTGCGCGTGGCGGAGCGCATCGGCTTCATCCATACCGATGATGCAGTCGCGGCGGAACAGCAACTCTGCGCGCTGTTGCCGCCATCACGGTGGACCCGCGCCTCCGACACACTGATTTTGCACGGCCGGCGCATCTGCAAACCGAAGCCGCTCTGCGACTCGTGCCAGATTCGCACGGGCTGCGCGTACTTCAAGTCACTCGGCCCCAAGCATGCGAGACCGGTCCCGAAGACCGGCGCCAGAAAGGCCGCAAAGAAATGACACGCGACGAATTTCGCGAACTGGTGGAAGACGCGCTCGACAGCATTCCCGATCGCTTCCGCGACGCGATGCAGAACATCGCCATCGTCGTCGAAGACGAGCCCACCAGCGAACAGTTGGCCGAGGTCGACATCGAGCCGCCCGACACGCTGCTCGGCTTGTATGAGGGGACGCCGCTGACCGAACGTCAATGGGACGACGGCAATCGCCTGCCGGACAAGGTGACGCTCTTTCAGTTTCCGATCGAAGACGCGAGCGACGATGAAGACGACGTGGTTGTGGCGATCGGCGAGACATTGATCCACGAAATCGGCCACTACTTTGGCTTGTCGGAAGATGAGATCCAGGCGATCGAAGAGGAATACTGGCAGGGCAACAAATGAGTACGCCTAAGCGATCGTTCCGCCCGCGCAAGCGATTTGGACAGCATTTCCTGTCGGCCAAATGGGCCGAGCGGGTGGTGCAGGCCATCGACCCGCAGCCCGGGGATGTGTTTCTCGAGATCGGTCCCGGACAGGGCGCCCTCACCTTTCCGCTCGCGAGAACCGGCGCGCCCATTCTGGCGGTTGAAGTGGATCGCGACCTGCTCGCCGAACTGGCGCCGCGCGTGCCGCCGAACGTCACACTCATCAGCGGCGACATCCTGCGCACGGATGTGCTGCCGTTCCTCACAGGATTGCAGCCGCAGGCCCCGCCCGGAGCCGTGCCCGGAACGCCGCCCCCGAAGCGCCGTTATCGTGTGGTGGGCAACCTGCCCTACAACCTCTCGACGCCTATCCTGTTCAAGATGCTCGACTGGCATGCGCGCACCGGTATGTTCGCGGATGCCACCGTTATGCTGCAGCGCGAAGTGGCGGACCGACTGGCCGCCAAGCCCGGCACCAAGGCGTGGGGAGCACTCAGTTTGTATCTCCAGCTCGACGCCCACATCAACGTGCCGCTGCGGCTTCCACCCGGCGCGTTCAAACCGCCGCCCAAGGTGCACTCGGCCATTGCGCACCTCATCTTTCAACCGAGGACCGTGCGTGTGGCCGACCAGGACATCTTCGATCGGCTCGTGCGAACGATGTTCAGTCTGCGGCGCAAGACCCTGAACAACGTGCTGAAGGCGTACGACAAGTCCGGCCCGGCCGTGCTCGCCATTGCCAAGATCGACGGCATGCGGCGCCCCGAAACGCTCTCGCTGGCCGAACTGGCGACCCTCGTGGAGTTGCTCGCGGCTGTGAACCGCCCTGCTGTGTTATAGTTAGCCCGTTTTCCCGCCCTGTTTCCGGGTGCTCCCAGCAACCCGACCAGGTCGGATTCGTCGCTCTGTTAATCGAACCGCCAGGTTCGGCATGAGCGTGCGTGTCCGATCACGAGGCAATACGTTGCGCTGGGGTCTCACTTTATGACGGTCGATACCGTCGCCGGCACGCCCGCCGTCGAGTTCATTCCGCTCGGTGGCATTGGCGAATTCGGCATGAACATGCACCTGCTGGTCTGCGGGGACACGGCCCTGTTGATCGACGCCGGCGTCATGTTTCCCGAGCCGGAACTGTTCGGCGTGGATCTCGTACTGCCCGATCTCTCGGCGCTGGAGGCCTGGCGCGGGAAGATCCGCGCGCTGGTGCTGACCCACGGCCATGAAGACCACATTGGTGGCGTGCCGCACGTGTGGCCGCTGTTTGACGGCCCCGTCTACGGCACCGAGTTCACGCTCGCGCTGGTGAAGCCAAAACTTGATGAGCACGGCATCGACATCGCCGATCGTCTCGTGGCCGTCAAGCCCAGGGACATCATCGACATCGGCTCGCTGCGGGTGGAGTTCCTGCGGGTGCCGCACAGCATTCCCGATTGCGTCGCGCTCGCCATCCACACGCCGCAGGGCGTGATCATTCACACCGGCGATTTCAAGATCGACCAGACGCCACTCGACGGCGAGACGTTCGACTATCACCGGATGGCCGAACTCGGCAGCCAGGGTGTGCTGGCGCTGTTCTCCGACAGCACCAATGCGGATCGTCCCGGCTACACCGGTTCCGAACGCGACGTCATCGACGGTTTCGAAGAGATTTTCAGCAGCGCGGCCGGGAAGATCATCGTTTCCACCTTCTCGACGAGCATGTACCGCATCCAGTTACTGGTGGATCTGGCCGAACAGTTCGACCGAAAGCTCGCCTTCCTTGGCCGGAGCATGCAGCAGAACACGGCCATCGCGATGGAACTCGGCCGATTGAAAGTGCCGGCCGGCCTGCAAATTCGTGACAGCGACATTCGCGACTACCCGGCACAGGACGTGCTCTGTGTCTGCACCGGCTCTCAGGGAGAGCCGATGGCGGCATTGCCGCGCATGGCCATCGACGACCACCGCCACGTCAAGATCGGGGCGGATGACGTGGTCGCGTTCTCTGCACGGGTGATCCCGGGCAACGAGAAGGCCATCGCGCGAGTCATGAACCATGTGGCCCGCCGCGGCGCCGAGATCGTGGCCGACGGCAGCCGCCATATTCACGTGTCCGGTCACGGCAGCGCCGAGGAACTGAAATTGGTCCTCAGCCTGGCCAGACCCAAGGTCTTCGTGCCGATACATGGGGAATACCGCCAACTGGTCCGGCACGCCAGGATGGCCCCGCTGGTGTCGCCCCAGTCGGCGGTCTTGATCATCGAGGACGGCGACGTGGTCAGGTTCGAGAACGGGACGGGATCCGTCGTGGGGAAAGTCCCCACCGGGCGGGTGTTCGTTGACGGGACGAGGACAGGCGAGATCGGCGATGAAGTGCTCCGCGATCGCCGTCATCTCGCGGGCGACGGGCTCGTGGTTGCCGTCGTGGCGATCAACAGCCGGACAGGCGTACTCGAGCGGATGCCCGAGATCATCGGCCGCGGATTGGCGGTGGATGCGAAGCACGACGCGATGCTGAAGGAGGCCCCGGAGTGGCTGGCTCGCGTCGTCGAAGGTGCGCTTCCGGAGGAACGGACAGATCCGGGACTCCTGAAAGAGCGCATCCGCCTGGAAATGCAGCGCATGTTCCGTAAGCGCGCGGGTCGCCGGCCACTTGTACTGCCGGTGGTACTTGAGGTATGAAAGACGCTCTCGTGTGGTGTGAAAAAGAGGATTAATGGCCAACTCCGCCTTGTCTCGACGGATCAGTGAAGTGTACGGCTTCGCCCTCTTTGGGCTCGCCTTGTTCTGTCTGATCGCCCTCGTCAGCTATTCGCCGGCCGACCCCGTGTGGTTCTTCAACAACATCGTGGGCCCGTGCAACAACTTCGGAGGACGCGTCGGCGCCTTTCTGGCCGAGGTGTTCCTGCAACTGATCGGCTACACGTCCTACCTGCTCCCCGTCGTCTGCTCGGTGATCGGCTGGCACGCGTTCTGGTGCCGTGAGTTCGACGCCAAATACACCAAGATCACCGGCGCCGTCATGCTGTTCCTCTCGCTGTCGGGCCTGCTCGGCGTCGCGTTCGGCGTGTTCGATCCCGGCGCGACGTCGGGTTCGTTCCCCGGGGGCGGCATCATCGGCGCCTCCATCGCCGCCGTCCTGACAGACTTCCTGAACACCACGGGCGCGGTGATCGTGCTGCTGACCACACTCGGTCTCGCGGTGGTGCTCTCCACGCAGTTCTCGTTTGGCCGCGCGTCCACACAGACCGCCTCGGTTGTTCGCTCGAGCGCGGGCGGCTGGGTGGGCCGATGGCGCGCCTGGCGCGCTGAACGGGCCCGGGCGCATGAGCGCGCGCAAATCGTCAAGAAGCACACCGCAAAGGCCGGCGCCGTGAAGGCGGATATCGCGACCAAGGCCGCCGGCGCGGCGGCCACGCTGAAAGCCGCACGTCAGGCGATCAAACCGTCGAAGAACACAGACGATGACGCCGACGATCTCGAGAGCGAGGATGACGAGGACGAGTTGCCGCTGCGACAGCGAGCCGCCCCGGCGATCCGGCGCGCCCTGCCCATGCCGGTGAGCCTGCCGCTCGGCGAGTCGGAGGCCGGCAGCAAGGCCCCGGCCGAACGGAAGAAAGGCGCCTACGCGTTTCCGCCACTGTCGCTGCTTGATCCGCCAAAGGACCAGCGCAAGATCGACGAACGCCAGCTCATGGAGGCCGCCAAGCTTCTTGAAGAGAAGTGCCGCGAGTTCAGCGTCGAAGGATCCGTCGTGCAGATTCACCCGGGCCCCGTCGTCACTACGTATGAATTCAAACCCGACGCCGGCGTGAAGTACAGCCGCATCACGGGGTTGGCCGACGACCTGTGCCTCGCGATGCAGGCCGAATCGGTCTTGATCGATCGAATCCCGGGGAAGTCCACCGTGGGCATCCAGATTCCCAATCCGGTTCGCGAGTCGATCGGCCTGCGGGAATTGCTCGAGTCGGACGTCTACACGCGCGCGGCCTCCAAGCTCACGATGACGCTGGGCAAGACCATCAACGGCGAAGTCTTCGCCGGCGACATGGCCACCATGCCGCACCTGCTGATCGCCGGCTCGACCGGCGCGGGCAAGTCCGTGAGCATGAACGCCATGATCAGCAGCATTCTGTTTCGCGCGTCGCCGGAGGAAGCTCGCTTCATCATGATCGACCCGAAGCGGCTCGAGCTTGGCATGTACGAGGACATCCCCCACCTGCTGACGCCGGTCGTCGTTGAGCCGAAGCAGGCGGCCAACGCGCTGCGGTGGGCCGTGCGCGAGATGGAAGAGCGTTACAAGACGCTGGCAGCCGCCGGCGTGCGCAACATCGACCAGCACAACCGCAACATTCGCGTGGTGCTCGAGGAAGACAAAGACGCCAAGACTGCGAGCGGCGCGGAACTCAAGACACTGCCCTACATCGTCGTGATCATCGATGAGCTCGCCGACCTGATGATGGTGGCCGGCAACGAAGTGGAAGAGTCGATCGCGCGTCTGGCCCAGATGGCGCGCGCGGTTGGCATCCACCTGATTCTCGCCACCCAGCGTCCGTCGGTCGACGTCATCACCGGCGTGATCAAAGCGAACCTTCCGGCGCGCATCGCGTTCCGCGTCGCATCGCGCATCGACTCACGCACCATTCTCGACGGCAACGGCGCCGAGCAGTTGCTGGGCAAGGGCGACATGCTCTTCCTGCCGCCGGCCTCCTCGCGCTACATCCGCATCCACGGTCCGTACATCTCGGAGCAGGAGACGGCACGGCTGTGCAGCTTCCTGCGCAAACAAGGCAAGCCGCAGTACGACCTCACCATCACCGCCGAAGAGAAGAACGAGGGCATCGGACCGGGCGGCGTGGCGATGGACAAGGACGAGCTGTTCGACGAAGCCGCGCGCATCGTGGTGTCGAGCGGCCAGGCGTCCATCTCCTACTTGCAACGGCGCCTGCGCATCGGGTTCAGCCGCGCGGCCCGGCTGATCGACATGATGGAAATGGACGGCATCGTCTCCCCCGCCACGAACGGCAAACGCGAAGTGCTCGTTGACCAGGGCTACTTCGAAGAAGTGGACGCGCAACTCCGATGACACACACGGACCACGTCTCCCGTCGCCTTCTCGTTCTGGCCGTTGGCCTGTGGCTCTCGGGGACCGCGCTGTCGGCGCAGGCGCCCACGGCGGCCGTGCTCTTTCAGCGAGCCGCGGACACCGAAGCCGCCCTGCGCGCGACCGTGGCACCATCGCCCACCGATGTGCGTCGGGCCATCGCCGCCTATGAACTCGTGGTGCGAAAGTTCCCGAAGAGTGGTTTCTGCGACAACGCGCTGTGGCAGGCCTCGGGCGTCTCACTGCTCGCCTACCGTCAGTCAAACGCAGACACGGACCGCACCAAAGGCGAGCAACTGCTGAAGTGGCTCACCACCGAGTACCCCGCGAGTCCGTTTGCGAAGCAGGCCGATGAGCGGCTCGCCGCATTCTCCGGCCCGGCCGCTTCGGCGCCGCTCCCCGAAACGCGCCGGGCCCCGGCGCCCGCCACACGCGTCCCCAGCGCCACGGCCTCCGCCGCCGCTGTCTTGCGAACCGTCACGCGGCAACCGCTCCCTGGTGGCGATCGCATCGTGATCGAAGTGGACCGCGAGGTGGCGTTCGCGAGCGACCGGATCGCGAATCCCGATCGCGTCTTTCTCGATCTCGGCAGCACGGCAGTCGGCGACGGCGTGCCGGCCTCTCTTGCCGGACTCAAAGGCATGCTGGTCACCGGCGTCCGTCTCGGGCACCCGGCCCCGGGCACCACACGCATCGTGTTTGATCTGGCCGGTGCGCCGAAGCACAGCATCTACGCCCTCTACAACCCGTATCGCCTGGTCGTCGACGCGGAGGGCCCACCGCCGCCGCCGTTGACCAAGACCGTCATTCAAGACGCGGTGCTGATCAACGCACCACCTCCGACCGTTCAGCCCATGGCGGTCCCCGCGCCCGAGCCCATCCAGACGGCAGCGCTGCCACCGGCGGCGACGGCATCGGTGCCCGCGCCAATCACGTCCGGACCGTCGGTGGCGCCCGCTCCGCCGGCAGCACCCTCGGCCAGACCGACCCCAACCGTCGTGACGCCGCTGCCGCCGCCGAGCACCACGCGTAACGGCGACTACTCGCTGGCGCGCCAACTCGGACTCGGGGTCCAACGCATCGTCATCGATGCCGGTCACGGCGGCCACGATCCGGGCGCGCAGGGCAACGGCCTCACGGAAAAGGATCTGGTCCTCGATATCGCGCTCCGCCTGCAGAAACTCCTCAAGGAACAGCCGGGCATCGACGTGGTGCTGACGCGCAGCGCCGATGAGTTCATCGCGCTCGAAGAGCGCACCGCCATCGCCAATCGAGCAGGCGCGGATCTATTCCTGTCGATCCACGCGAATGCCAGCACGCGCAAAGACGCCCGCGGCCTGGAGACCTACTTCCTGAACTTTGCGACCAATCCGGAGGCCGAAGCCGTTGCCGCGCGTGAGAACGCGGCGTCCAGCCAGAGCATGGGCCACCTGCCGGAGATCCTGAAGGCGATCGCGCTCAATGCCAAGCTCGCGGAGTCGCGCGAACTGGCCACGCTGGTGCAAACGTCGATGGTCCGCCGCCTGAAGATGCAGAACGCCAGCGTGCGCGACCTTGGAGTCAAGCAGGCTCCGTTTGTAGTGTTGATCGGCGCAGAGATGCCGAGTGTACTCGCGGAGATTTCGTTCGTGACCAATCGCAGCGACGCGATGGCCCTCAAGCAGAGCGCGACGAAGCAGCGCATTGCGCAGTCGCTTTGCGACGCGATTATCAAGTATCAGATATCCCTCAAGCGCGTCACCGCGCCCGCAATGAAAGACAACCGGCGGTAACGCGATGCCCATGCCGTCCACGCCACCCCGCACGCCGCCCCAGCAGGTTCAGGGCGAGCCGTTCATGGTGCAGGTGTCGCCACCGGCGCCCGAGCGTGAAAACCTGTCGCAGATGATTGTTGGCGCGTTCGGCCTGACCGGCGCGATGGTGCTCGCCGCCGTCGTGTCGGGCACGGCGCTGGCCGGCCTGTGGATTGTCCTGAGAAAGTGGCGGCGCACCTACGACTACAACGCGCCGCCGTCGCTGGGCTCGACGCCGCTCTCGACGAGCGCGCCGCCTACACGCCCGCCGTCATCCCCAGATCAATAAGCGTGCGCACAGCGGCACCTGTGGCCCCTTTGGGCTGATACGCCTTTCGCTCCTCGGACCACGCCGTGCCGGCGATGTCCAGGTGCGCCCACGGTCGCCCAGCCGTGACGAACTCCCGCAAGAACCACGCGGCGGTGATCGCGCCGGCGCCTCGCCCGGATGCCGCATTGATCAGATCCGCGATCTCGCTCTTCAATTGCTCACGGTACTCGTCATACAACGGCAGCGGCCACACACGATCGCCGGCACGCGCGGCCACCGTACGCACAGACTCGACCCACGCGTCTGGCGCACCCATCACACCGGCGGCCGTCTTGCCGAGCGCCACCATGCACGCTCCGGTCAACGTGGCCACATCAATCAAATGCGTGGCGCCGAGTTCCTGCGCGTACCACAGCGCATCGGCGAGAATCAGCCGGCCCTCGGCGTCGGTGTTGGTGATCTCCACGGTGATGCCGTTGGCGGCGGTGAGCACATCCCCAGGCCTGATGGCGCTGCCGCTCGGCATGTTCTCCACCATGGGAATCACCGCAATCACGCGATGCGGCCCGCGGAGGGCCGCGATCGCGCACACGGCCGCGGCCACAGCCGCGCCACCGGCCATGTCGTCCTTCATGCGATCCATGCCTTCAGCGGGTTTGATCGAGATCCCCCCCGTATCAAACGTGACGCCTTTGCCCACCAGCCCGATCACCGGGCCGTCGTCGGCCCCACCGGGTTCGTAGCGCAGCACGACCAGGCGCGGTGGCTCCGCACTGCCCTGCGCCACACCGAGCACCAGCCCCATCTTCAACGCGCCGAGACGCACTTCGTCGAGCACATCCACCGTGAGGCCCGCGGCACGGCCCATCGCTGCGACTCGTTTTGAAAACTCCGTGGGCGTCAGCACATTCGCCGGCTCGTTGGCCAACGCGCGCGCCTGATTCGCCGCGTCGCCGATCACGCGTCCTCGCGCCACGGCGGTCTGCAACTCGGCCGAATCCGCGCCCGGGATGACCACGCTGAGCTCGGTCGGATATCGGCCCTCGGTCGACTGGTCGGCCTTGTAGACGCCCGAGTCGAATTCGGCGGCACAGAGACCGTCGGCCACTGTCGCCGCGGCGGCCATCGCACCGAGCTCTTCGCGCACCAGCACGGCCGCACTACCGACCAGACGCAGACGCGCGGTGTAGCCGCAGGCCGCGGCGATCTTGCGCAACCGCTCCGGTGTCAGCTCTGCCCGGCGACCCGCCCCGACAAACGCCAGCCGCTTCGCCTGCCATCCACCCACAGCGGTTGGAAGAATAAAGAACTCGTAGAGCTTCGCGCGAAACTCACCCGACGCGCGTACATCCGCGAGCCAGCCACCGGCTGCGGCCTCGAGCCCCGGGATCGCCGCCAGCGCCCCGTCAGCTTCGTCCTGAAAGACCGGCACGAACAACATGTCGACGGCAACGTCCGCGGCCGGTGTGACTACGCCCTTGAACTGTGGAACCTGCATCGCCATCAAACGCCTCTGCTACACTGCGGCTATTCGCATGGAAAATAGACCGACCATGATAACCCACGGCCGGGTCCGGCCTTTCGTCCTGCTCGCCCTGCTCCTGAGCCTCTGCGGCCTGGTCGAGGCCCATCAAGGCAAGGGCCGGCCGTCCATCACCTTGCGGGCCAACCCGTCGGTGGCGTTTGCGCCGGCGCGGATCGTGGCGACCGCGGAACTCTCGGGCGGCGCGGACGATTTCCAAGACTACTACTGCG
>CAYHEX010000099.1:4705-12354 GCA_964355365.1 uncultured Solibacteraceae bacterium | reverse complement strand
GGTCGTAGTAGAACTTCTTCAACTCCGGCTTGAACTTGTCCATGGTCGGCTTGTTCAGCTCGATCGCGGGCGAGTCCTGCGGGCGGATCAGCGGCGTGTATTTGGTCGCGGCCGACTGCACGTTCTTGAAGTAGTCCCACGCGGCCGTCACCACTTCCGGCTTCGACAGGATGTCGAGCATCGTCATCGCCTGCACTTTGGCGCCCGCGATCACGCCCTTGTGGGCGATTGGCGTCGCCATCGAGATGGCGTTCGCCCAGTTATGGCCCGGCAACCCGGGAATGTTCGAGGGATAGCGCAGCGTGACGGTCGGCACGGTCCACGACACGTCGCCGATGTCGTCCGAGCCGCCGCCGGTGTTCGTCGCGAGCGGCACACCGGTCCCTAAGTTGCCGACGCGCGCGGCCAGGCCGGTGTCGCGCTGGCCGAGTTCCTTCTGGATGCCCCGCGCCAGCGCCAGGTCCTGCTCGCTCCACGTCGGCATGCCCACCTTCTGGATGTTCGCGTAGGCCGTTTCCGCAATGGCGCGGTTGAAGTGCTGCGGCCAGGCCGAGCCGAGCACGCGGGTCGAGGCGAGCTCCGTGCCCGTCATCATCGCCGCGCCCCGCGCGACCTCGTCACCCGTCTTCCACAAATCCATGATTCCGTCATACGTCGTCTGACGGAAGTAGTACCAGACCGACGCGGTCGGCGGAACGACGTTCGGCTGCGCGCCGCCGTCGACGATGACGGAATGCGAACGCTGGGAGAGCCCGAGGTGTTCGCGGCGGAAGTTCCAGCCCACGTCCATCAGTTCGACGGCGTCGAGCGCGCTGCGCCCGCGCCAGGGATTACCGGCGGCGTGCGCGGCCTCGCCCTTGAAGTTGTAGATGACCGAGATCAGACCGTTGCCGCCACCTTCGCCGTAGGACACGCCCAGGTCGTTGCCCACATGCGTGAAGAGTGCGATGTCGACGTCCTTGAAGACGCCGGCCCGGACGTAATACGCCTTGGTGCCGACAAGCTCTTCGGCCACGCCCGGCCAGATGCGGAGCGTGCCGCTCATCTTCTCGCGCTCCATGAGCTTCTTCACCTCGATGGCCGCCGCGATGTTCACCATCATGCCGGAGTTGTGGCCTTCGCCGTGTCCTGGACCTTCCTGCACCATCGGATCGCGATACGCGACGCCGGGCTTCTGCGACGCCTGCGGAATGCCGTCGATATCGGATCCAAGCGCGATCACCGGCTTCCCGCTGCCCCAACTGGCGACGAACGCGGTGGGCACGCCGGCGATGTTCTCCTGAATCGAGAAACCGTTCTTCTTCAGCAGGTCCTTGATGTAGCGAACCGTTTCAACTTCCTGGAAGCCCAGTTCGGCGTAACTGAAGATCGAGTCGACGCCCTGCTGAACCAGGTCCTGCATCTTGTCAACGTCGGCGGCGGCCTCGGTCTTGAGCGCTGTCAGTTTCGGCGTGTCGGCGGGAAGATTCAGCGGCGTGGGCGCCGGACCGGCGCCCTGCCCTCGTTGCGCCAACGTGCCGGCAGTGGCAATCAGAGAAAGGACCAGAACCCAACGGACTACGCGCATCGGAGACCTCCAGAAAAGTGGAGGCATTATAGGACGTACAATCCGCTCGTGCCCGTATTCGACACGTTTGGCCGACCGATAGGCAGCTTGCGCCTCTCGGTAACGGACCGCTGCAACCTCCGGTGCCACTACTGCATGCCCGAGGACGAGTATCTCTGGTTGCCCCGCGAGGACTTGCTGACGCTCGAGGAGATTTCGCGGATCGCCGACCTGTTCGGTGAGTTGGGCGTCGATCGGGTGCGCATTACGGGCGGCGAGCCGCTGCTCCGACGCAATCTGCCGACGTTGATTGACAACCTCGCCTCGAAACCGTGGATCCGCGACCTCGCGATGACGACCAATGGCGTGCTCCTCGCTGACGCCGCGGACGAACTGAAGCAAGTGGGCCTTCGGCGTTTGACGGTGAGCCTCGACACGCTGCGGTCCGATCGCTTCAAGAAGCTCGCTCGCATCGACGCGCTGTCCGAGGTGCTCGAGGGCATCGAGGCCTCGCGCCGCGCCGGGTTCCACGGCCTCAAGCTCGACACGGTCGTCACCCGTGGCGACAACGACGATGAACTGGTCGATCTGGTGGAGTTCGCGCGATCGGCCGACGCGGAAGTACGGTTCATCGAGTACATGGACGTCGGCGGCGCCACGTCATGGAAGAAGGACGCGGTCGTCTCGCGCGCGGAGATCCTGACGCGCCTTGTCGATCATTACGGTCCCATCGTGCCGATCTCCGAGCCGGGATCGACCGCACCGGCGGCGCGCTTCCGCCTGCCCGACGGCCTCAGCTTCGGCATCATCTCATCCACAACACAGCCGTTCTGCCGCACCTGCGACCGTTCGCGCCTGACCGCCGACGGCGTGCTGCTGCTCTGCCTCTACGCGCAGGACGGCATCGATCTGCGACGGCCCCTGCGCGCGGGCGCCACGCACGAAGAGATGCTCGGGCTGATCCGCAGCGGATGGGAAAGCCGCGCCGATCGCGGCGCCGAGGAACGCCTCGCCGTCGGCGACCGCGGCAGCTATATTCCCGTCAAGATGCTGAAGAAGAACGCGCATCTGGAAATGCACACACGGGGAGGCTGACAATCGGCAATCGGGAAGCGCCAAGCGCCAATCGGGGATCGACAATCGGGAATCGCAAATCACGGATCGGGAATCGGGAATCGGGAATCTTCGGGATCGGCAATCGGGAATCGGGGGATCGGCCGTCAGCGCCAAGGGCGGCAGCGATCGACGCGCGCGGTCGCCAGCATGGGCGACACATCGACATCGCCGACGCGCGACAGTCGGAACTCGCCGGCGGTTCCAGCAATCTCCGTCAGATCGACCCACACCGCGGCGCCGATCGAGATGCGGCCGGCCAGCTCACCAGAGCTGATGACGATCGCGCAGGCCGGCTCTTGGGGTGACGCAAGTCGCACGACGTCGACGTCGCTATTGAACAGCCGCACGAGGCGAACACTCACTGAGCGATCCGGCGAGGCAAGCTTCCGGCGTTCAGCGGCGTACTGCTCGGTGCGGGCTCGGCTCGTCTCGCGACCGACTTCGTGGTTGGCGGCAAAGACACCCGCGGTGATGCCGACCGCCAGCAGGGCCACCACACCCGTGTGCCTTGAGGCCCATCCCTTGGAGAGGTATCGCGACCAGTAGATGATCGCCGTCGCGGCGCCAAAGGGCGCCGCAATCGGGCCCCCACCCAAAGTCGCGTCCGCCAGACTCTTTGCGAACTGGCCGAGACCAGGGCCACCGCCCTGCGAGCGGGTCAGCGGCACCATCAGCAATAGGCCCGCGGCCGGCGACAGGGCCGCGATGAACGCGCCGGTCCAGACGGCGGCTAACGCCCCACGGAAGCCGAGCCGTATGACCAACCTCACGGCAGGGACGCCCAATACCGCGGCTGCAAGCGCGCCAAGCAGCGCAGCGTAGACCGCGAACGGCAGCATCACCGGGAACGTCCCGACAAACGCGACGCCCACAGCAATGGCCACGAGCGGCGCGGTCGGTGGCGCTACTTCGCGTTCGGATACAACTCGCTCTTCCCCATCAGCCATTTGTCCATCCATCCGGTGATGTGATTCAGCCGTTCGATGCGGTGCTTCGGTTTGCCGCCGCGCGAAAGCTCGTGCGTTTCGCCGGGGAAACGCACCATGACGGTCGGGATCTTCAGGTACTTCAGCGCGCGGAACATCATCTCGCCGCCATCCGACGGCGGTGTGCGCAGGTCATCGTCACCCAGAATGAACATCATCGGCGTCTTCACGTTGGCGACGTGAGTGATCGGCGACCGCGCGGCGAAGTCCTGCGGATCTTCCCACGGCGCCTTGCGGAACCATGACGCGGTGAACTGCGTGAAGTCGGCGGTGTACCAGAAGCCGGCCCAGTCGGCGATGTCGCGCTGTGCCACGGCCGCCTTGAAGCGTGTCGTCTGGGTCACGGTCCAGTTGGTGAGCAATCCGCCGCCGCTACCGCCGGTCACGCCGAGTCGCGCGGTGTCGATGTAGGGACGTTTGCTGATCTCGTCGACCCCGGCCATGAGGTCTTTGTAGTCGTCTCCGGGATAGTGGAACTGAATGATGTTGCCGAAGTCCTGGCCGTAGTTGCTCGATCCGCGCGGATTCGCGAAGAGAACAACGTAACCGCGAGCGGCCATGGTGTGGAACTCGTGCGTGAAGACGTTGCCGTACGCCGAGTGCGGACCACCGTGGATCTGCAGGATGAACGGATACTTCTTCGACGCGTCGAAGTTGGGCGGCAGCAGCACCCAGCCCTGAATCTTCTTGCCGTCGAAGCTGGTCCACCAAATCTCTTCCGGCGTCGTCAGATTCAACTGCGTGAACAGTTCCTGGTTCAGGTGCGTGATCTCACGCGGAGGCTTGGCCGCCGAAGCCTCGGCGGAGGCAGCCGCGGTGGGCGCGGAGAGATCAACAACAGACAGGTCACCAATCTTGGTTTGGTTCGAGATCAAGACCACCAGCGACTTCCCGTCCGCTGAGACGGAATACTGCTGCACGGCCTGCTTGCCTTTGATGACCGGCGTGACGTTGCCGGTCGCAACGTCCACACGAATGACGTTGCCATCACCTTGTTCGCCGCTGCCGATGACGATGGACTTGCCGTCGGGTGACCAGAGGGGACCGGCGGCGCGACCGCCACGCGGCGCGCCCTGATCACCGCCGATGCCGCCGCCGATGTCGAAGTCGTACTTCGTCGTGAGGTTCTTCGGCGCGCCCGTGCCGTCGGCGCTCGCGACCCAGAGGTCGCTCTGGCTGTAGGACCGTTCGGGCGTGCCGTTCTCCGAGGCGACGAAGGCCAGCGACTTCCCGTCTGGCGACGGCTTCACCGACCCGATCGCGCCGTTGATGCTCGCGACCTTCGTAAACTCGCCACCGCTCGCGGGCACACTGTAGAGCTCGGCCTTCGCCTGATAGTAGTACGGCTCGTCCACGCGATTCGACGTGAAGTAGATGCGCGCGCCGTCGCTCGTCCAGGCCTGCGCGCTCTCGCTGTACTTCCCTGTCGTGATCTGCTTCGCCTTGGCGATCTTGCCGTCGCCGCTCACGTCGGTGACCCAGATGTGCGACGGCCGATCCTGCTCGGCCCAGCCGCCGCCGTTGTTGCGATACGCCGCGTCGGTGATCACGCGCACGTCAGACTTCGGCGCCGCAGCCGGGTCCTTCTTCTCGGCGTCTTCCGCCTTCATCGCACTCGAGAACGCGATCTGCTTACCGTTCGGCGACCACATCGGACCGCCGGCGCCGCGCGCGAGGTCTGTCACGGCCTGGGCCTCCCCGCCGTTCAAGCCCATCACGTGAATCTGGGCCGGCCCGCCTGCTGCCCGGACGAACGCGAGTCTGGAACCGTCGGGCGCCCAACGCGGCGACTGATCGCGCGCGCCTGAGGTGATCTGCCGTGGCTGCGATGAACCGTCCGAGGGCACGAGCCACAGATTCGTGTCGTAGTCGTCGGTCTTCTCGTTCACGACGACGCGCACGTAGGCGACCTGCTTGCCGTCGGGCGACATCTGCGGATCGGCGATCCAGACGAACTTCAGCAGATCCTGTTCGGTGATGAGGCGCTTCTGCTGTGCGCCAACCGTGGGCACGAAGCAGAGCGCGGCGAGAACCATCCCCAGAACCACGCGGCGGAGTTGTGACATGGGCGGAATGATACCGCCTCTGTCTATCCGCCGATCTTCAGATCCTGCACAACCTTCTGCCCTTCCGCGAGACGAATCTGGATGGCGCCGGCCGCGATCTGTTCGAGGAACGCGCGGTCCTGCAACTGCTGCGGATCGGCGTCGACGATCACCGCGAGCAGGTAGTCGCCGGGCGGCAAGCCTTCCACTTTGAATCTGCCGTCCGAGGCGATCTTCACCAAGCCGCTCGTGCGGCGCGGCGACGTGCGGCGCAGTTCCGCATCGGCCGCAAACACCACCACGGAGAACTCGGGAGACGGACGCCCAAGTGCATCGGTGACGAGGCCGGAAATGCTCGTCAGGTCCTTGCTCACTCGCGCGGCGATGCCGCTCGTGTTTCGCCCTTCGGAGACTTCAATCGCGTAGTCGAGCGTGTCTTTGCCGTCGAGCATGGCCGACGACAACTTCCAGTCGCCGCCCAGCGCTGCGGTCAGCATGTAGCGCCCTGGCGCGACATGCTCGATGTCGAACGAGCCGTCGGCTGCGGGATGCGTCGGCGTCATGTTGATACCCGTTCCGGAAATGTCGGCAAGCGGTGACAGCAACAGGTTCGCCGCGGCCCACTCCGGCGGCGCACCGTCGGCCGTGAGCTTCCCGCTGACCTTCTGCCCGCGCTTCAAGGTCAACGCGGCTTCGGCATCCGCGGTCCCCACTTCGACCTCGGTGCGCAGCCACAATGCCGGTTCGTCAGGACTCTTCGGCGTGCTGCGCCCATAGAACAAATACCTCCCCGGCGAGAGCCCGGGCAACGTGAAGCGTCCTTCCGCATCGGGCCGAACAGACCCGGGGCTGAATGACACGCGTCGCGTGGCCAGCGAGGCGATGCCGATGAAGACGTTCTGGAGCGGTTCCCCGGCATCCGAACTGACGATCAACGTGAGTTTCGAACTGGGCGCGAGCGGATTGACGATGTCCACACCTGCCCGTTCCTCACCCGGCGCGAGCGTGATGGGCGTCGCATCCAATGCGCGACTGACGCCGGGTGCGTAGACGAGTGCACGAGTCACAGTGCGAACCGCCGCCCCATCGTCGGTGAGGTACTCCGCGCCAGACAGTGTTCCCGAGCCGCCGGTCGCCTCAACGACATAGGTCCCCGGCAACAGTCCCCAAATGCGGAAGTGACCGCGGTCGTCGGTCAGCACGCGGCTCGCGCGGCTCGTCGCAGCGACAAACTGTGTTTGCCCATCGACGACCACTGGCGACCACGCGGACACCTGGGCGGCAGCAATCGGCCGCCCCTGCTCGTCACGCAGCGTGCCTTCGATGGCGGCGCCGGGCACGACGTGAATCGGCACATCGGTCATGCGTTGGCCGTCAGTCAATGCGAGCGGTGTCGACGGCGGACGCCCGGGCCGCCGGCTGCCGACGTAGGTCGTGAGGTATCCCGCCTTCTCCGCCGTGAGCGTGAAGCGTCCCGCGGCCAGACCGTCGATCGCGAAGCGCCCCTGATCGTCGGTTGCCACTTTCCGCGGGCCGATGATGCCCGTGCCCGTCAGCGTCACGATCGCGCGTCGGAGCGGAACAGGGCTAGCGGGTTCGCCCGTCGTCACCACGCCGCTGATCACAGCTGTGCCCGTCATCGGTTGCGGCAGCGCGCCATCGCGGGGCATCTGCAACAGCAGCAGGCAGGTCAACAGAGGCGCGATCATCGAGGCCTCCGAGTCGTCAGCGTCACCATCGCCGCCGCATTCGGCGAGACCTTCACACTCGTGGCGGTGGGCGCAATCGTCGATACGAGCGGCGCATCGGGGAACGTCTCCGCGTCGACTTCGGACATGGCGACGGCGAGGTAATCGCCCGGCAGCACGTTGGTGAATGTCACGCGTCCATCGCGCTTTGTCAGCGCGCTCATCGCGCGACCGGGGATCGCCCGAAGCTCGGGCCAGAGCGCCCGAT
>CAYHEX010000099.1:0-4605 GCA_964355365.1 uncultured Solibacteraceae bacterium | reverse complement strand
AGCGCGCTCATCGCGCGACCGGGGATCGCCCGAAGCTCGGGCCAGAGCGCCCGATTCGCCGGAAAGAGCATGACCAGCACTGGCGCGCCGTCGGCGGCATCGGACACCGTCGCCGTCACGCTCGCCGGACGGTCCGTGAATGTGAGCACCACGTTCGCGAGATTCTCGGTCAGCTCGAGCGGCTGCTCGGCCGCGTCGCGACCATTCACCTCGATGGACTGCAACTGCCACGGCGCCGGCGCGCCCGTCATCAGGCGCATCACGTAGCGGCCTGGCGCAACGGCGATAGGCCCCAGGGCGCCGGTTGGATCGGGAATGCCGACGGGCGGCTCTTCGATGACGCGATTGGTGCGCTGCATGCCGGGCAGAGACACACGGATGTTCTTCAGCGCGGCCGCGTCGGGTTGTTTCGCAGCGCCGACAAATTCCACCCGCCCGCGCACCTCGAGGCCGGGGCGAAACATCAGCGCGATGTTGGGCACACCGTCCTCCGTTACTGTGATGGGCTCTCTCACCCAGGCCGCCGGTCCGGGCCGCGGCGGCGGTGCCGCGCCAGGCTGCGTGCTGAACGCTGCCGTCACGCCGCCGCTGCTCGCGAGGATGTAGCTGCCGAGCGGCACAGCGGGAAACACGAACCGCCCCGCGGCATCCGTTTGCGCCTGCGCCACTTCAAACAGCGCGGCGTCCGACGAACCAGCCGGCAGCAGCCTCACGAAGTAACCTGCGGCGGGTGCGCCGTTGAACGACAAGGTCCCCGTCACCGGCACCGTGGGCTCGGGCTTAACAATGATGTTGATCGCCGCGCGTTCCTCACCGGACTTGAGCGGGACCGCATTCGCGACGTTGAACGCGGTGGTGCCGGGATAGAACGTTGTCGGCAACGCGAGCGTGCCCTTCTTCTCGAGGCGAAGCGGCTGCGCCCCCGTCATCCACCCGGATGCGGACACGCCCACCACGGTATCTCCCACACGCTGGCCTCCGGCCATGGCCACCGGCATTCCCCCGACGAGATTGCGACGGCTCAGTTCTTCGTATCGCATCACCGCCTGCTCGGCGGAGGCCACTGGCGTGACGGTTTGCGTGATCGGCACGTAGACGAGGTACCGTCCCGGCGCGAGGCCGCTCAGCCGATACGCGCCGCGATCGTCAGTCAGCGTGGACGGACCATTCGTGAGCCGGCCATCGCTTGTCACTCTCACCGCGCCAACGACGGCCGCCACCAACGGATCGCCCAATTCGTCGAACACGTTGCCGGCAATCACCGCGGTCGGCCACAGCGCGATGTCGGCCGAGGTGACCTGCTCTGCATCGCCCAGGGTCAGCGGACGCGTCAACCCACCGGCGATGCGTTGACCGTAGCCGCCGGCCAGATATGGCGTGATGGGAAATCCCGAACTGTTCTGAATGAACCCGTTCGGCGCGTTGGCGGTGCCGCCAACGGTCGCGCGAATCGTGTAGGTGCCGGGGGGAAGCCCACGGAACGCGTAGCGGCCCTTCGCGTCCGACACCTGACGGCGACGAGCGGCCGGTGACGGTGTCGGCGCGCCCGGCGTCGCGACGGTCGAGGTTTCAATGAGTACACCCGAGAGCGCGCCTCCGTTGACCGCGTCGGTGACGACGCCGGAGATCACGCCCCTGGGCGCCAGTGGCGTCTGCTGCGCGGCCAGTGCGACGAACGAGACGACGACGCAGAACGCGACCGACACGATTCGATTGACCATGCTCCCCCGGCGGAAGATTGCGCCAGTTAAGAGACGTCGTCAATCGAGAATTGGACGGCTAGGCTCGTGCGGCTTTGGCCTGACGCTTCTGGACGGCGAAGTACACGCGGATCAGGAGGAATGCCGCGAGCCAGCCGGCCCACATGAGCGGCTCGGCGTAGTCGGACTTCTGCACCCAGATGAAGTGAATCACCGCGGCGATGCCCGCCACGTACACGAGCCGATGCAACGTCTGCCACCGTTTCTTCAAGCGGCGAATCATGCCGTTGGTGGACGTCACGGCCAGCAGGGTCAGGATCGTGAACGAGACCATGCCCACGAAGATGAACTTGCGCTTCATCAGGTCGTTGGCGATGGCGCGAAAGTCACACGTCTCGAGCGAGTAGCACAGCTGGTCGAGGCCCAGATAGAGGCCGACATGCACCAGCGCGTAGACGAACGACCACACGCCGACCATGCGGCGCACTTTCTGAATACCGTTGACTTTGAACAGGCGCCGAATCGGCGTGATGGCCAGCGACGCGAGGAGGATGCCGAGGCTGTCTTCCCCGGTCTCGTGCAGCATGGCCTTGAGCGGATCGACGCCGAGGCCGCCGATGGTGTCGTTAACGAGCGGCCCCCACGACGGCATGAACCAAATCGCGCCGATCTTAAAGAACAGCAGCACCGCCGGCACCGTGCACGCGGCAAACGTCACCCACCAGAAGTGCTTCCAGTTCGTAATCGCGTTCAGCAGCTTGCACAGCTGCGCATAGCCCGACGTCAGCATCAGTAGAACAACACCTTCTTGTCCATCCCCGCGTAGAGGCTCTGCACCTGGTCCGCGTAACCGTTGAACAACATCGTCGGACGATTACGAAGCACCGACGGCAGTCGCGTCTCGCGCGCCTGCGACCAGCGCGGATGATCCACTTCCGGATTCACATTCGCCCAGAATCCATACTCAGCAGGATTCTGCACCGCCCACGCCGTCTTCGGCATGGTGTCGGTGAAGCGGATGCGCACGATCGACTTGCCGCTCTTGAAGCCGTACTTCCACGGAATGTGAATGCGCAGCGGCGCGCCGTTCTGATTCGGCAGCACCTTGCCGTAGAGACCGACCACCATGAACGCCAACGGATGCATCGCCTCGTCCATCCGCAGGCCTTCGACGTACGGCCACTGGCCGAGGGCGCTCGACTTCTGCCCGAACATCTCGGCCGGCCGCAGCAGCGTGTGGAACTCCACGTACTTCGCCTTCGCCTGCGGCTCGCACTTGTCCAGCACGCTCTTGATCGGCACGCCGACCCACGGCATCACCATCGACCACGCCTCAACGCAGCGGTGGCGATACACGCGCTCTTCGAGCTGCTTGAAGTCCACGATCTTGTCGACGTCGTACTTGCCTGGCTTGTTGCAAAGGCCGTCAACCTCGACGGTCCACGGCGACACCGTGAGCTTCGACGCGTACTGCGCCGGGTCCGTCTTGCGTGTGCCGAACTCGTAGAAGTTGTTGTAGCTCGAGATCTCTTCGAAGGTGTTCGCCTTCTCGTCCGTGCTGAACTTGGCGTTGCGCGGCGCGGCGTGGTTCTTGCCCTGCGCGAAGAGCGGCGTCTCAATCCCGCCAAACGCCGCGGCCGTGGCCAATCCCGCCGCCCCGATGACACCGGCCTTCATGAACTCGCGGCGCGAGTGATACACCGACTCCGGGGTGATTTCAGACGAGGGTACATCCGCCGAGGTCTTGATCTTGATAATCATGATGGCCCCAATTAGACCATAGGAAACGCGGCGCCGACGATGGCCTCGATGGAATTGGCCAGCTGATGCCCGTCGTCGAGCCAGCGGAGGTCCACATTCACACGGCCGTCACACCAGGCCGTGACGGCAGAGGGCAACACCACATCGTCATGGCGCCCCTGGAAGATCTGAATGGGCATCGCCAGCTGCAGCGCGTACGCGTCGTACTGCGCGGCGTCTTCATAGAGCGTGAACCAGACCTGGCGGGGCCGGTTGTGGCCGTAGTGGAAGAACTCGAGCGACCCTTCCGCGCGCCAGCGCTCGATCCCGTGCTCGCCGATCTGCTTCAGCCGATTGCCGCCGAAGTCGAACGCCGGCGCCATCAGCACGAGCTTGGCCACGCGGCCAGTCAGGTCTCGCGCCGCCGCGTGCACGGCAACGAACGCACCCAGACTCGAGCCGACAAGCACCACCGGCCCCTCGCCTGAGGCCGCGATGGCGTCGCGCGTCTGCTCCAGCATGCGCGTGACCGTCAGCGTCTCGAACTCGGGCTCGTTGAGATCAGGACAGCTGAACCCCATCCCCCGCGTCGTGCACTCCGCATGAAACCGATGCGCCTTGCCCGAATCGGGCGACGACGCAAAGCCGTGGAGGTAGACGACGTGGCCTGGCCTGAGCGGCGTCGAAGGGCCCATGCCTAGATCGTGTTCTTGCAGCCCGTGCGGCAGTGGCACTGAATGCCCGCTTCCCCACCGGTGTTGTAGTCGTAGGTCAGTTCTTCGCCTTTTTCAATTTTGCGCGCGGCGCGAATCCACACCATGTCGCCGATCACCTGCGAGTAGCAGTTGGGCTTGCACGAGTGGTTGATGAACCGCGCGATGTTGCCGCCCACGTTGCCGTCGCGCACTTTGCGCCGGTTCACGGTGAAGCACCAGATCATGCCCTTGGCCTGATAGCGACGCTCGCGCCAATCGGATTTCGAGGGCGTGATGATCTCGCCGTCGTAGTTCACGATGCGCACGTTCTTGTTGAACGACTCGGACGCGTAGACGCCGTGGCCGGCGCCCTTGATACGGGACTTGCGACGGACCACACGCCGTCCGGTGATAGTGACCTCTGGTCGACCAATTGGCATCCCAACAATCTACAACGGATCGACCGTGCC
>CAYHEX010000098.1:10597-12362 GCA_964355365.1 uncultured Solibacteraceae bacterium | reverse complement strand
CCATGCTCTCGCGCGCGTGTGCCGGCGTTGCGAACGGCAAAGTGATCTTCGTGCTCCCTGGCTCCACGCCGGCGGTAAAGCTAGCCATGGCCCGGCTCGTTCTTCCGGAGCTCACGCACATCGTCGGCGAACTGACCAAGGTTCCGCCACCGCCGTCTCCTCAGTCGCTGTCTCCTCAGTCGCTGTCTCCTCAGTCGCCGTCTCCTCAGTCGCCGTCTCCTCAGTCGTAGTCTCCTCAGTCGTAGTCGCGGACCTTCAGGTCCGCGGAACACACCATGCGCCCATTCACCTCCACCATCCCTTTCGCCGACGCCTTGAGCCTCGCGCTCACGGCCACGGCGCCGCTCTCGCGCACCGAGCATGTGGTCCTGCACGCCGCCGATGGCCGCGTCGTCGCCCATGACGTGGTCTCAGCGATGGACGTGCCCCCGTTCGATCGCGCGGCGATGGATGGGTACGCGGTCAGGTGCGAGCAGGTGCGGACGGGTGCGGACGGGTGCGAGCAGGTGCGCGCAGGTGCGTTCAGGTGCGTTGGGGTCGTCTACACCGGTGAGGTGTTTCCGCACGAGTTGCAGCCCGGCGAGTGCGTCGAGATTGCGACGGGCGCGCCGATTCCGGCTGGCGCCGACGCCGTGGTGATGGTCGAGGACACCGAGCGGGTCGACGACATGGTCGTGGTCCGATCCGCCGTGAAGCCGCGGCAGAACATCGGTCCGCGCGCCGCGGACATCAGCGTCGGATCGATCGTGGTGTCGCGCGGGCAGGTCATGGCGCCGAGCCGCATCGGCGCGCTCGCGGCCACGGGCCACACGTCGGTGGAGGTGATCGCCAAGCCGTCGGTGGCGATTCTCTCCACGGGCAATGAAGTGGTGGAGCCCGGGCTGCCGCTGGCGCCGGGGCAGATCTACGACATCAATCGATTCACGCTCGAGGCGGTTGTGCGCCGGCATGGCGGCCTCGCGCACGCCTTGCCGCCGTGCGGCGACTCAGTGGACGAACTCAAGGCCGCGCTCGATGCGGCGTCGGCACACGATCTGATTGTGTTTTCCGGCGGCAGTTCCGTCGGCGAGCGCGACCTCGTGCGCGACGTCATTGCCGCACGGGGTGAGATGCTGTTTCACGGCATCGCGGTGAAGCCCGGCAAGCCCACCGCGTTTGCGCGTATCGGCGCGTCGATCTTCCTCGGCATGCCCGGCAATCCGACATCGTGCCTCTCGAACGCGTACATCCTGATGGTGCCGATCCTGCGCAAGTTGGCCGGATTACCCCACTGGGAGCCGCGCACCGTCACCGCGCCGCTCGCGCGCCGCGTCGTGTCGACCACCGACCGGCATCAGTTCTACACCGTGCGACTGGTGAACGGCCTCGCCGAGCCGGCCTTCAAGGGCTCGGGCGACATCACGTCGATGGCGAATGCCGACGGGTACATGGAGATCACCGCCTCGACGGAAGTGATTGAAGCGGGCGTCACGGTGACGGTAACGCTCTTCTAATCGGCAGTCGCTAATCGCGAAACGCCAATCGTTGAATCGGGGAATCTGGGAAGCGGGAATTGAGAATCGGGAATCGGGAATCGGGGGATCGAGAATCGAAAACCTCAGTGATCGCGAATCGCTATTGCTCGGTGCTCTTCGATTCCCCGTTTTGCGATTCCCGATCTTCGATTCCCGCTTCCCCGATTAACGGGCGTCTTATCTGAGCCGCGCGTTCACCGCGTCCCAGTTGATGACACTCCACCACGCTGAGAGATAGTCGGGCCGACGGT
>CAYHEX010000098.1:0-10497 GCA_964355365.1 uncultured Solibacteraceae bacterium | reverse complement strand
ACCGCGTCCCAGTTGATGACACTCCACCACGCTGAGAGATAGTCGGGCCGACGGTTCTGATACTTCAGGTAGTACGCGTGTTCCCAGACGTCGATGCCGAACACGGCCTTCTTGCCGTCCATCATCGGGTTGTCCTGGTTCGCGGTGCTTTCGACGATGAGCTTGCCGTCGTGGTGCACGAGCCAGACCCAGCCGCTGCCGAAACGGGTGGCGCCGCCCTTGTTCATCTGTTCCTTGAACACGTCGAACGAGCCGAACGCGCCGCGGATGGCCTCGGCGATGAAGCCGGTCGGCTCGCCGCCTTTGCCCGGGGCCATGATTTCCCAGAACATCGTGTGGTTCACGTGACCGCCGCCGTTGTTGCGGACGGCCGTGCGGATGCCCTCGGGCAGCGCGTTGAGATCCTTGATGAGGTCCTCAGCCGACTTGTCCTGCAACTCGGGGAACTTCTCGAGCGCGGCGTTGAGGTTGGTGACGTACGCGTTGTGATGCTTGCCGTGATGAATCGTCATCGTCTGCGCGTCGATGTGCGGTTCGAGCGCGGCGACGTCGTACGGCAGAGCGGGAAGGGTGAAGGCCATGTCTGTTCTCCTGTTTCCGCGGACCTGAAGGTCCGCGGCTACGACACTTGTAACACTACGACACTGAAGGTCCGCGACTACGACTGTTACGACACTTGCGAAACGTGGGCGGTGATTCGATTGTAGAACGTATCGCGCTCGACCGGCACGCGGCCGGCGATGGTGACGAGTCGCTCAATGGCGGCCGGCGTCATGGCCAGCGGCGTGCGTGAGCCGGCCATGTGGTAAATGCGCTCTTCCTGCACCGTGCCATCCAGATCGTTGGCGCCGTACCAGAGCGCGATCTGCGCGACGTCGACGCCCGTCGCGACCCAGAACGCCTTGATGTGCGGCACGTTGTCGAGCATGAGGCGGGAGACCGCGATCGTGCGCAGCGTGTCGCTCGCTGACGGCGCCGGTAACTTGCGAAGCTGGTTGTTGTCGGGGTGAAACGCGAGCGGGATGAACGCCTGAAACCCGTGGGTCTCGTCATTGAGCGCCCGCACGCGAAGCATGTGGTCCACGCGCTCCTCGAACGTCTCGATGTGGCCGTACAACATCGTCACGTTGGTCTTCATGCCGACGCTGTGCGCGTGACGATGAATCGCGAGGTAGCGATCAGCGTCGCACTTGCCGACGGCGATCTTGTGGCGCACGCGATCCGCGAAGATCTCCGCGCCGCCGCCGGGCAGCGAGTCGAGGCCCGCATCCATCAGCGCGCGCAGCACCTCCGCGTCGGTCATCTTGTAGAGATCCGCGAAGAACGCGATCTCCACCGCGGTGAAGCACTTGAGGTGAATCTCCGGACGAATCGCCTTCAGGCCCTTCAGCAGGTCCGTGTAGTACGAGAACGGCAGATCCGGGTGCAGGCCGTTGACCACGTGCACTTCGGTGAGGGGCTGATCCTTGCGCGCGCGGAGTTTGTCGAAGACCTCCTCGAGCGTCATCGTGTAGGCCTGATCGTCGCCCGGCTTCAACCGCGCGAACGAGCAGAACATGCACGACGCCACACAGACGTTCGTGGCCTCGAGCCGCAAGTTGTAGTTGTAGTACGTCGTGGCGCCGTGGCGCTTCTCGCGCTCGCGGTTGGCGAGCCGGCCCACGGCGTGCAGGTCCGGGTGGTTGAACAGGGTGACGCCGTCCTCGAACGTCAGCCGTTCGCCGGCCTCGAGCTTGGCCGCAATGTCAGCGATCCCGCTGGCCGGACTACGCAACACCCATCACCTGCAGTCGGAGCGTGCGCGTGCGCGGGCCGTCGAGCTCCGCCATCAAGATCCGCTGCCACTGGCCGAGGACCACTTCGCCGCCGCTGATCTGCAGCGTGAGGCTGTGACCGAGCAGCAGCGCGCGCAAGTGCGAATCGGCGTTTCCGCGATCGCATTCGGAGAAGTTCGGATCGTTGTGCAGCCACGCCTCGGTGCTGTCAACGACGTGCTCGAGAAACTTCTTCATGTCGGTGAGGAGCGCCGACTGCACTTCGTTGACGAAGACCGTGCAGGTCGTGTGGGTCGAGAACACGTTCACCGTGCCCTCGCGGACGGGCAGGTCGCGCACCATCGCCATCACGCGATCGGTCAGGTCGTGCAGCTCGAGCCGCGCCTGGCTGACGATCTCGAAGGACTCGCTGTGCACATGGAGCGGGCCCGACACCGACGAGATCGACGCCACCGGCCGGTCGCGCACAGTGGCAATCGAACGCTTGGGCATATCCTTCAAATGCTAGCGGAAAACGCGCGCGTTTCAGCATGCTATGATCGCCGACGACAACCGACGTACGCCCGGTGGTGCATGGAAGTTGGGTGCAAATCCCTCACGGTGCCGCCACTGTAAGCGAGGAGTTGGTGTTCATCTGTCTCGCCGAAGCGACGAAGTCGCGGAGGCGGGTCGCCACTGTGCCGTTGGGCATGGGAAGGCGCGAACATCAGCGTGCGGCGGGCGAATGCGCCCGCCAGAACAACCACTCGCAAGTCAGGATACTGACCTCCGGGCCGTCCCAACTGTCTGCCACGTGACGCGTGGCGGACTCGGCGCGCGCCAACGCCGATGGAGGCTCGTAATGACACGTGCTGCACGTGCTCTGCTGCTCGTTCTCTTCTGCGCAATTCCCGACATCGCTATCGCATCCACGATCACCGGATCGGTGACTGACGCCTCCGGCGCCGCGCTCGTGCGCGCCTTCGTGCGGCTCATCGATGCGGCCGGCGACACACGCGCCTCCGTGATGACGGACGACCGCGGCCAGTTCTCACTCGATCTGGCGGGATGCACCCCCTCGACTGCGCTCGGGGCGGGCTCCTCGACGTCGCTCGGGGCAGGCGGTTGCCGGATCGAGGCGGCCCTCGTCGGCTTCCGGAGCACCGCGCTGACCGTGACCGCCGCGCTGGCCAACGACGCGTCGTCTCATCCGCGCCTTACGCTCGAGCTCGCGCCGATCAGCGACGCGATCGTCGTGACGCCCACGCGCGAGGCCGCACCGGCTGGACAACTGGGCGCCACGGTGACGGTGTTTACCGCCGACGACATCGCACGCCGCGGCACGGCGTCACTGGCCGAGTTGCTGCGCGAGACGCCCGGCGTCGGCGTGATGCAGACGGCGGGACTCGGCGGCGTGACGTCGCTGTTCCTGCGCGGCGGCGCGAGCCACTACACGAAGGTGCTGCTCGACGGCATCCCGCTCAACGAGCCCGGCGGCACGTTTAACTTCAGCAACATCACGACGTCGAATCTCTCGCGCGTGGAAGTGGTGCGGGGCGCGCAGTCGGCGCTCTTTGGCACCGACGCGATGTCGGGCGTGATTCAGTTGCTCACCGCGCGCGGCATCGCGGGCGCGCGGCCGTCCTTTGCCGGCACGGTCGAGGCCGGCGGCTACGCCACCACGCGCGCGGACGGCGTGCTGAGCGGCGGCGCGCGAGGATGGGACTACAGCGTCGGCGTGGCGCGGCTCAAGACGGACAATCGCTCAACCAACAACCGCTTCGACAGCACGACGGTGTCGTGGAGCGCGGGCAAGGCGCTGACACGCGCGCTCGAGATTCGCGCGATCGGGCGCGTGGAAGACGGCCGCGCCGGCGCGCCGGGACAGACCGCGTTCGGGCGCGCGGACACGGACGCCGTCTACGATCACGTCGACACCACGGCCGGCGTGTCACTCGAATACCGAGCCTCGTCGGCGTGGAAGCAGCGTGTCTCGTATTCGCTGTCACGGTCACGGCAAGACTCCGCCAACCTGATCGAAGACGCGCCCTACACACCGCGCTACGGCACGTCGGTGTCGCCGTACGCGTTCTACGACTACACCTACGATGCGCACAACGTGCTCGGCCGCGGCGTCTTCAGCTACCAGAGCGACTGGCGGTTCGGCGGCGCGGTGACGCAGTTCGTCACGGCCGCGCTCGACTGGGACCGCGAGCGCGCGACGCTCGGCGACCGCATGGCGAAGACGTCGCTCGACGCCGCGCGCGACAACGTGGGCGTCAGCGTGCAGCATCAGGTCATCGGCCGCCATGGGTCGATCGTGACGAGCCTCCGCGCCGAACACAACGAGAGCGTCGGCAACGAGTGGGTGCCGCGCGTGTCCGCGGCGCTTGTGCTCCGACAGGCACAGGGCGCGTGGGGCGACCTGACACTGAAGGCCAACGCCGGCCGCGGCGTGAAAGAGCCGACGATCCTGCAGTCATTCAGCCAGAACACGTTCTTCCTCGGCAATCCCGACCTGCGCCCGGAGCGCGCGCGAACGGCGGACGTCGGTTTCTCGCAGCGGTTCGCGCACGATCGCATTCGCATCGAGGCCGTCGCCTTCGACAATCACTTCCGCGACCAGATCACCACGCGCACGCTGAGCGTCAGTCCATACCGGTCGCAGTACTTCAACCTTGGTGCGGCCAACGCGCGCGGTCTCGAGCTCTCGGCAGTACTGGCGCCCGTCCGCGCGCTGCGCGTCACGGCCGGATACACGCGGCTCTCAACCGCCGACCTCTTCCGCCGGCCGCCACACTCCGCGTTCGTGCGTGGCGCGCTGACCGCAGGCCGCATCGCGATCGATCTCGACGGCCTCTTTACGGGTCGCTACGTTGACGACGACTTCTCCTCGCTGGCGCCGGCCATCACATCGTCAGGCGGGTTCTGGCGATGGGACGCCGCCGGGCGCTATTGCTTCACCGCGCGATTCGAAGGCTACGCGCGCATCCAGAACCTGACCGATCGCAACTACATGGAGCCGCTCGGCTATCTCGCGTGGCGCCGGACGGCACACGTCGGCCTGAAGGTGCGCTTCTAGAACGCCATGCTCCGATGTGAGGGACTGACCGTTTCGTTCGGCGCGCGGCAGATCCTGCGACGCGTGTCTCTCGACATCCCGGCCCGCGGACTGGTCGGCGTGCTCGGACCGAACGGCTCGGGCAAGACAACGCTGTTGCGCGCGCTGTCGGGCGCGCTCACGCCGGACAGCGGCACGATCACGTTTGACGGACACAGCCTGCGGTCGTACGCGTCCGTCCATCTGGCCCGCCGGCTCGCGGTCGTGCCGCAGGACACGCACCTCGCCTTCGACTACAGCGTGATGGAGATCGTGCTGATGGGCCGCTACCCGCACCTCGGCCCGTTCGAATTCGAAGGACCGGCGGATCTGGCCTCGGCGCACGCCGCACTCGCCGCGACGGGCACCGATCACCTGGCCGAGCGCGCGTTCAACACGCTCAGCGGTGGCGAGAAGCAGCGCGTGGTGATTGCCTCGGCGCTCGCGCAATTGGGCGAGGGCACGCCGGACGCCGCGACGGCCGGACGCGTGCTGCTGCTCGACGAGCCCACCGCATCGCTCGACCTCCGCTACCAGATGGAAGTGGCCACGCTCCTGCGGCGTCTGCACGATCGGCAGGACATCACCATCGTGATGACCACGCACGACGTGCATTTTGCGGCGCGCGTGTGCTCGGAACTCGTGCTCCTCGGCGAGGGACACGTGATGGCGCACGGCGCACCGGTGTCTGTGCTGACGACGTCGCAGATCGCCGCGCTGTACAGCATCGAGCCGGCGCAGGCCGCGTTGTTCGCGATCGGAGATCGATCGTGACGCATCCGATGCGGCGCCATCTTCCCGTCGTCATCATTCTCTTCGGCTTGATGGTCCTGGCAATCGTGCTCTCGCCGCTGGTGGGCTCGACGCCGATCAATCTGTTCCGCGTCTTCGACCGATCGATCCCGTTCGAGAACAACATCGACGCGCAGATCTTCTTCATCGCGCGGCTGCCGCGCGCCATCGCCGGGGCCCTGGTGGGCGGCACACTGGCCGCGGCCGGCGTCGTGTTTCAGGGGCTGCTGAGGAATGCGCTCGCCACGCCCTACACGCTCGGCGTCTCGGCCGGCGCCTCGCTCGGCGCGATGCTGGCGATCACGTTCGGCGCCACGCTGCCGTTTGCCGGCGCCGCGCCGGCCAGCCTCGCCGGCGCGATGCTGGCCGTCGGTGTCGTGTACCTGCTGGCCACGGCGCGACAGTCGGGTCTGTCGACCACCGTGTTGCTGCTCGCCGGCGTCACGCTCAACTCGTTCTTCTCCGCGCTGATTCTGTTCGTGCAGTACCTCGCGAACTTCGAGGATCTGTTCCGCGCGATGCGGTGGCTGATGGGCAGCCTCGACGTCACCAGCTACGCGCCGATCGTTGGGGCCATGCCGTTCGTCGTCGTGGCGTTCGTGGCGTTCGCGTGGCTCGCGCGTCCGCTGAATCTGCTCAGCCTCGGCGCCGACGCCGCCGGCGCCCGCGGGGTCAACGTCAGATCCGTGCAACGCGCGGCGTTCTTCAGCGCGTCGCTCGCGACCGGCGCGGCCGTGTCGGTGGGCGGCCCCATCGGTTTTGTCGGCATCATCGTGCCGCACCTGGTGCGCCTCATGGTCGGGTCCGACCATCGACTCGTGCTGCCGGCGTCGATCTTTCTCGGCGCGGGATTCCTCGTGGCCTGCGACGTGCTCGCGCGCACGCTCATGGCGCCGATGGAACTGCCCGTCGGCATCGTGACCGCGATGATCGGAGGGCCGTTCTTCCTATGGATGTTGCTCAGAAGGCGATGACGCTGTTCAGCCCAAGGCGCGCGGTGCTCGCCGCGGTGACACTCCTGTGCGCGCTGCTGCTGACCAGCGGCACGACGTCAGCGGCCGCGCCGATGCGGATCGTGTCCATCGTGCCCGCAGTGACCGAAATGCTGTTCGCGATCGGTGCTGGGCCACAGGTGGTTGGCGTGTCGAGCTTCGACCACTTCCCCGCCGACGTCGACACACGCGCGCGCGTCGGCGGCCTGCTCGATCCGAACGTGGAGCGCATCTTCGCGCTGAAACCCGATCTGGTCATCGTCTACGGCGCGAAGAGCGATCTGGCGGCGCGGTTGGCGCGTGCGAACATCGCGACCTACGCGTACGAAACCGGCGGCATCGCCAACGTCACCGGCACGATTCGAGCACTCGGCGATCGACTGGGACGCAAGGCCGAAGCGGAGGCTGAAGCGATGCGCATCGAGCGCGGCCTCGAAGCCATTCGCGCGAGGGTCGCCGGCCAGCCGCGCTACCGCACGCTCCTGATCTTCGGGCGCGAGCCCGGCAGCTTGCGCGGCGTTTACGCCAGCGGCGGCGTCGGCTTCCTGCACGATCTGCTGCAGATCGCCGGTGGTGACGATGTGTTTGCAGAGGTGCAGCGCGAGAACCTGCAAGTGGCCGCCGAGCAGATCCTGGCGCGCGCGCCCGAGGCCATCGTTGAGTTGCATGGTCCGCGCACACCGCAGCAGCTCGCCGCCGAGCGCAGCGTCTGGTCGCAGTTGCCGGGTCTGCCGGCCGTGAAGCACAACCGCGTCTATCTGCTCGCCAGCGAGATGTTGACGATTCCCGGCCCGCGCGTGGTCGAGGCCGCGAAGATGATGGCGGCCGCGCTGCATCCGCTCAAGTAGCGCCGCGGGGCCCGCGCGCTACGACCCCTCGAGCGGCACGAGCGTTCGCCATTCGATCGCGCCCAACATCTCCGGCGGCACGTCGGCCTCGAGATCCACGCGGTGTCGCGTCCACAGCCAGGTCCGCAGCGACGGCACGAGGTCGATCGACATGGTGTGCCATTCAGGAGTCGCGATGTCCCAGGTACTCACCCGGCCGGCGTTGACGCGCAACTCGACGCGCGTGGGCGCCGCGGCCGTGGCGGCGGGCACGCGAAACGCGATCACGGCGCGAGAGGCCTGAAGCGTCACCATGGCCGTGATGTGTCGCCATCGGGACCGGCGCACCGGCTCGGCCGTCACCGCGGGCTCGAGGCCGTAGGTGATCACCGGAAGCGCCTCGGTCATCGGCTGGCTGCAGGTCCATTCAGGCGACATCAGCCACTCGCGCACCTCGGCGGGGACGGCGTCGGTGGCGATGACCTCGTTGATGTCGTGGTCATGCTTGGCGGCGCTGCAGGGCGCGAATTGCGCGATACGGTCCTGCGTCTGCAGCAGCAGCGCCGCCGACAGCACTACGCCGGTCAATGTCAGTGTGGCGCGCGCGCGCGGAGACTGCGCCGCGCGGACCCCAGCATTGACGACACCGGCCACCATCAGGACGGCACTGGTGGCAACGAAGTAGTAGCGCCCCGGCCCACTGACGATGGCCAGCGGCAGGGTGAGGATGGCGCCCATCGTCAAGCCCGTCAGCACAATGCCGGCGGCCACGTCGTTCGCCCGCCGCCAGACGATGGTCAGCGCCGCGGCCAGCAGGCCGATCTTGATGGCCGTCACCGTCAACCCCAACGCGTCGAGGCCTCGTTCCCGGATCAGGACATCGATCCCGGCCCGGCCGAGATTCCAGACGAGCCTGGTGAGTGTGATCTCTTCGTTGTACCCGCCGATGCCGCCGAGCATGGCGTAGCGCAAGGCGAACAATCCGGTGGAGAGGGCGACGGCCGATGCGACCACGGCGACGGGCGGCCGTGGCAGGTCGTGCAGCCATCGCGCGCGGACCCACTGCACGGCGGGAAAGACGAGCGGGAGCAGCAGTCCCTCTTCCTTAAGGAGCGCGGCAGCCACGCACGGCACCGCCAGCGGCCACCAACCCCGAGCAGGACCGGTCCTGCACCGCTGCCAGAGCACGAGGCCGGCAAGAGCGCAAATCGCCGCGAACGTCTGATATTGATTGGCGATCCACGGTCCCATGGATCCCGCGACATTCGGATGCATGGCGAAGACCGCGATCCCCATCAATGCCTGTCGCCGCGATCCGGTCTCGCGCTCGAGAAACGTGCCGACGAGCGCTGCCGCAATCGCCAGGCCCACAATCGGGATCGCGTGAAGCGCGGTCGTGTTCAAACCCAAAAGCTCGAATGACAGCGCGTAGTACAGGCTGGTGAGCGGCCGGTAGAACACGGCGTCGGTCGTGAGCGGCCGGTACAGGCCGGTGAATGCGGTCTGAATCTGGTCGACGCGCCACGCGCGGATGGTCGCGTAGTCGTCCCAATAAAAGCGGTAGTCGAGCGTATGCCAGTACACGGCGCCAACGAGGAGGACCGCCGAAACGAGCAGCGTCGGCAGGACCTGCCTGACGCTCGCACGAGCCAGGCTCACTTGCGACCCAGTCTCTCCGCACGGATCGCGCGAAACTCTGTGCCGGGTTTCCACTCGGGAAACATCGAGCCCTGCGCGATGTTGAGTCCCGTGCGAAACAGCAGGATGGCGTCTTCGACGGCGCCGCTGAGGTCCCAGTCGGCGCGCACGTCATCGCTCGGCTTGTGGTACGCGGTCGTGGTGTACTCGTCGCGCTTGCGCTGTCCGTAGTCCGCCGGTTGATTCAGGTACTCGGCGCCTGGATGCAGAAAGTGCAACGAGGGCACGCCCTGTTTCGCGAGTTCGAAATGATCCGAGCGGTAGAAGTAGCCCTTCTCCGGCTCCGGATCCGGGCGCACGACTCTGCCCTGCGCGGCCGCTTCAGCATCAAGCACCTCATCGAGCGTCGTCATGCCCTTGCCGATCGAGACGATGGCGTGGGTGCGCCCCCAGAAGTTCATGATGTCCATGTTGATGTCGGCCAGGGTCTTCTCGAGCGGCCACAGCGGCTGCTGCGCGTAGAACTTCGCGCCGAGCATGGTCGCCTCTTCGGCCGTCGGTGCCATGAACAGCATCGATCGCTTCGGGCGCACGGGCATCGCCGCGTAGGCTTCGGCCATCGTCAGCATGAGGGCCATGCCGGACCCGTTGTCGAGCGCGCCGTTCATGATCTGATCGCCCGTGGCCGCGCGGTTGATGCCGAATGAATCCCAGTGCGCGGTGTACATCACGTACTCGTCTTTCAGCACGGGATCGCTGCCTTCGAGCTTCGCGATCACATTCTGCGACGCAATGGGCCGGAGTGTGTTCGTCACGGTGAAGCTGGCCGTCGCGTTGAGCGACACGGGCGTAAATGCGCGTGTCGCGGCCTGCGCTTTCAGTCGGTCGTAGTCCTGCCCCGCGTCGGCAAAGAGCTTCCTGGCGCGATCAAGCGCTATCCATGCATCGACGGGCGCGTGCCGCGCAGACTCACCGGGGGCATCGATCCCGAGGTTCTCTCGCGTGTAGTTGCTCTGCACCACGTCGTACGGGTAGCCCGCAGGCCCGGTTTCATGAACGATGATCGCGGCGGCGGCGCCCCTGGCCGCAGCGATCTCATACTTGTAGGTCCAGCGGCCGTAGTAGGTCATCGCCGCGCCGCCAAATGTCCTGGAGTCGAGCACGGATGGATTCGCGGCGTCCGGCACGGGCGGATCGCCGACGAGCATCACGATCGTCTTGCCGCGCACGTCCACACCTTTGAAGTCGTCCCAGTTGAGCTCGGGTGCCACGACCCCGTAGCCAACAAACACGAGGTCGGATTTCTGAACCGAGACGCTGGCGAGCCCCTGTCGCGACACGGCGATCAGATCCGTGGGAATCTGCAGCGGCTGATGCTCGCCCTTCACGTCGAA
>CAYHEX010000097.1:0-12437 GCA_964355365.1 uncultured Solibacteraceae bacterium | reverse complement strand
ACACTGGTCCACGAAAGTGGACCAGTGTCCCCAAACTGTTGAAAGCTGTGGAAAAGGGCTCTGACCCCCTTGCTTTTGCACCCCTGCTTTTGACCCTTTTACTTCTTGTAAAACGCCTCGATGGGCTTGAATGGCCCGAGGCGGTGCTGCTCGATGGGAAACGGATCCGCGTACGGTCCGTACGGCGTGTCCACCGGCTTCGTCGTGCGGTCCGGATAGTCCTTCTCGAGATTCGCCATCTGGGGCCGCGGCTGCACGTTGATGTACGCCGCCACATCAAACGCCTCATCGTCACTCAACGTGGCCTGGCCCAGGGGCATCTTCGCCTTGATGAAGCGCGCGGCCGTCAGCACGCGGTGCATGCCGGCCCCGTCGTTGAAGCTGTCGTCACCCCAGAGCGGCGGATACACATAGCCACGGCGCGGATCATTCTCAGCGCGGAGGCCGAGACCGTCGCCGCCGTGGCAGCGCGTGCAGCGCGCCTCGAACACGAGCTTGCCCGCCACGACACTCGCCGCGCGATCGGGCGTGGCAAACGCCTTCGGCTCGTGCACGGCCTTGCGCGACTTCTCCATCAGCTTGAACCGGTCGTTGAGCGCGCGCATGTACGCAACCATCGCGTTCATCTCCGGGCTATCAAGCGGCAGCGCGCGGCCGTTCATGCTGCGCGTCATGCAACCGTTCAGCCGGAGCTTCATGTCTCCGACAACTCCGTCACGGCCCGACGGGCGCGGATACTTCGGATTCGACTCGAGCAGCGACAGCGTGCCTGGCTCGGTCCCGTCCTTCAGATGACACGACCCGCACTGCAGGCGGCTGCCCGTGTAGCGCAGCGCCTCGTTTGGCTGATCGGGCCCCATCAGCACGGACGTCTCTGCGATGAGACGGCGGCCGTACTCTTCAGTGGCGATCGTCGCGTCGGCCGAGCGGCGCGCGTCTACTTGCCACGCGACGCCGACGAGGACGATGCCGATGACGCCGCAGATGGCGAGGACGGATTTCATTTCACACCGCCAGGCGCGATCGGGTGCGAGCTGGTGCCTGTGTACAAGCTGCGGACGTAGTGCGCGACGGCGAGCAGCTCATCTTCCTTGATGCGCGACGTCCACGGCGCCATCGGCGTGCCTTCGACGCCGCTCGCGATCGCGCGCAGCGCGTAGTCGAGGCTGGGCTGCTGCTGTTGGAAGTTCGCGGGCGCGACGCGCAGTGACGCGGCACTGAATCCGTCGCCGCCGCCGCGTTCGCCATGACACTGCGAGCAGTTCGCCGCGTAGACGCGCGCGCCGAGGTCGTTGTCTGGCCGGCCTTGAAGAGCAGGCCGGCCTGCGTCCGCATCTGCGGGTGCGGTCGGCCGGCCCAGACTCTGCACCGCCGTCACCAGATGGGCGATCCGATCGAGCGGCTGATCGCGCCATGCCGGCATCGCGGAGCCGGCAACGCCATTCCACAGCACACTCACGACTTGGTCGTCAGTGTAGCGATGCGCCGCGAGGTTAGCCGGCTTCGGACGCAGTCCCGCCGCGGCCGGGCCATCGCCCTCGCCTTTCGGACCGTGACAACCGGCACAGTAGTTTCCGAAGAGCCGCGAGCCCTCCTCCCGATTGCCCGAGCCGGATATCGACGGCGCAGCGCCAACGCGGCGTGCCCTCGCGGGATGCATCGATGGGTGCACCACAGAGGCTGCCGCTTCGGGCGCGCCGAGGTCCTTCGCGCGTCCCAGCGAGTCGAGATACGCGACAAGGTCACGGCCCTCCTGCGTCGGCTGATCCGCCGCGCCGCCAAACAAATGCGCGTACCGCGGCATCACCGAGAGCGGCGCCACCGCGCGCGGTTGAAAGAGATGCGCGAAGTGCCAGTCCGCAGGACGCGCGCCACTCTCCTGCGAGAGATCCGGCCCGATGCCGACGCGGCCCTCACTGCCATGACATCCCGCGCACCCCTCACGAATGAACACGCGGCGGCCGTGCCTCTCGCTGGCCGTCGTCGGCGTCGAGCTGGCGTCCAAGGTCTCGGTGAAGTACACCATGGCGGGCCACGTCAGAATGGCGACGATCATGAGCCAGTAGGCCCAACGCATCCCGCGAAGGAAACCTGGCGCTCGAGGGCCGTCGGCCGGCATCGAGAGCCCGACGCAACCGAGGAGACATCCCCAGAAGAGGACGAGAAAGGAGAAGGCACATGTGATCCAGGACCAGTGAATCGCCACGAGGCCATCCAGCCACGGGCCTCCGCCGCTGAGCGCCCGCGCCTGAGCCCATTCGCCGCCGATCCCGCCGACCATCAGACCGATGGCGCCTGCAGTGAGCATCGCGAACGCACTGTCGAACGGCCGCGCCCGAAGGCCGAGCCTGAACCTGACGCCCATGAGCAAGCCCGACGTGACGAGAAAGCCCGTCGTGACCATCGCTCTCGGCGCCTCCGACGACAGCCTGAACCACACGTTGAGGGCGCGCGAAGGTGGCAGGACACCCACGAGCGCCATCAACACCACAGGCAACGTGATGACGAGGTTCCAGACGCCAACCGTGATGGCGCCAGCCCGCAGGCGCACGACCAGACTCGCCAGCGCAGGAAACCCGAGATAGACGCAGACGGCCAGCGTGTTGCCGAGCCAGCCGAACAACATCACGAGCAAATACGCGAACCGCAGACGACCGCCGCCGAGCCAGGCTGCATCCCCGAGAATGCCGGGGCTCAGCAGCTGCAAATCGGCGAGCACGCCGAGCGCCGACGCGACTGCGCCGGACACGAGGGCCGCCCACACGTGCGCTCGAATCAGCGCGTCGGTGTCAGCCGGCGACGAGGAGGCTGTATCCATATTCCTGCGCGCGCGTGGTGGCAACGACGCCAGCCGCCGCGAGGTGGCCGTTGGCGACGAGATTGTCGGACAGTTCCTTCAGGATCTCGTCGGTCTTGCCGCCGGTCGCGGTGGCGATCAGGCTGGCGATGCGACGGGTGGCCATGCCGCAGACGGCAAAATGCACGCCGCGTTTCGCCAGCGCGTCGATGCTGCGCATCGGATTGGTCGTCGGTTCCGCGCTGTTCGGCATCGTGTACTCGCTCGACTTGGCGATCGTGGCGCCGTACTTCGCCCACATGGCGTTGTTGTACCCGAAGATCGTCGAGTAGTGACGGAAGCACACCACCGTGGCGATGTCGCCGTCCTCGAGTCCGTAGCCGGACTTGTTCGCCATGAACAGGTTGCTCGCGTAGAGCGCTGCGTCGGACCCGCCCTTGTTCGACGCGGAATCAATGAATACCCGATGCTTGCCCGGCAACGTGTCGAGCCACTCGTCTTCCTTGTGATGAGCGGGAGTGAATGTGCCGCGCGCGACCGGCGCGGCCGTCGGCGTCTGGGCGCGCGATGGCGCGGCCGCCAGCGCCACACCCGCCGCAGCGGCTCCCATCACGGACAACATGGCACGACGATTCTGTTTGCGGTGGCTCATGACGTTCTCCTGCGCTGTGGTTACTGGCGGCATTATAGAGGACGAGCGCGCTCAGAGCGTCTGCTAGAGTTCGTGACAGGTGACCAAAGCACTGGCGCGTATCCGAGCGGCATGGGGCGTGCCCATTCGTCGCACACACAAGCTCGACGCGATCAGCGAATGGCATCGCTCGCGAGCCCGCGCCCAGGACAACACCGGGTTTCTCGACGACCGCACCTGGGCCGACCTCAACCTCGATGACGTCTTCAAGGCCTGCGATCGCACCGAGAGCACGCTCGGCCAGTGCGCGCTCTACCATCGGCTGCGCACAGCTCCCACCGCCGACCACCTCGACGCGTTCGAGGCGCTGGTCGAACGCCTGAGCACCGACACGCCGGCGAGGGAGCGCGCGCAACTGGCGCTCGGGCGCCTTCAGGATCCGAACGGCTACGACCTCTGGTGGCTGGCGCATCCGAACGCCATCGAGACGCGACCGTGGCACGCGCTCTTCCCGGCGCTGGCAACGACCGCGCTCATCCTACTGGCGCTGATGCCGAGGTGGCACGCGCTGATCCCCCCGTTCATCGGTGTGGTCATCGCGAGCATCGCCGTTCGCGCAGCGACCGATCGCCGCACACTCACGGTGGCCACCGCGTTCCGACAACTCGCCCCCATCATCGCCACCGGTCAGGCCCTCGCCTTTCTCCATCGAGACGACGCCGCGCCGATCACGGCGCCGCTCAGCACCGACGCACCGCGGCTGGGCCTGCTGAAGACCATCGCCCGCTGGGTGAGCGGCGATCCGCTCATGATGTCGGTGAACCCGAACGGCCTCGCCGTCGTGGCGACCGACGTCATCAGCGTCATCTACGAATACGTGAATATCGTCTTTCTGCTCGACGCGAACGGCGTGTACTTCGGCGCGAGTGCGCTCCGCGCGCAGGCGCCGGCGCTCCTGAGGGTGCTCGCCGCGGTCGGCGACGTGGACGCAGCGATCAGCGTCGCGTCGTACCGCGCCGGCCTCGCCACATGGACGCGGCCGCAGTTTCTTCCACCGGGCTCAACGGCCACGCTGACGGATGCGTGCCATCCGCTCGTGGCCGACGCCGTGCCGAACTCGATCGCGCTCGCACCCGCGCGCGGCCTGGTCGTCACCGGATCGAACATGTCCGGCAAGTCCACGTTCCTCCGCACCGTCGGCGTGAACGTCATCCTCGCGCAAACGATGCATACGTGCCTGGCGCGCGCATACACCGCGCCGGGGTTCACGGTCCGCAGCTGCATCGGCCGATCCGACGACCTGCTCGGCGGCAAGAGCTACTACATCGTGGAAGTGGAGTCGCTGCTGGAACTCGTGCGCGCGGGCCACACCGGCACGCCGCAGCTGTTCCTGCTCGACGAGCTGTTCCGCGGCACGAACGCGGTGGAGCGGATTGCCGCAGGACAGGCGGTCCTCCGCGAGTTGATCACGGGCGCTGAGTCGCACCTGCACGTCGCGATCGCCGCCACCCACGATGGCGAACTGGTCGACCTGCTGGCCGATCGCTTCACCGCCGTGCACTTCGGCGACCAAATCAGCGCGGAGGGCATGGCCTTCGATCACCGCCTCAAGCCGGGACGCGCCACAACGAGAAACGCCATCGCCCTCCTCCGCCTCCACGGCGCACCCGAGCGACTGTTGCAGGATGCGGAACAATGCGCCTCGACGCTCGACGAACGGCAGAAGGCGATTGAAAGGCAAAAGGCGGATGAAAGGCAGAAGGCAGAAGGCGGATAAAAGGCAAAAGGCAGAAGGCACAAGGCAGAAGTAAGGAAGGAGCTGACGCGCGCCAACGTTTCTTCGGCTTCGAACTTTGTTTGCCTTTCGTTTCGAACTTTGTTTCTGCCTTCTGCCTTCTGCCTTTTGCCTTCACAAGCGTCATAGAATGACCCGTGCGCTTGCGTCGGCGGCTGAACACCGTGCTGCTGCAGTGGTTCCTGCTGCTTGTTCTCATTACCGGAACCGTCTGGGTGATCTCGTTCCCCGGCATCCGCAAGAACCTTGTCGACGAGCGCCTCCTGCTGGCGCGCACGATCGCCCATTCGCTCGACACCACCATCTCCAGCGCTGTCCAGGACCTCGACCGGCTGGTCCCCGACCTGCCCGCATCCGACGCCGACGTGCCCGCCCGGCTCCATGCCTTCCGGCTCCAGTCCCCGTTCAACGACGCCAGCTACATCCTCGACGAGCACGGACTGGTCATCGCGTCTGATCCGGCCGGCGTCGCGCCCGTGCCCACGACATCGCTCGGCACGCATGAAGCCGTGACCGCCCTCGTGCGCAAGCCCCAGCAGCCGGATCACCCGGTGCTCGCGATCATCCAGCCGTACAAGCACGCGGGACAGGACCGCTATCTCGTGTCGGAGATGAATCCCACCGGCGCGCTCCTGAGCACGTTTCTCAGCGAGCTCGAGCCCGACCCCACCATGCACATCGTCGTCATCGACGACAACGCCGCGGTGGTCGCGTCGCACGACCCGGCGCAGTTGTTTCGCACGCTGCCCGGCGCGGACAGCTACCGCGATCGCATCCGCGCGCATCGACCACTGGTGATCGACGGCGCGCCGTCCGATTTTTCGCAGCCGGGGCAGGCGTCTGAACCGTCGCTGACCGTGATGGCGCCGCTGAGGTTCGCGTCATGGGGCGTGGTCGTTCAGCAACGCAACGCCAACGCGTTCTCGGGCATCACGACGATCAGCCGCGGGCTGCTCATCACGGCGCTGCTCCTGGGCATCATGGGCATGCTGCTGGCGCGCACGCTGTCGAAGTCGGTCGTCGCGCCGATCCGTCAGCTGTCGAAGCAGGCCGAGGGTATGCGTGCCGGCAACTTGTCGAGCGCTATCGCCGTCACGGGCGACCACGAGATCGCGGTGCTCGCCCAGACGCTGGACGACACGCGCGCGAAGCTGGGTGCCACGCTCGCGGAACTACAGGCGTTCAACGAGCGGCTCGAAGAACAAGTGGCCTCGCGCACGCGTGTGATCGTGCAGCAGGACGAACAGCGCAAGGTCCTCGTGCGCAAGATGATGAGCGCCACCGAGGACGAGCGCCGCCGCCTCGCGCGTGAACTGCACGACGAGATCGCGCAGTTGCTCACGGTCGTCCAACTCTCGCTCCATCACGTGAACGTCGACTCGCCCGAGATGACGCAGGCGAACGCGCTGCTGGTCAGGACGCAGGCGGAAGTGCACCGCATCATCCACGACCTGCGCCCGTCGCTGCTCGACGACCTGGGACTGGCCGCCGCGATGCGCTCGTGGGCGCAGGATCATCTGCGCGGCTCGGGCCTGCAGTTCAGTCTCGAAATCGAGGAGGGGCTGCCCCATCGGCCGGAGATCGAAACCGTGATCTTCCGCATCTATCAGGAGCTGGTGACCAATGTGGTGCGACACGCCGAGGCTGAACAGGTGTCGATCGAACTCTACGAGCGCGACGACCGCATCGTGCTCGACGTGGAAGACGACGGCCGCGGCTTCGACGCGGACGCGAAGACCGACCGGGCCGGCGTGATGGGCATGCGCGAGCGCGCGGCCCTGGTCAATGGCACCATCCGCTTCGACAGCGAGCCCGGCCTGGGCACACACGCCGTTCTGGAGATCCCCACCAAATGATTCGCACCGTCCTCGTCGACGACCACGATCTGCTGCGCGCCGGCGTGCGCGCGATCCTCGAACAGGACCCCGCGTTCCAGATCGTCGGTGAGACCGGCGACGGCCAGGAGGCCATTCGGATGGTCGCGCAACTGCGACCCGATGTGGTGCTGATGGACGTGAACCTCGCCGGCGGCATCAGCGGACTCGATGCGACCGAGACCATTGCCAAGGACTGCCCCGAGTCGAAGGTGATCATCCTGACGCAGTACGAGAACCGCGAGTACATTCGCCGCGCGCTCCGGATCGGCGCGCGCGGGTATCTGCTCAAACGCAGCGTGGCAGAGGAACTCAAGGAAGCGATCCGCAGCGTGCACGCGGGCAGACGGTATCTGCATCCGTCGGTCGCCGACGAACTCGTGGATCTGGTCACCACGGGCCGGTCGATTGACGATGCCGAGGACGACTACGACCGGCTCACGCCGCGCGAGAAGCAGGTGTTCACGCTCCTGGCCGAAGGCAAGACCAGCCGCGATATTTCGAAATACCTCACGATCAGCCTGAAGACCGCCATGACGCATCGCACGCACATCATGGAAAAGCTGAACATGCACACCCGGTCCGAGCTGATCCGCTATGCGATCCGCAAGGGCGTGATCACGACGGAAGAGAACTGACCAAGATCAACGGCAATCACCATGGAGGGCCATGGAGAGCCATGGAGAAGATCAAAGGCCCACTATGAAGCGCATGAAGGACATGAAGTTCTGCTGACGCAGGGCCTGGCGGCCGCCTTCGGCGGCACGACGAACGAGAGAGAGCGAGAACGAGAAAGCCCCTCGATCACCGGGCTCTCTCGTTCTCGCTCTCTCTCGTTCGTCGTTAGCCCGGCGTAGCCGGGCCGCCAGGCCCGCAGCGTGCTGGCCTTTCTCCATGGCTCTCCATGGTCCTCCATGTTGAAAGCTCTTGGGTTTGCCCTGTCGTCAGAACGGCGACAGCGTGTCCGCGAAGCGCCGGAGTTCACCGGGCGACAGGCTGGTCTCGATTTCAATCCAGAAGGCGCCGCGCTCGAGCACGAGGTGGCAGCGGTCGTCCACCATCCACCAGGCGGAGTTGGGGACATCGCGCAACGCCTCGCTGACGGGCGACTCGGACGGCCGCGAGCCGCCCTGCTGCTGCCGCACCAACAGGAACTGATCGCCGACCCGCCACACGACCGTGAATGTCGGCCGCGGACTCAGCAGCACGGTGATGCTCGCGGGCCGATCGCCGAGTGTGGCCGGGCGATACGCCGGCACCAGGGGCGCGAATCCCACAAGGCGTTGCACCTCGCCGAGGCCGGCGACCTCGATCGGACCGAGACGCGTGGCCGGAAACACGACGGGCGTCGCCAGATGCAGGAACCGCAGCCCAAGCAGCACGGCGAGGGTGATCAGCACGAAACTGCCGAGGCCGTTCAGACGAGCCATGGCAACACCAGCAGCATGACGACGGAGGCCGCAACGATTGACACTGTCGACAGCGTGCTGTCCTGCGGCCCGCCGGCCAGCAGTACGTCCACCCGCTTTCTGATTGCCGCGCGCGCCGCGGTGTCACGCCGGTCGGTCGACTGGTAGATCCGCAGCAGCACGCGCGCGAGCGGATGCGAGTCGCGGCCGTGCACGGCGTCGGCGTCACAGGCGATCTCCACCTCAATGCAATACTCGCGAAACACCCACATGGCCACGGGACTGTGACACTGCAGCAGCCTGGCGATGAACAGCGCGTGCGACTGAAGCCAGCGTCCGGACTGCCAGTGCGCATGTTCGTGCGCCACGACGACCTCGAGCTCGTCACTCGACAACGAGTCGAGGGCGCCCTGCGACACGATCAGGCGCGGACGACCGGGCACACCGGCGGTCGCGAGCAGAATCGATGACATCGGACTGATCGCCACCACGCAATGCTCCCAGCCCGAGCGAACGCGCACGAGCGACAGCAGCCCGTGTGGCACATCCGAGGTGCTGGCGCGCGGGTGGCGAAACGCGGGCAGCACTTCCTGCCAGATGGTGAGTCCGACGGCCAGCAGACCGAGGATGTACGCCACATGGTAGACGTGCACACCGAGCGGCAGCGGAATCGCGAGCAGCCGCGCGCTGTTCAACCACGCGAGGCGTTCAGTGAACTCGAGCGATGCGCGACCGGGAATGGCGGCCGTCACGATCGGCAGCACGACGAGGATGGCCAGCAGTCGCCGCTTGGCAGGCCCGGACGGCACGCCGACGCGATGCACCCACGCGTAGAAGATGAGGCCCATCACCGACGAGTGCAGGGCCACCTGCCACAGGAACGGCGCGAGCGGTGCGGACCAGTCGGCCGAGATCATTCCTTGCCGAACAGATCCTCGTATTCCAGGGCGTGCTCGTGCTTCAGCTTCTCCTTGCGGATCTTCCCGGTGAAGATGCTGGTATCGATGGGGAACGCCTCGGGCGAGAGGTGTGCCCCGGTGATGTGCCAGATGAGCACGATGAGGAAGGCAAAGAGCGCCTCGTAGCTGTGCATCACCTTGGCGGCCGGGATGAGCTCGGACGGCAGGTAGTGTGAGACCGCGATCGGGTAGATCAGGATGAAGCCGGTGAAGATCATGATCATGCTGCCGAAGATGAGGCCCCAGTACTCGAACTTCTGGCGGTAGTCGAAACGGCCGAACTTCGGCGCGATGTCGGTGTAGCCGGCGTAGTAGCGCAGATTGTCGATCGTGTCCTGAAAGTCGCGCTTGGTCAGCAGCATCGTCGGCTTCATGCGGCCCATGAGGACACCGCCGATCGCGACGGCCAGATGCGCCACCGTCAGCGCGGTCAGCAGATAGCCGGCGGCCCGATGCATCCACCGCGCGGCGAAGATGCCGCCGATGTGGTCGATCACCCAGCGGCTCGCGTCGGCGGCCGGCCACTTCTGCGGCAGGCCGGTGACGAGCAGCAGCGTGAACGAGATGATGATGGCCGCGTGCTGCACGCGGGCCCACACGGAAAACCGCTGAACGTATTCGACGGCGTGATCCTTGGCGTGATCCTTTGACATGGCCAGCGTCTCCTTCAACGTCCCGACGACATCCGGTAGACGTGCAGTAGCAGATGCAGGATCAGTCCGATCACCGCAAACGGGATGAAGAACGAGTAGAACATCTGCACGCCCCAGACGAGCGGCGCGTGCTTCGGTGACGGCGGATAGTGCGACAGCCACGCCGACGGGAAGGTCTGCGCCGTGTCCTTGTGACACTTCGCGCACGCGGCCGTCACGGTCGCTTTCATCACGTCCGCGCCTTTGAGCCTCGGCGACGCGATGTTGTGCACGCCGTGGCAATCGTTGCAGGTGACCACGATCTGCTGCTTGTCTTCCGAGAGGTTGCGCGAGAGCGACGCCGTCGTGCCGTGAAAGTCCGCCAGATACGTCTGACCCACCGTCGTCGAGATGCCGTACTTCGCCATCAGCTTCTCGTTGGAGTGGCAGCGAATGCAGTTATCCGGCGCGCTGAGACGGAACTTGTTGGTGCCCGGCTGCTGCACCTGGTGATGCGTGTGGCAGTCGGCGCAGGCCGGCACGTCCTGATTGTCGTCTTCCACGAGCACGCGGCCGTGCACGCTGCTGGCGTAGGTCTTGTAGACCTCGGTGTGGCAGGTCGCGCAGGTGCGCGACATCATCGCGCGCTTCTGGTGCGGATTCTGAATGTTGTGGGCGCCGTGACAGTCGACGCACATCGGCGCGGTGTCGATGCCGGCCTTCAGCAGCTCGTAGTGGACGCTCTCGAGCGTGCGCGTGTACGTGTCGAAATGGCATTTCTTGCAGACTTCGTAGGTGCCGACGGTGTACTCGCGGCGGCTCGGCGGCGTCACGCCGGACGGATGATCGTTGTCGTACTTCGCGTGACAGTCGGTGCAGATCAACTGCGCGGAGTGCACCGAGTGCTGCAGATCCGCGGTGTCCACGTAGAGGCTCATCGTGGAGCCGTCCTTGAACGTGAGCGTCTGTTCCTTGTCGTTGTGGCAGTCCATGCAGTACTGGACTTTTTCCGGAAGTGGCTTGGCGGCGGGTGGCGGCGCGGGCGTTGCTGGCGGTGCGGTCGGAGCAGGAGGTTTAGCCGGTGCGTTCTGTGTGGACTGCGCGTAGAACGTACCGGCAAACAGTGTTAGCAGTAAGGCCGTGGTCCAGGTGAACCAACTGAACGAAGTACCTCGTCGTCTCATGCCCCGCGCCCTTCCGATCGCATTTCGATTATCGCGCAGTGCGGTCGTCGTTGCCGAGCTTCTTCTCCACCTTTTCTTCCCATGCGTCTGTCGGATTCTCGGCAGCCGGATTCCCGGCAGCGGTCGGAGGAACGACGGGCTTCGATCGCGTGAAGAACGCGAGCGCCGGCGCCCAGCTCGGACGCAGCACGCGCACGCCATCCGCAGCGACCGCGGTCATCAGGTGCGCCACCTTCGTGCCGATCAATCGCAGCATCATCGCGAAGCCCACCAGCGGCAGGAACATGACGAACGCCAGCCCGAGCAGCGGCGCCGCGGCCAGCATGACGATCATCGGGATCCGTCGATACGTGTCGAGCTCGGCGCCGGCGAGCGTGCCCGCCTTGTCCATCATCTCGATGGCGTAGGTCTTCGTGTTGAGGTAGATGCCCTGTTCCACTGTCTGCGTGCCCGTGTAGGTCGTCATTGTCGTGTCCTCGAAAAGTGCTGCTGTGTGTCTGATCTGAAGGGTGCGTGTGGCTGTCGCTACTTCTCGCGACGGTCGTCCTGGTTGAGCTTCTTTTCCACGTCGTCGGTCCACGCATCGGGTTCGGTGGTCGTGGGCGCAACCGGCGTCGTCTTCTTCGTGCGGGTGAGGAATGCCAGCGCCGGCGCCCAGCTCGGGCGAACAACGCGCAGCCCCTCGGCGATGGCGGCGGTCACGGCGTGCCCGGCCTTGCGGCCGACCAGATGGAGCACCATCGCGAAGCCGACGAGCGGCAGGAACATCACATACGCGAGCCCGAGGATCGGGGCCGCGGCCAGAATCACGATCATCGGGATGCGGCGGTAGTTTTCGAGTTCGGCGCCCGGAAGCGTCCCGCCCTTGTCCATCGTGGCGATGTGGTAGGTCGTGGTGTTGAGGTAGATCCCGGCTTCAACTGTTTGTCTTCCCGTGTAGGTTGTCATTGTCATGCCCTCCGTCTTTCTACAAGCATCATCGGCCTGCCGGAGGGCGCGAACCATCGGGCACTTGTCCGATCTTTCGCCTGCGCGTGACGGATTTCGGGGGGGGGGAGAAAGAGAGGGGGTCGGAGCTCCTTTTCACAGATTCCTGACAAACGCGGACAGACGGACACGAAAGGGGACCTCTGTCCGCATTTGGCCGTTTTCTGTG
>CAYHEX010000096.1:0-12453 GCA_964355365.1 uncultured Solibacteraceae bacterium | reverse complement strand
GTGCAGGAAGCGCACGACTTCGCGCTGATTTCCACGGCGGCCTCGCTGAAGTCGCGCGTCCCGTTCATGCACTTCTTCGACGGCTTCCGCACGTCGCATGAGGTCAGCAAGATCGAGGAGCTGGTCGACGACGATCTGCGCGCGATGTTGCCGGAAGAGATGATCGCGGCGCATCGGCGTCGCGGTCTGACGCCGGATAACCCGGTGATCCGCGGCACGGCGCAGAATCCGGACACGTTCTTCCAGGCGCGCGAAGCCGCCAATCTGTACTACGACGCGTGTCCGCAGATCGTCCGCGAGACGATGGGTCAGTTTGCGGCCCTGACGGGCCGTGTGTACGAGCTCTTCAGCTACGCGGGACATCCGGACGCCGAGCGCGTGATCGTGATCATGGGCTCGGGCGCGGAGACCGCCCGCGACACCGCTGAAGCGCTGATGGCGACAGGTGAGAAGGTCGGCGTCCTCACCGTGCGGCTGTACCGGCCGTTCTCGGTCAAGGACATGGTCAAGGTCCTGCCGAAGAGCGTGCAGTCCATCGCCGTGCTCGACCGTACGAAGGAGCCGGGCGCGGTGGGCGAGCCGCTCTACCTCGACGTGCTCTCCGCGCTGACCGAGGGGCGCGCGTCGGGCCTGCTGGCCGGCCCGATGCCGATCGTCACCGGCGGTCGCTATGGCCTCGGCTCGAAGGAATTCACTCCGGCCATGGTCAAGGCGGTCTTCGACGACCTCAATGAGGAACAGCCGAGGACGCACTTCACCGTCGGCATCGTCGATGACGTGACGCACCTGTCGCTGACCGTCGACGACACGTTCGACCTCGACAGCACACGACCGAACGTCGTCCGTGCGGTGTTCTTCGGCCTCGGCGCCGACGGCACGGTGGGCGCGAACAAGAACTCGATCAAAATCATTGGCGAAGACACCGACAACTTCGCCCAGGGCTACTTCGTGTACGACTCGAAGAAGTCCGGGTCGTTCACGATCTCGCATCTGCGGTTCGGCCCGAAGCCGATCCGCGCGCCGTATCTGATCAAGCGCGCCAGTTTTGTGGCCTGCCATCAGTACGACTTCCTTGACAAATTCGACATCCTCGAACTGGCGGAGCCGGGCGCGGTGTTCCTGCTGAACTCGCCGCACGGGCCGGATGAGCTCTGGCAGCACCTGTCGAAGGAAGTGCAGACCGAGATCGTCGAGAAGCAGCTGAAGGTGTACGTGATCGATGGCTACAAGGTGGCCCGCGACGTCGGCATGGGCAATCGCATCAACACGATCATGCAGACGTGCTTCTTCGCAATCTCCGGCGTGTTGCCGCGCGAGGAGGCGATCGAGGCCATCAAGCACGCAATCACGAAGACCTACGGCAAGCGCGGCGATGCCATCGTGCAGGCCAACTTCGCGGCCGTCGACGGCACGCTGGCGAACCTCTACGAGATGAAGGTGCCGGCATCGGTCACCGCCACGCGGCGCATGCCGCAGGTTGTGGCCGACGATGCCCCGGACTTCGTCAAACGCGTCACGGCGGTCATGCTGGCCAACAAGGGCGACCTGCTGCCGGTGAGCGCGTTCCCGGTGGACGGCACCTGGCCGGTGGGCACCACCAAGTGGGAGAAGCGGAATATCGCCACCGAAATCCCTGTCTGGGACGCCGGGTTGTGCATCCAGTGCAACAAGTGCGCAATGGTCTGTCCGCACGCGGCGATTCGCGCGAAGGTGTATCCGGCCGATCGGCTCTCGGGCATGCCCGCGACGTTCAAGGCCGTGGACTTCAAGGGCAACGAATTCCCCGGGCAGAAATATACGATCCAGGTGGCGCCGGAAGACTGCACGGGCTGCTCGCTCTGCGTGGCCGTCTGCCCGGCGAAGGACAAGTCGAATCCGAAGCACAAGGCCATCGACATGACTGAGCAGCGGCCGCTGCGTGAGGCCGAACACGACAACTTCGCGTTCTTCCTCGACCTGCCCGAAGTGGATCGGGCCGCCGTGAAGCCGGATGTGAAGAACACGCAGTTCCTGAAGCCCCTGTTCGAGTTCTCGGGCGCGTGCCTGGGGTGCGGCGAGACGCCCTACCTCAAGCTCCTCACGCAGCTCTACGGTGATCGGGCCCTGATTGCGAACGCCACCGGTTGCTCGTCGATCTATGGCGGCAACCTGCCGACCACGCCGTACACGACCAACAAGGATGGCCGCGGACCGAGCTGGGCCAACTCGTTGTTCGAGGACAACGCCGAGTTTGGTCTGGGCATGCGGCTCGCGGTTGACCACCATCACGAGGAGGCCGTCGCGCTCACGCAGGTGCTGGCCACGCGCGGCGCGGTGCCGTTCGCGCTGGCGGGCGCGTTGCTCGAGTTCGCCGAAGAGAGCGAAGCCGGGATCCGCGCGCAGCGATCACGCGTCGCCGATCTGAAGCGGATGCTGGACGGCCGCACCGACATGGAGTCGAAGCGGCTGGCCGGGCTGGCCGACTACCTCGTGAAGAAGAGCGTGTGGATCATCGGCGGAGACGGCTGGGCCTACGACATCGGCTACGGCGGCCTCGATCACATCTTCTCGCTGGGCCGAAATCTCAACATCGTCGTGCTCGACACCGAGGTCTACTCGAACACGGGCGGCCAGCAGTCGAAGTCCACGCCGATGGGCGCATCCGCGAAGTTCGCGGTGTCCGGCAAGGCTACCGGCAAGAAGGACCTCGGCATGATGGCGATGGCCTACCGCAATGTCTACGTGGCGAAGGTCGCGTTCGGCGCGAAGGACGCGCAGACGCTGAAGGCGTTCCAGGAAGCCGAAGCGTATCCGGGCACGTCGCTGATCATCGCGTATAGCCACTGCATCGCGCACGGCTACGATCTGGCGTTCGGACTCGATCAGCAGAAAGCGGCGGTTGACTCCGGTCACTGGCCGCTGTTCCGCTACGACCCGCGGCGCGTGGACGCCGGTGAGCCGGCGCTGGTGCTCGACTCCGGCCCGGCGAAGATCGGCCTCGACAAGTACATCCGCGGTGAATCGCGGTATCGCATGGTGGAACAGGCGCATCCGGACCGGTTCAAGGCGCTGATGGAACAGGCGCAGGCTGACGTCAAGGCGCGGCAGGCGCTATATGAAGAACTCGCGAGCAAGAAGGCGTAGGGGGCTGACATGGATCTGACGACAACGTATCTGGGACTCACGCTGCCGCATCCGTTGATGCCGGGGGCTTCACCGCTGGCACACGACCTCGACGCGGTGCGCCGCCTCGAAGACGCGGGCGCGGCCGCCATCGTGATGCACTCGCTCTTCGAAGAGCAGATCACGCGCGATCAGCTCGGCATGATGCATCACATGCTGCTGCATGACGACTCGAACGCCGAGGCGCTCTCGTACTTCCCGCCGGCCGACGACTTCGCGTTCGGTCCCGACAAATACCTCGAGCAGGTGCGCGCGATCAAGAAGGCCGTCAAGGTGCCGGTGATCGGCTCACTGAACGGCACGACCTCGGAGGGCTGGCTGAGCTACGCGAAGCAGATCCAGCAGTCCGGCGCAGACGCCATCGAACTGAACTTCTATCACGTGGCGACCAACGCGCTCGAAACCGGCGCGGACGTTGAAGCGCGGCTCCTCGAAACGGTCCGGACCATCAAGACGCACATCACGATCCCGATCGCGGTGAAGCTCTCGCCGTTCTACTCCTCGATGTCCCATCTCGCGCTCGAACTCGAGGCGGCCGGCGCCAGCGGGGTCGTCATGTTCAACCGGTTCTATCAGCCGGACATCGATCCCGAGATGCTCGAGTCGGTGCCGAGGCTCCAGTTGTCCACACCGGACGAACTGCTGCTGCGGTTGCGGTGGCTGGCGATTCTCTCCGGTCGCACGCGCCTCTCGCTCGCCGCGACCGGCGGTGTGCATTCAGGCATCGACGCGCTCAAAGCCGTCATGGCCGGCGCGCATGCGGTGCAGATGACCTCTGCGCTGCTGCACCACGGCCCGGGGCGGCTGGCGACGACACTGCGCGAACTCGGCCAGTGGCTGATCGACCACGACTACTCGTCGCTGCGTCAGGCGCAGGGCAGCATGAGCCTCGAGAAGAACCCGAACCCGGAGGCCTTCGAACGCGGCAACTACATGCGCGTCCTGCAGACCTGGCACCCCAAGGTGACGTCGCGCTAATTCAGATGGAACGCGACGTCCGTCAATCGGGCGATCGGGAATCTGAAATCGCGAATCGAAGATCGCGAATCGAAGATCGTGAATCGAAGATCGCGAATCGAAGATCGTGAATCGAAGATCGTGAATCTGATATCGGGGAATCGGCAAGAGGGATTCACGTCCGGGCTAAGACATGGCCAACTGTCGCATCACCTGGATCATCAGTCGCGTTGTCGCGGCGAGGTACGGCCAGTTGATGGTGGCGAATGTGTCGCCGGCCTTGTGAATGAACGGTGTCGTGTCTTTGTGCCGGTATTCCTCGGTGACGCCGATGGCCTTGAAGCCGAGTTTTCGGAACGACGAGTGATCTGAGCCCGCCTCTGTCGTTTCCCACAGCGGCATCGTCATGTTCAGCGCCGCCGCGGCCTGCTTGTAGAGATCGACCGCGCCCGGGTACGGCAACTCCAGTTCGAGCGCGCGATTGCCGTTCTCGTCCCAGCCGGCCTGATCAATGGTGTGGACCGAGTGGACCGCGGTGTTCTTGTCCTTCAGCATCTGCGCAAAGTTCTTGCTGCCGACGAGGCCGCGTTCTTCTTCGTCGAAGAACACGAAGATGATGTCGCGCGTGCGGCCTGCCCTGAGCGTAGTCGAAGGGCTCGTCTTTGCCAGTTCCCGCGCTGTGGCGAGCACCGCAACGACACCGGTGCCGTCGTCACTCGCACCGGGCGCAGCGCGCACCGAGTCGTAGTGGGCGCCAAAGACGACCGTCTCGGCGCCCGCTCGGCCGCATGACAACACCGCATAGACGTTCTCGCTCTCGGTGCCGTACGGCTGTCGCTGCGGCGTGAGACCGAGCTTCGTCAGCTGCGCCGCAATGTAGGTGCGCGCCTCGCGCTTGTTCTCGATCGCGAATCGATTGGCCAGCTTCACGCCCGGCCGGATCTCGGTCTCGCCCGTCAGCGCGCCCAGGACCTCACGTTGGTAGGCAGTAATCCGCGGTTCGATCTCGGGCCCCGGAAGCGCCGGCGGCTTAGGCGCGCAGGCGCCAATGGAGGTGAGCAGCACAAGAGCGGAGGCCAGCGGCGAGAGGCGCATGTCGACGGCATTTTGTCAGATAATCCCGGTGTGGCTCCCGCCCCAAAACGAATTCAGTTCGTCCATTCGCCACACCTGTACTACGAGCAGAATCAGGGCGTCCGGTTCGTGCCGCTCTGGGCGTATACGCTCGCGGCCTACGTGCCGGCCGAATGGACGCCGTCCGTCTTTGACTGCACACTCGATCCGGTCGAGTCGGTGCCAGAGGCGGAGGTGTTCGCCTACAGCGGCATCAATCAGGATCTGGAGTCCATTCTCGCGACGCACGCTCGGCTGAAGGCGCGCTTTCCATCGGCATTGCATATCCTCGGCGGCCCGATCACGTGGTCATTCGAGCAGGATCACCGGCTCGACGAACTGAGGGGCTTCGATCACCTGTTCGTGCTCGACGGCGAAGCTTCGCTGCCCGCGTTTCTGACGACGCTGGCGGCTCAAGGACCCGGCGCCAACCCGCGCATCGTCCGGGCGGATCGGTTTCCGGTCGGGCAGGCGAAGGCCGTGCGGTTCGATTTGCTCGAGACTCAGGCGTCGCGCTACTACGGCGCGGTCGTTGAGGTGTCGCGCGGCTGTCCGTTCCTGTGCGAGTTCTGCGACATCCGCGTGTTGCCGCAGAACAACGAGACGCACGTCAAAGATCCCCACCTGATCGTGGAGGAGCTCGAGGCGTACGCGGCGCTCGGTATTCACCAGATTCAGCTCGCCTGCGACAACTTCATCGGCGACATCGTCTGGGCCAACGCCTGCGTCGATGCCATTCTCGAGTGGCAGGCGCGCACAGGTCGTCGCGTCGCGCTCTACACGTGGCTCACCGTCAACCTGAGCCGGCTGCCGGATCTGATGGCGAAGATGCGCCGCGCGGGTTTTACGGCCGTCTTCATCGGCGTCGAGTCGTTCAACGCCAACTCGATTCTCGAGATGGCGAAGGTGCAGAACCACAACGAGACCGATCAGATGGTCGACGCGCTGCGCGCGATTCAGGCGCGCGGGTTCCTCGTCATCCCGGGGCTGATCTTCGGCTTCGACAGCGACCGTCCCTCGCTCTTCGACGACACCCTGACCGGCGTCATGGAGTCGGGGCTGCTCGGTGGTGATCCGACGTTCTTGATCGCGCTACCTGGTACGCCGCTCTACGCGCGCATGAAGCGCACGGGGCGACTCGTCGAGTATCAGGAGGGCGAGGGCACACTCGCGCTGCAGAACGAGCGCGTGTCGAAGGTCGAGAGCAACATCCGCTACCTGCAACCGCGCGAGTTCCTGATCGCCGGCTTCATCGACTTCATTCACAAGTTCACCGGCGCGGCATTCTTCCGGCGGCGCTTCGAAGCGCACGTCGCGATCATGCGTGATGGCGACGTGTTCGTTCCGGATCACGCGCTCGGCTACGGCAGTCTGCCGGAATATCTCAAGTTTCAGTTCAGCTCGTTCGCGAACCTCCGCCGCATGTGGCAGCGCGCGTCGTTGTTTCTCAGGCCCGACCGGTTCCTCGCGGTGCTCGCCTGTGTGCGTCTGGTCGTCACGCATCGAAAGACGATCCCGGGCTTGCGGCATCACTTCACGGTCGGCGTGTTTCTCTGGAGCAACCTGCTGCTGAAGTACCAGAACCTCCATCCGGAGGAGTTCAAGGTCTTCTCGATTGAAACCGCCGCCGGTGTCGAAGCGATCTGGCAGGATCTCGCCGACACCGAGCCGCCGACTGGTCCCAACGCCGACGGCGTCAAAGTGTCGGCGCAGGACATGCGTACGCGTCAGGCGCTCACCGCGCTGAAGACCACGCTGAGTTCTGAGTACTCGCTCAGCGACTTCGGCAAACGGTAGCGATGCGATCCGCCGCAGATGTCGTGATCATCGGTGGCGGCTGCATGGGCGCGAGCGTGGCGTGGCATCTGGCTCAGCGCGGCATCACCAACGTCGTCCTCCTTGAACGCGAGTCGCAGCTCGGCACCGCATCGACCGGGCGCAATGCCGGCGGTGTGCGCCATCAGTTCTCCACCGAAGCCAACATTCAACTGTCACTCGAGTCGATTCGGATGTTCGAACAGTTCGAGGCTGTCGTTGGTGCACCGATCGACTTTCATCAGGACGGCTATCTGTTTCTGCTCTCCCGGCCGCAGGACATCGCGGCGTTCGAGACCGCCGTCGCGCTGCAGCGACGGCTCGGTGTTCACGTCGACTGGCTCGACGCCCAGGCCGCGGCCGCGCTCGCACCTGGGCTATGCACCGACGACGTGCAGGCCGCGACGTTCTGCGCGCGTGACGGCATCTGCGATCCAAACGGCGTGACCATGGGGTTCGCGGCGGCGGCGCGCCGCGCGGGTGTCGAGATCCGGCGTGACGCGGCAGTCACCGGGATTCGCGTCGAGCACGGCGCGGTCACCGGCGTTGAGCTGAGCCACGAGGTGATCGCGACGCGGTGTGTGGTCAACGCGACCGGCGCGTGGGCCGCGTCGATCGGCGCGATGGCCGGTGTCTCGCTGCCGATCTGGCCGCTGCGACGTCACATCTTCATCGCGGCGCCACCCGCGCAGGCCGTCTGGCCGGCGTCGCGCACCCTGGTCATCGACTTCGAAACGTCGTTCTACTTTCACCGGGAGGGCGCGCATCTCTTGTTCGGCATGGGCGATCCCACTGAGCGCCCCGGCTTCGACATCAGCGTGAACTGGAGTGTGCTGGATCAGATCGTGCCGGTGGCGGCACGGCGGCTGCCGGCGCTCGCCGACGCGTCAATTGTGAAGAGCTGGGCGGGTCTCTACGAGATGACGCCCGACGCCATGCCGATCATCGGTCCGACCGGGCCGGACGGGATGTTCACCATTGCCGGATTCAGCGGACATGGGTTCCAGCATTCGCCGGCCGCCGGGAGGATCCTCGCGGACGTGATCGCCGGACGGGACCTCGAGTTCGACCTGTCGCCGTTTGGCCACGCGCGATTCGAGGGCGGCACGCACGCGGCCGAAGCGGGTTTCGTGTAGCTGCGGTTCCCCGGCGGCAGTGTTCTTGCAGCAGCACCTTCCCTTGCTGCGCGCCCCCTACGGGCTTGGTGGCACCACGGCCCACTAGAGGGGAATTTCGCAGCCTGACGGGGTTTCTGCCCCAGCCAGGCGATGATCCGCATGTTCACGCCGCCCGATCTGCAGTCCACACGCCCAGCCGGCTTCGCGCTGAAACGCGTGTTTGCGGTGCTGTCCATCGTGATCGCGCTGGTGATGGTCGGCGTGTTGTTCAACCGGATTCACGACGCGGCCGAACTGGCCATTCACCGCGTGGGCGCGTCGGCTGCCGCGATGCACGCGGCCCGGCTGAGCCTGGCCGAGAGCTTCCTGGAGCTCTCGCTGCATGAGGACGACGTCGACCCCGCGCACGCGGCTCGGGCCCTCGTGCGTCTCGGAGCCGTGAGCGGGCAGGTTGGCCGCGCCGTTGATAGCCTCCAGACCGTGGGGGCCGAGCGGACATTGAGCGACCAGCTCGTCGCGTTCCGCAATCGCATCGACGGACTGGGGGCCACGAGCTTTGCGCCCACCCGGACGGACGAGCATCTCTCGGTGGCCTACGCCCAACTGGCGCCGGAAGCGGCGCGATTGGATGCGATGGTCCAGGCGTTGGCTGACACGGCCAACAAGCGTCTGGACACGCTGTTCGTGCGCTCCGTCGCGGGCCTGGCCTTCCTGTTCACCGTGGTGGTGTCGATCGTGCTGCTCGCATCGGCGGCGCACGGCCGATCGTCACGTGCCCACCGTCGCGCGGAGGATGAATCGCATCGTCAGTCGAAGCTTCTCAATGCCATCGCGGAGGGCACTGCCGATGCGGTGTTCGTCAAGGATCGCGACGGCCGTTATCTGTATGCGAACCGCGCGACCGCCGACGTCGTGGGCAGGCCGGTTGGCGAACTGCTGGGCAAGGACGACTCAGCGTTGTTTGATTTAGCCGATGCGGACGGGCTTCGGCGCCATGATGCCGCGCTGATGGAGGGCAATCGGTCCGAGACCGCCGAGGAAACGCTCACCGCCGCCGGTGTGACGCGCACGTATCTGGTCACCAAGGGGCCGCTGCACGATGAGACCGGCGCGGTCGTGGGCCTGATCGGTGTGTCGTGCGACATCACGGCCCGGAAGCGCGATGAGCAGGCCCTGCGCGAGAGCGAGAAGCGTCTTGAACTGGCGCTCACCGCGGCTCGCATGGGCGTGTGGAGCGTTGATCTGAGGACGCGCGCGGTGTTCTGGTCCCGTGAGGTGTTCGAGATGACCGGGCTGTCGAGCCCTCCGTCCAGCATGAACGAACTCCTCGAGCACGTGCTGCCCGCAGATCGAGAGGCCGCCGCCGCCGCGTACGAAGCGGCCCTGCAGCGCCCGGAGCGCTTCGACCTGTCGGTGCGGTCCCGCCGACCGGACGGCGAGATCCGATGGTTCGCGCTCGCGGGAGAGGTGCAGTGCGATGCCGCCGGCGAGCCACTGTCGCTCCAGGGGGTGGCTTCGGATGTGACCGATCGGATGCGCACGGAAGAGGCGTTGCGCACCAGTGAGGAACGCTACCGGCGATTCCTCGACGTGCTGCCCGATGCCGTGTTCGTGATGGAGAACGACTGCCTGGCCTACTGCAACCCGGCCTATGTGGCGCTGCGCGGCGCCACCGTCCCGAGCGAAGTGATCGGCACCTCGGTGTTTGCGATGTTCTCGGAGGACGTGCATCAGTCCGTCCGCGACCAGGTGAACGAACTGCTGGCGACCGGACGTCCGCTGTCGCCGATTGAACGGCGGCTCATCCGGTTCGACGGCCGTTCGGTGCCGGTGCTTGTGACAGGCACGCAAGTGATCGATCCGTCACGGCGCGCCGTGCTCGTGGTCTTGCGCGACCTGACACGGCAGCACCATGCCGAGGCATGGGCCCAATCCATCCTCAGCCACACGCAGGACGGCATCATCAGCACCGATCAGTTCGGCACGATCACGTCGTTCAATGCTGCCGCGGAGCAAAGCTTTGGCTACACTGCCGCCGAAGTGCTGGGGTGTCACATCGCCCAACTGGTCCCCTCATCGAGGCCGACGGATGTGGGACGCCGGCGTGAGATGGAGGTTCGACGCAAGGACGGCACGTCTCTGGAGGTGGACGTCGCGGTCAGCGCGTTTGAACTCGACGGAGAACGCCACATCATCGCCGTGGCGCGCGACATCTCCGAGCGCCGGAAACTCGAAGCCGATCTGCGCCAGGCCCACAAGATGGAGGCGCTCGGTCAGGTGGCCGGCGGCGTGGCGCACGACTTCAACAATCTGCTGACGGTGATTCTTGGCTACAGCGACATGCTGCAGGACCAATTCCCGGAAGGGGACCCGCGCCGGCAGTTTGCGTCGGACATCCGTCGTGCCAGTGGACGCGCCGCGGACCTGACACGACAGCTGCTGACCTTCAGCCGACGCACCGTCGCGGCACCCAAGATCGTTGATGTCAACGTTGTCGTCAAAGACATGAACCGGATGTTGCGACGTGTGCTGGGCGAGGATGTGGAACTCGTCGTCGCCGTCGAGGAGAATGTGCGCGCCGTCTTCATCGACCCGGGCTCGCTCGAACAGATCGTGATGAACCTCTGCGTCAATGCGCGCGACGCGATGCCCGGAGGCGGGTGTTTGACGATCAGCACCGGTCACGCGTACTGCCAGGCGGGTCTCGACGCGACGGGGCGCCCGATCCCTGTCGCAGAGTACGTCCGGGTGACCGTGACCGACACCGGTGAGGGCATTCCTCCGGAGGTGCGCGCCCACATCTTCGAGCCGTTCTTCACCACGAAGGGCGTCGGCAAGGGCACCGGCCTCGGCTTGGCCGTTGTGCTTGGTTTGGTGGAACAGAACGGTGGCCACATCCATCTCGACACGGCACCGGGGACGGGCACATCGTTCATCATCGCGTTGCCGGTGGTCGACGGCGTGGTGGCCGCCGCGCCGGACGCACCCGCACGGGTGCCGCGCGGCAGCGGTGAGACGGTGCTGGTCGTCGAAGACGAGGAACCGGTGCGACGTCTGGCGGTCATCGCGCTCGCGTCTGCCGGATATCGCGTGCTCGAGGCCCCCGATGGACGGGCGGCGATTGGTGTGTTTGATCAGCAGCGCGGGCAGGTGGACCTGCTCATTACCGACGTCGTGATGCCGCACGTCGGCGGGCGTGAACTGGCGACGGCCTTGGTCGCCAAGCAGCCCTCGCTGCGGGTGATCTACACGAGCGGCTACGCTGACGACGCGGTGCTGCGGCACGGCATTTCCCGAGCGGACGTGGTGTTTCTGGCCAAGCCCTACACCCCAAGCGGGTTACTGCAGAAAGTGCACGACGTTCTGGATCCGCTGCGGCGTTAGCCACGGACGGCGGATCAGCCGATGATGATCTTCTTCACGCCGCGAGCCGTCAGCAGCGGCGGCAGGCGCTTCCGATGGTCGCCCTGCAGGACCAGCGTGTCGCCTTCCACCACGCCACCGCATCCGAGGCTGGCCTTGAGCGCCTTGACCCACTTCTCGCGCTCGATCGGCGGGATGCCGAGATGCTCGATCACCGTCACTTCTTTGCCGCCGCGACCGCTGCGCTCCATGCGCACCACAGCGCGGGCAATCGCCGGGCGCGTCGGGCCTGCCGGGTCGGGCGGGCGCGTCGTGCCCGCGGGTGGTGCCGGCGGCGTGGGGCGCTCCGGCAGCGAGTCGCGCAGCGTGCGGAGCGCCCCAAACGGGTTATGAAACGGTTTATCGTCGCTCATCGTGTCAGCGTCTGGCGGAGAAGACCGAGGCCACGAAACAGGCGCCGGTGATGGCGAACGCGACCGGCGTGATGTCGAGTCCGGGTAGCGGAACCCAGTTGAGGATGTACATCAGATTGCCGACCCAGGGGATGAGCACACCGAGAATCAGCAGCCACAACTGCACCCGATACCGCGCGCTGTAGTGGCGCAGGCTCAGCGCGAGCCAGACCGTGCCGGTGGCGATGAGCACGTACGCGTACACCCAGTTCACCCAGAAGACGGGGCCGCGCACGAAGGTCGGCAGCACCTGCGCGCCGGTCGGCATCACCACATCGCGCCAGAGCAGGTGGTGTGAATCGTTGGTGAAGGCGGCGATCACTGTGACGATGGGCACGAGCCACAGGACGCCCAGCCGCGGGTCGCGTGAGTTCAGGCGTTGAGCGTACCCGCCGGCGAATCGAAACCAGAAGACCGGCAGACTCACGATGCCGATGTACTGCACCCGCGCGATCCAGAGGTGCGCGGTGGGG
>CAYHEX010000095.1:0-12516 GCA_964355365.1 uncultured Solibacteraceae bacterium | reverse complement strand
CATGCTGGTCGGCGCCTGCCCGGAACTCACACGCAACCACATCGAGATTCGCGGGCTCGGCCTGATCAACGTCGGCGACCTGTTCGGCATTTCGGCGACGCGTTCGTCGAAGCGCGTGGAACTCATCGTCCGCCTGGAGCGATGGGAAGTGGGCCGCGAGTACGACCGGCTCGGGCTCGATATTGAAATGGAAGAGATGCTCGGCGTGAAGGTGCCGCTGATTCGCATGCCGGTGGCGCCGGGACGGAATCTGGCCATGCTCGTTGAGGTGGCTGCACGCAATCAGATGCTGCGGTTGCGAGGCCGCCACGCGGCGAAGCAACTCGCGGAGCGCCTCGAACGCCGCCTGGAGACGATCGCCGAACGCGGCGGTGACAGCGAGGAAGATCTGTGACGGCCCGCACGCGTCCTGCCCGCGCCACGAAGAAGAACGTGAGCCCGCGATTTGTGATCGTCACGGGCCTGTCGGGCGCGGGGAAGTCCCAGGCGATTCGCGCGCTTGAAGATCTCGGCTTCTTCTGTGTCGACAATCTCCCTGTTCCGCTGATCCCCACCTTCGCCGATCTGACCCAGACGCGCAGCGACATCTCGCGCGCGGCCGTGGTCGTGGATGTGCGCGAAGGGGAGTCGCTGGCGAGCTTCCCGCGGGTCTATCGGCAGCTCAAGCGGCGCAAGGGCATTACGCCGACGCTCCTGTTCCTTGACGCGGATGAGACGATGCTGGTGCGGCGATTCAGCGAGACGCGCCGGCCGCATCCGCTCGCGCCGACCCGATCGCCCAAAGAAGGCCTGCGCGAAGAGCGCAGCGTGCTGCTCGCGATTCGAAAATTGGCCGACAAAATCATCGACACGTCGCACCTGAACGTGCACGAACTGCGGCGCGCGGTCGTGGCGTTTGCGATGGGCAGCGACGAGCCGGTGCCGCTGTCGGTGAACGTCATGAGCTTCGGGTTCCGTCGAGGCGTGCCGACCGACGCGGATCTCGTCTTCGACGTCCGCTTTCTGAACAACCCGCATTTCGTCCCGGCGTTGCGCCCGCTCACCGGTCAGGACAAGCGCGTCGCACGCTATGTGCTCGTGCAGAAGCCCGCGCGCCAGTTTCTGAAACTCACGACCGCGCTGCTGCAGTTCCTGTTGCCGCAGTATCTGGCCGAAGGCAAGGCGTATCTGACCGTCGCGATCGGCTGCACCGGCGGACAGCATCGTTCCGTCGCCATCGCCGAAGCGCTCGCGGCCAGGCTCGGGGAGGTGCCCGGCGCCCAGGTGCGGCTGCGGCACCGCGAAATCGGTGACACCAAACGCTAAAGGAATGCCATGACCCCAGCGACCACGTCCACCGTCGGAGTTGTCGTTATCAGCCACGGACAATTTGCGACTGAACTGCTCAACGCGGCGGAAATGATCGTCGGCGACCTGCCCGGGTTCATGGCGGTCTCCATCGGGTGGCACGACGATGTCACCGTTGCCCGCGATGCCATTGAACGCGCCATCGCGAAGGTCGACAAAGGGCGCGGCGTGCTGCTGCTGACCGACATGTTCGGCGGCACGCCCTCCAATCTGGGATTGTCGTTTCTCGAAGCCGGCAAGGTCGAGGTGCTCACCGGCGCCAACCTGCCGATGCTGATCAAACTGGCGAAGGCCCCCGCAACGGGTGATCTGGTCGCGCTGGCCCGGGAGATCTGCGAGCATGGCCGCGTGGCGATTCGCGTCGCGTCGGACCTGCTGCGAGGCGACGCGTGATCGAGCACTCGGCCCCGGTCGTGAACCCGCTCGGCCTGCACGCGCGGGCGGCCGCGCGTTTCGTGCACGTGGCGGGGCGATTCACCTGCAAGATCCGGGTCGGCCGCGGCACCCGGATGGTTGACGGCAAGAGCATCCTGGGCCTGTTATTGCTGGCCGCCGCCCGGGGCACGACCCTCATCATCAACGCCGATGGCCCCGATGAGGTCCAGGCCATCGAGGCCCTGGCGTCGCTGACCGCCCGAGGGTTCGAAGACCCGGCATGACGCGATACAACGGACGCGGAGTGGCGCCGGGCGTCGCGCTCGGGCGCGCCGTCGTGGCCGCTCGCGATGCGCACGATGTCCGGTACCGGCTCGCCGCGAGTGGCGTCGATCGCGAGCGCCAGCGCCTGCGCGCTGCGCGCGACCGCACCCGGCTGCAACTGGAAGAGATCTCGTCGCGCGTGTCGCGCACCGTCGGCGCGGCGCAGGCCTCGATTTTTGCCGCGCAGTTGCTGATGCTCGACGACCCGCTGCTCGTCTCCCGCGCCGACGCGCTCATTCGCCAGGAGCGCATCAACGCGGACTGGGCGCTACAGCGCGCGATTCAGGAACTGCACGACGTCTTCGCGCGCGAGGGCGACGCCTGGCTGTCGGAGCGCGTCGGCGATCTCTCGGATGTCAGCGGCCGGCTGCAGCGAAATCTGCGTCCGGACCTCGATCCGCTCGTGGACCTGATTCAGGACGTGAACGCGCCGGTGATCGTCGTCGCTCGCGAGTTGCCGGCGTCGGTGGCGGCGCAGCTCGCCTGGGCGTGCGTGCGCGGGCTGATCCTCGAAATCGGCAGCCCCACCCATCACACCGTCATCCTGGCCCGCTCGATGGGGGTGCCCGTGGTCATTGGCCTCAGCGGGGCATCGCAGACCATCACGCCGGGACAGTTGCTGGCGCTGGACGGCACTTCGGGCGAAGTCATCGTCGACCCCGGGGAAGAGGTGCAGGAACGCTGGCGACAGCGCGGAGAAATGGCGCGCGCCGCGCTGGCCGCGTTCGAGGACTTGCGCGGCCGCGTCGCCGTCACCGCCGATGGCGAACGCGTGGTGCTGGAAGCGAACCTCGAGATTGCCGACGAGATCGCGCGAGTCATCGACGCCGGCGCGGAGGGCATCGGGCTGTACCGTTCGGAGTTCCTCCTTGATGCGGGCCATCCCGACAGCGCCGCTGAAGAGGCGCAGACCGCGGTGTATCGCGGTCTGCTGTCGTCGATGTCGCCACGTCCCGTGACCATTCGCACGTTCGATGCGGGCGAGGAGCGGGGCACGGTCGCATCGCGCACGGGCGGACATCGCGATCGATTTGGTCTGCGCGGGATCCGCACCGGCCTCCAGCATGACGAGCGGTTTCGCGCGCAGGTCCGCGCGCTCATCCGTGCATCGTCGAGCGGCACGCTGCGGATCCTGCTGCCATTTGTGACGTCGGCGGATGAAATGCGCGCGGCGCGCCGCATGATTGTGGAGATCGCACGCGAAGCCGGCCTGGCCGCAGAACTCGCAGGGATTCCGATCGGCGCCATGATCGAAGTGCCCGCGGCGGCGCTCACGACCGATGCGCTGGCGCGCGACGCGGACTTTCTCAGCGTGGGCACCAACGACCTCATCCAGTACACTCTGGCGGTGGACCGCACGGACGAGCGCCTGGCGGGGCACTATGAGCCGATGGCGCCCGCAGTCCTGCGGCTGCTGCGGTTGATCGCGGTCGGGGCGCGAGCCGAGAAGCGCCCGCTGTCGGTCTGCGGCGAGATGGCGGCCGATCCCTTGCTGGTCGTCCTGATGGTGGGCCTCGGCTTCCGGCAGTTCAGCATGACGCCGTCGTCAATTCCGATCGTCAAGCGCGCGCTGCTGGCGATCGACAGCCGCGACGCCCGACGGCTGGCGAGACACGCGGTGCGCGCGGCATCCGCGCAGGCAGTACACGAGTTGTTGATCCCCGTCGCGGACGCCATGCACGCGGGCGCGACGGGCCTGAAGGGGACACAGACATGAGTGACGTGACGCGAGTGGAGAAGCCCTGGGGCTACGAAATTCACTGGGCCAAGACGGATCGCTATGTGGGCAAGGTGATCCACATCAACAAGGGCCACGCCCTGAGCCTGCAGTACCACAACCAGAAAGACGAAGTCATCCACGTCTGGTCAGGCAAGATCTTGTTTGAAATAGACGTGAACGGCACACTTGAAGCGCGCGAGATGCTGCCGGGAGAGTCCGTGCACGTCACGCCGCCGACGATTCATCGAATGACGGCGATCGAAGACTCAGACATCCTCGAAGCGTCCACGCCGGAACTGCACGACGTGGTGCGCCTCGAAGATCGATACGGCAGACAGTCGTAGCCGCAACTCGTAGTAAATCGTAGCCGGGGACCTTTAGGTCCCCGGTCCCTCTAAAGTCGTAGCCGGGGACCTTTAGGTCCCCGGTCCCACTAAAACGGAATATCGTCGTCGTTCGGCGTGTCGACCGGGGAGAAGTCTCCGCCGTTGCCGCCCATGTCGGACGCGCTCGAACCGCCGTAGGCCGGACGACTGCTCTGCGGACGAGCACCGCCCATCGCGCTTCCGCCGCCCGCACCGCCCCCACCGCCGAGCAGCACCACGCGGTCCGCGCGGACTTCGGTCGTGTACTGGTCGACGCCGTCTTTGTTCTGCCACTTGCGCGTCTGCAGTTTGCCTTCCACGTAGATCTGCTTGCCCTTCACGAGATACGTGTGGATGGCTTCAGCGGTCTTGCCCCAGATGACAATGTTGTGCCACTGAGTGTCTTCTTTCTTGTTGCCTTCGCGATCGTTGAATTTCTCGGTGGTCGCAATGCGGCACGAGGCGACAGGCGTGCCGCCCGACGTGTACCGCAGCTCCGCGTCCTTGCCAAGATTACCGATCAGAATTGCCTTGTTTACGCTGCCCATCGTCGTCTTTCTCCTCTATTTGATTCCGTCGAACGCGGCCTTGGCCAGCGGCGCCAGCGTGTTGTCTGGAAAGTTTTTCATGACGTACTGAAAATCAGATCGCGCCGGATCCTTCATGCCTTGCTCGCGATACGAGATGCCGCGCTTGTAGTACGCATCCGGCACCCAGGGCGAGGTCTTGTAGGTCTCGATGACCTCACGATACGCCTGAACAGCCTGGGGGTAGCGGCCCAGCGCGAAGTACGACTCGCCGATCTGGAACTGCGCCTGATACGCGTCCGGCGAATTCGGGAATGTGCGCAGGTACGCCTGGAAGCCCTGGATCGCCAATTCGTACCGTGTGGCGGCGTAGTCGCTGTAGGCGTTCTCGTACAACACTTTCGGCGACTGCAGTGAGGCCGCGTTCACCGGTTGGGTCTGCGCGGGGGCAGTACCGGCGGCCGGATCGCCAACGGGCGGGGCGCCGCTGGCGCTGGCCTGCGCCGCCGCCATCGCCTGCACGACGCTCGACTGCAGCGCCTGCACCACTTGTCGCATACCCTCGAGCGAGTTCGCGACCGTGGAGATGCGCACGTTCGTGTCGTCGCCCTTCTCGCGCAGGATGCGAATGCTGTCAGTGATCGCGTCGGTGAGCAGTTTCTGGTCGGCAAAGGACTTGCGCGAGGTGTTGGCCTGCTCGTCCTGCTTCGCGTTGACCGCCTTCACGCTGTCAGCCAACGCGTTCACCGCGAGGCGCAGTTGCTGCACCTGCTCCTGCAACATGCGCAGTTCGGCGAACATCTGCTGATCAACTTTGTTTTGAGCGAACCCGGTCGCCGGCGCCGCGAACAGCAGCGACAACGTCAGGATCGGCAGAGTAACGCGCATGGCGAACATCCTATTTCGCGGTGACCACGAAGTGCGCGCGGCGGTTCTTCGAAAACGCCGCCTCGTCGTGGCCCGGATCGAACGGGAATTCCTTGCCGTAGCTCACCGTCTTGATGCGATCGGCGGCGATGCCCAGCGAGACGAGATAGTTCTTGGTGGAGAGCGCGCGGCGTTCGCCGAGCGCGAGGTTGTATTCCGCGGTGCCGCGCTCGTCGCTGTGGCCTTCGATCGTGATCGTCAGCGCGGTGTACTTCTTCATGGTCTGCGCGTTGGCCACCAGCACGCCCTGACCGGTCGCATCCACTTCATCGCTGTCGTATGCGAAGAAGATCGGCTTCAGGAACTGCTCCTTGTTGAGCGTGTCGAGATCCTTGGACGTGATGTCATCGGCCGGCAGCGGCTGCATCGGTACGGGCGGCGGTTCCTGCGGTGGCGGCGGCGCGGGCGGGCGCGGCTGCGCGGGCTGCGGAGCGATCGGCGTCGGATCGGCCACCACCTGCGGCGGCGGCGTCGGGGTCGCGACCGGCGGCTTCTTGCGGCCACAGCCCACCGTAACGGTGACTAGGGCCGCAACGGACAAAACAAGAACGAATCGGGTGCGCAGCATCATTGGGTCCTTCATAAGCATAGCGTTTTACTTCGAGAATCCAGACCAGTTCGGATACGTATTTGCGCCGAGATCAGTCAGGCGACGCAGGTTCTTGCCGTCGATGTCCACGATGGCCAATTGCTCCTTGCCCCAGCGGGTCGTGAAGAACAACACATGACGGCCGTTGGGCGCGAAGCTTGGGCTCTCGTTGGTGCCTTCACCGTTCGTGAGCCGCCGCGCCTGATTCGTGCTCATGTCCCACAGTTCGATGTCGTGGCCGACGCCGGTTTGTGTGGAGTAGGCGAGCAGTAGACCGCTGACGCCCGGCGCGAAGGTGGGGCGGTCGCAGTGCGAGCAGTTGTTCTCGACGCCGCGGAGGCCGCTGCCATCAGGACTCATGAGGTAGATCCGGACGCTGCCCGTGCGGTTCGACGTGAACGCGATCATGTTGCCGGACGGCGACCAGGTGGGCGCGCCGTCATTCGCCAGGTTATTCGTCAGGCGGCGCTGCCCGGTGCCGTCACGATTGACGACGTAGATGTCCATCGCCTCACCGTTGCGTGTGGAACCGTAGGCGATCTTCGTGCCGTCGGGGGAAACCCGCGGCAGGTAGTTCTGGATCAAGTCCGTGCCGTGCGCCGGATTCGACCGGCCGATCTGGCCGTAAATGTTCTGCAGCAGGATGTCGGGGAAACCGGACGCATACGTCATGTAGGCGAGGCACTGGCCATCCGGACACCACGATGGCGAGATGTTCAGCGAGCGGTTCGCCGTCACCTTCTGCTGGTTCGCGCCGTCGTAATCCATGATGTAGATCTCTTTGGCCGAGCGCTCCTCCACGGTCTTGCCGTAGCGCTCGCCGTCGCGCGTGGACGAGAACGCGATCCGCGTCCGAGCGACGCCGTCAACGCCGCGCAGGTTCTTGTGAATCTCATCGGAGAACGTGTGCGCGATGCGCCGAACGTCGCGCGCGCCGCCGGAAAACGCCGCGCCATAGCTCTGTCGCCGCTCCTTGATGCTGACGACGCGCAGTTCGATGTCGAACTTGCCGCCGGCCGCGGCCTTGATCGTGCCGAGCGCCACAAAGTCGGCGCCCAGTTGCGCCCAACGATCGTAGGGCAGCGACTCGATGGACTGCGCCGACGGCACGCCGGTGTAGCTCGCAGCCGGCATGACGTCGAACTCACGCTCGAACTTCAGGTCGGCGCTGAGCACGTCCGTCACCGTCCGTGATGCGTCCTGCGTGGTCTGGTCGGCAGTAAGCACGACAAACGGCGGCACCGCGATGTGCGGCGGAGCCCCGGGCCGGTTGATCATCGTGACCGACAGCGACTGCTCCTGTGCCTGCGGCATGGCGTAGCGATCCGCCATGCCCCGCGCGTCCGGTGACGCAGCCGCCGAGAGCAGGGACGCCGCGCTTACAGCGGCAGCAACAGCAAGAAGATGTATGCGTCTCATTTTGTATAGGGGAAGGTCAGCGTGACCGAGAGCCGATTCGGCTCGTAGGCGGCCGGTAGCGGCAGAAGCTTTGCCGTCAGGACCGCGCGTTGCGCATCTGCGTCCAATAGGAAGACGCCGCTCGTTGTCTTGATTTTCACATCGGCGATCGACCCGTCGCGGAGCACGGTGAACTGGATGACCACCGTGCCGGTGACGCCCTGGTGCTCATTCCAGTAGACATGGCTGAGCATGAAATTGGTCCAGTCCGGGCAGCACCAATTTGAATCCAGCGCGGACCCGCCCTGGCCGCCAGTCGACAGCCCGACGCCCAACCCTGTTGCGGTCGTGGCGGCCACGGCATTTCCGGGCGTAATCACGGCGCCCGTCGACGGCTTGGTCGTCGGCATGGTCTGCGGCGCTGGAGTGGTGGCCGTCGATTTGGGCGGCGCGACCGGCTTCACCGGCGCCTTCAGCGGCTCGACCATCGCGGTGGACTTCGGCGCGGTCGGGATGATCGGCTCCGGGCGGTTGGTCGGTGGCGCCACGGCCTCGACCTTTTTGCCACCGAGCGCGGTCAAACCGGTGGGATCCGGCCCCACCGCGCCGGCCCCGAGGCTGATTACCATCAGCTTCTCCGGCGCCTTGGTCGCGAGCCACGAGGAGGGCAGCAGCGCCAGTGTCAGCAGCAGGCCCACATGAATGGCAAACGACGCCGTGATCGGCCGGCTCACGCCGTCGAGTTCCCGAGCCCGGGCCACGAGGATGTCGCTCACGCCTTCATGCATGGGGCGGCCTCCTACCTATCGGTCTTCGGCGGCTGCGTCGCCATAGCCACCCGCTCCACGCCACCGGCCTTCAGCGCGGTCGTGACGTCAACGATGTCGGAATAGAGCACCCCGCCGTCGCCCCAGAGGTAGACATCCTTCGTCGCCGTGTTGAGCAGGGCCTGCCGCACGCGCTCGGCCAGTGCACCGATGGGCAACGACTCCTTCCCGAGCTTCACCATGCGGTCCTTGCGGAAACTGGTCGGCACCGACACGTAGACGGGTTCGGCGGAGATCGGGTTGGCCCGCTTGGACTGCGGCAGGTTCACTTCAAACCCCTGCTGCATCATCGGCGCGGTCACCATAAAGATGACGAGCAGCACGAGCATGACGTCCACCAAGGGGACGACGTTGATCTCGGAGAGGGCGGTCGACACGCGAGGCCCACGGCCCCGGCGTCCCGATCGTCCGCTGCTCGAAGAAGCTGAGGTATCGAGGCGCGGCATGATCGGTCGGCTACGTGAAGTTGCGCTCGGCGATGTTCAGAAACTCCATCGCGAAGTCGTCCATGCCGACCGTGAATGCTTTCACCTTGCCGGTGAGCTCGTTGTAAAAATAGACCGCCGGGATCGCCGCAAACAGCCCCATGGCCGTGGCGATGAGGGCTTCGGCAATGCCGGGCGCCACCACGCCCAGGCTCGATGAGCCGGCGCCCGCAATGCCCATGAACGAGTTCATGATGCCGATGACTGTGCCCAACAGGCCGATGTACGGCGTGATCGACGCCGTGGTGGCGAGAAAGCTCACGCGCTTCTCGAGGCGGGCAACTTCAACGCCGGCCGCACGCAGCAGGGCTCGATCCAGCGCTTCCATGCTCTTGAGAGTTGGACGCGGCGCCGCCGCGGCTGGCTTGGCCGGATCCGCCGCCGTCGCCGTGTGGCGTAACTGGGCGTTCACTTCGGCGTGGCCGGCCTGAAACAGCCCGACCAGGGGGCTGGCGGTCAGGTTGCCGCAGGCAGCCTGCACTTCAGAGAAGCGGCTGCTGCGGCGAAAGACCTCGAGAAAGGCCGCGGTCTGTGCCGACGCACGACGCAACTGCGCGTACTTGGATGCAACAACGCCCCAAGAAATCGCGGAGAAGACCAGAAGGATGGCCAATATCAACTTCGCCAGCAGCGTGGCGTTGAGGATCAGCTGAACGAGGTCAGGTGAAACGTTTGGCGTTTCCAAAATTCATCGTTTATCGAAAAGGGCGCCGCTGGGAGTAGCGCGAATGCTCTGAAGAGTAGCACGTGCCCCCGCAGGCCGCCAAAAGCCCGGCCAAACATTGATAGGATGCGTCGTCTACCTACATGCTGCGCTTCCTCAGCATTCGCCACCTTGCGGTCATCGACCAACTCGAAATCGACCTCGAGCCGGGGCTTACTGTACTGACGGGCGAAACCGGCGCCGGTAAGTCGATGCTCGTGGAAGCGCTCGACCTGCTGGTCGGCGGCCGCGCCAGCGCCGATCTGGTGCGCACGGGCGAAGACACCGCCACCGTGCAGGCGATTTTCGAATGGGCCGACGGCCGCGAGTCCATCGTGCGCCGCGAAGTCTCCGCGCAGGGACGCAGCCGCGCGTTCATCGACGATGCGCTGGCCACGACCGTGGCGTTGCGCGAATTCGGCGGCGGCATGGTGGATCTGCACGGCCAGCATGAACATCAGGCGCTGCTGAATCCGGAGGCGCACGGACCGCTGCTGGACGAGAACCTCGGGGCGCCGGAACTGCTGGCATCCGTGGCGGAGCGCTACGACGCGTGGCGCGCGGCGCGGGCCGCCCTCGACCGCACGCAACTCAGCGAGCGCGAAAAGGCCGCGCGGATCGAGCTGATCAATTTCCAGTTGGGGGAAATCGACAAAGTCGATCCCAAACCCGGTGAGGACGAGCGGCTCTCCGACGAGCGCGTGATGCTGGCCAACGCTGACCGCCTCAGCCGGTTATCGACGGAAGCGTACGCCGCGCTCTACGAGAACGAGCACGCGGCGCTCGCGTCGCTCGCTACCGTGTGGAAGCGCATGGCCGAGCTGGCCGAGATCGACGTCAATGCGCGCGTCTATCTCGACCAGCGCGACGAGGTGAAGTCGCGGCTCGAAGACCTCGCGTTCTTCCTGCGCGGCTACGCGGCCGAACTCGACGCGTCGCCCGCGCGGTTGCAGGACGTCGAGGACCGCCTGGCGATGCTCGAACGGCTGAAGCGCAAGCATGGGCCGGCGCTCAGCGACGTCATCGATCGGCGCAACGCGCTGAAAGCTGAACTCGACGCCCTCGGCGCCAGCGAGGAGCAGGCCTCCGAACTCGCGCGCCGGGCCGCCGACGCAGCGAGCGCGTTCGTGGCGGTCGCGCGACAACTCTCGGCCACGCGCCGAAAGGTGGGCGCAGCGCTGGGCCGAAAGCTGGAGACGGCGCTGGCGGCGCTCGCCATGCCGAAGTGTCGCGTCGATATCCGTACATCTACATGCGAGCATGATGAGGCGCGCTGGACCAGCCGGGGCGTCGACCATGTGGAGTTCTACCTCTCGCCGAATCCAGGTGAGGAATTGCGGCCCCTGGCGAAGATCGCTTCGGGCGGCGAGCTGTCACGCGTGATGCTGGCGTTGCACGGTCTGTCCGCAGGCGCCGCAGAGCAGGGCGCGGGCGTGACCCGGACTCTGGTGTTCGACGAAGTCGATGCCGGCATCGGCGGGGAAGCCGCAGACGCCGTCGGCGCGGAACTCCAGAAGCTGGCCGTGCGCTGTCAGGTGCTGTGCATCACGCACCTGCCCCAGATCGCCGCGCGCGGAGACGTGCATATCGTGATCGACAAGGTGGTCAAGGGCGGCCGCACCATGACTACCGTGGCACGCCTGGACCAGGGCGGCCGGGAGCAGGAACTCGCGCGGATGATTGCCGGTGCGGCGATTTCGCCCACGGTGGTCGCCTCGGCCAGGGAGATGTTGGCCGGACGCCAGAGAAGCCATTCGGCTTCGGTCATGACGGGCGAACATAAGCCGAAAGGCGAAAGCGAAAGTCGGTCGCGAGCGAAAGCGAAGGTCACTCGTGGCACGTAAGTTCGTGGTCGAAACGTTCGGCTGTCAGATGAACTACCACGACACCGAACGGATTACCGGGTTGCTCGAGGCCGACGGATACGAATTGGCCGAGGATGAGACCACCGCGGACCTGGTGGTGCTGAACACCTGCAGTGTGCGCGAGAAGGCCGTTGGCAAGGTCCGTTCGCGACTTGGCGAGATTCTGGATGCGGCGGACGATCGTGGCGACAAGGCGCCGATGATCGCCGTCACTGGCTGCGTCGCTCAACAGGAAGGCGGCAAGCTTCTGGCGGGTGGCGCACCAATTGATGTCGTCGTCGGCACGCAGGCCATCAAGCAGTTGCCGCGCCTGCTCGCCGAAGCACGCGAGACGAGCAAGCCGCGATTCGACGTCAACCCGTACGAGGACGTGTCGTTCCCGCTTGGCCTGGCGCATGGATCCGACCCGGTCCGCGCCTGGGTCACGATCATCGAGGGATGCAACGAGTTCTGCTCGTTCTGCGTGGTGCCGTACACGCGCGGGCACGAGCGGATGCGTCCCGTCGCCGACATTCTGGCGGAAGTGCAGCGCGCCGTAGACACGGGCCGTTCGGAGATTCAGTTGCTCGGCCAGATCGTGAATCACTACGAGGCGCCAGACGAGGATTGCGACTTTGCCGGCCTGTTACATCGGGTTCACGACATCAGCGGGGTCCGCCGCATTCGATTTGCGAGCCCGCATCCGCGCCACGTCACGCCGTCGCTGATTGCCGCCATTCGCGATCTGCCCAGTGTCGCGAAGCACCTCCACCTTCCGGTGCAGTCGGGATCCGACCGCATCCTCACATCGATGCGCCGCCGATACACGCGTGCCGGCTACCTCGAGCAGCTCGCCGCGCTGCGGTCCGCGGTGCCCGATATTGCGTTGTCGACGGACATGATCGTCGGGTTCCCCGGTGAGACCGACGAGGACTTCGCGCTGACAATGGACCTGGTGAGGCGGGCTCAGTTTCACGCGATGTACTCGTTCAAGTACTCACCGCGCCCCAACACCCTGGCGATCAAGCGCCTGCCGGATGACGTCCCGGAAGGCGAGAAGACCCGGCGAATCGTGGCGTTGCAGG
>CAYHEX010000094.1:0-12676 GCA_964355365.1 uncultured Solibacteraceae bacterium | reverse complement strand
TCGATGCTCGGTGACGTGGAAACCGAGATGGCCGATGCGCTCGAGCGCAAACGCCAGCGCATCGTCTACCACATCGATGCCGGCGCCGACGTCATCGACGTCGACCCCGCCAAGCTACACGACGTGCTGCGCAATCTTGTCGAGAACGCGATCAACTACGGCCCCGAGGCGTCCGAGATTGACATCAGCGCGTCGCGCACCGACGGCGCGACGGTCATCGTCGTGGCCGACCGGGGGCCCGGCATTCCCACATCGGACCTGCCGCGTATCTTCGAGCGGTTCTATCGCGTGGATCGGTCGCGCACGCGGGACCCGGGCGGCACGGGCCTCGGCCTGTCGATCGTCCGCCACCTCGTGGAGTTGCACGGCGGCGCGGTCAGCGCGGCACGCCGCGAGGGTGGCGGCACGGCAGTGACCCTCCGGCTCCCGTCAGTGCGCTGACAGCGACGCCATGCTATCGTTAATCGACGATTAACGATATGGCCACACGCCGACCCGGCCCCCCGCCTGAAGACGCCCAACTCGCGGCATTCGCCAAAGCGATCGGCCATCCGGTCCGTGTGCAGATTCTCCGGATGCTGGCGGAGAAGAACGCGCGCCACTGCTGCTCCATCGTGGACGAGTTGCCGCTCGCCCAGTCCACCGTATCCGAGCACCTGCGCATCCTGAAGGCGGCGGGTCTCGTGCGCGCCAATGAGACCGGACCGCGTGTGACCTACTGCATCGTGCCCTCGGCCCTCAAAGAACTAAAAGCACTGCTCGGAGCCTTGTGACGGTGATGACTCGCGCGTGGCCGGCGGCTCACCCACGGGCCTGTCTCGCGCTGGGCGCCCTGTCATGGTTCGTGCTCTATCGCGCGCTGATCCCGGCGTCCGAATCGCTGGTCGCGGCGTTACCGGTCGACCGCGCCAGTCACCTCGGCGGCGCGCTGCAGTTCTTCCTCTACGACACGCCCAAAGTCCTGCTGCTGCTCACCGGTGTGGTGTTCGTCATGGGCATGGCGAACTCGTACTTCACACCAGAGCGCACGCGCGCGCTGCTGGCCGGTCGTGCGGAAGGCGTGGCCAACGTCATGGCGGCGAGCCTCGGGGTCGTGACGCCGTTCTGCTCCTGCTCCGCCGTGCCGCTGTTCATCGGCTTCGTCCAGGCCGGCGTGCCGCTCGGCGTCACGTTCTCGTTTCTGATCTCCGCACCGATGGTGAACGAAGTCGCGCTCACGCTGTTGCTCGGCATGTTCGGCTGGCGCGTCGCCCTGCTCTACCTCGGCCTCGGCCTCGGCGTGGCGATCGTGGCCGGCTGGATCATCGGCCGGTTGCGCATGGAGTCGTCGCTCGAAGACTGGGTCCGCGAGATGCCGCGCGTCACCGCGCACGCCGCCGACGCCCCGCTCGCGCTTGGTGAACGCATCGATGCGGGTGTCGCGTCCGTGCGCGACATCGTCGGCAAAGTGTGGCCGTACATTCTTGCGGGCATCGCCATCGGCGCGGCCATTCACGGCTACGTGCCCGAGACCTTCATGGCGTCATTCATGGGCAAGGACACGTGGTGGACGGTGCCGCTGGCCGTGCTCATCGGCATCCCGATGTACACCAATGCGGCCGGCGTGATTCCCATCGTGCAGGCCCTGCTCGCCAAAGGCGCGGCCCTGGGCACCGTGCTCGCGTTCATGATGAGCGTGATCGCCCTCTCGCTGCCGGAAATGGTCATCCTCCGCAAGATCCTCAAGCTGCGCCTGATCGTCACCTTCGTCGCGGTGGTGGCGGCCGGCATCTTGATGGTGGGGTACGTGTTCAACGCCGTGTTGTGATCGCGACAAAGGAAGACGTCATGAAAGAAGTGAAAGTGCTGGGCATCGGATGCGCCAACTGCAAGAACACGGTGGCGCTGGTGGAAGCCGTGGCGCACGAGCGTGGCGCCGACATTCATCTGGAGAAAGTCGAAGACCTGAAGGCCATCATGGGCTACGGCATCATGTCCACGCCCGGTGTCGTCATCGATGGACACGTGGTGCATGCCGGCGGCGTGCCGAGTCGTCAGAAGGTCGAGGGCTGGTTCACGGCAACGCTGCTCGTGCTCGTGCTGCTGTTCGGTGCCGTCACTGCGGCAGCGCAGCAGACCAACGCCGACATCGAGCGTCAGGCCGCCGAGATCGACACCAAGCTGATGGCCACGTGCTGCTTCGCGCAACAGGTGTCCGTCCACCCATCTGCCGCAGCCCAGGACGCCAAAGCCGACATCCGTCGACGGCTGAAGGCCGGCGAGACCGAGCGGGAGATCCTCGCCGCCTACGTGGCGCAATACGGCAAGCAGGTGTTGGCGCAGCCGCCGGCCGAAGGTTTCGACATCAGCCTGTACGTCATGCCGTTCATTCTGCTCGTGGGCGGCTTCGGCGTGGTGATACTGCTTGCGCGGCGATTCGCGCATCGCAGCCCCGTCGCCGTCGCAGGGGCCGCAGGGCTGACCGCCGACATCAACCAGCGACTCGACGACGAACTGCGCGATCTGGACTGACACCGCACGGCGCGTCGACGGTCAGTCGTCAGTCCTCGCTCTTGGCCCCGGCCCACGAGGCGGTCGATGTGCGCACCGACGGCATGAAGAGCGCCACGATGCCCGCAATCGCCGCAAGGACCACCGCTCCCCACAAGGACGCCGCGACGCCCGCCTGCTGATACAGCACACCCGAGAGCAAGGTGCCGAGCAGTCGGCCGCACGCGTTGGCCATGTAGTAGAAGCCCACGCTCTGTGAAACATGGTCCGCTTCGGAATACGCGAGCACCAGATACGAATGGACCGAGGAGTTCAGCGCGAACACGAACCCGAACACGGCCAGACCGCTCAGCATCGTGAACGCGGGCAACGCCTCCAGCTTCAACGCGATTGGTATCAGCGCCGTGGTCACCGCCAGACCGAGGCCGAGCGCTGCGGCCAGCCCTGGGCCCGGTGCACGCCCCTGCGTCACGCTCGCGAGGATCATGGGTGAGAGCCCCTGTACCCCACCGTACGCCATCACCCACAGCGCCATGAAGCCGCCGACCTGAGCGAAGGACCAGCCGAGTACGCTGGCGAGGAAGATCGGCACGCTCACCACAAACCACACGTCACGCGCCGCGAAGAGCGCCATCCGGGCCAGCGACAATCGGTTGATGCCGGATGAATTCGACAAAATGCCCTTGAACGGCATCTTCTTCTTCGCCTGGCCGATGGAGGCCGGCAGCACGGCGAGGACGCCGACGAGCACAACCGCCACAGCGGCCGCCATCGCTGACAGGGCGCCGGTGAATCCCAGTGTGCCCAGCAGCAGACCTCCACCGAAAAACCCTGCGCCTTTCAGCGCGTTCTTGGATCCGGTCAGCACGGCCACCCACTTGAACAAGCGGGTGTCGTCCCCCTGAGGCACCAGCACCTTGACGGCGCTCTTGGCGCTCATCTTCGTGAGGTCCTTCGCAATACCCGACAGCGCCTGACAGCCCATGACGTACGCCACAGACCACGCCATGCTCCAGAGCGGGTTGAGAAACGCCAGCATCCCGAGCGCGAGCACCTGCACGGCCAACCCCGCCACGAGCGTCGCTCGCACCCCTGTGCGCGCCGCCACCCAGCCACCGACGAGGTTGGTCACGATGCCGAAGAACTCGTAGAGGAGGAACAGGAACGCGAGCTGAACCGGCGAGTAGCCCAGGCGATTGAAGTGCAGCAACACCAGCATTCGGAGAGCGCCGTCCGTGAGCGTGAACGCCCAGTACGCGGCCGTCACCGTCACGTAGTTCCGAATGCTGATGGCCCCCGCGCTCACAGCGACGCGCCCACCCTCTGGGCCAGTTCCACCATGCGATTGACGTACCCGATCTCGTTGTCGTACCACGCCAGTACCTTCACGCAGGTCTGGTCGACCACCATCGTCGACAGCGCGTCGATGATCGCCGAACGCGTGTCGTCTTTGTAGTCGACCGAGACCAGCGGCCGCTCTTCGTAGCCGAGAATGCCGGCGAGCGCTCCCTCGGAGGCGCGTTTGAACGCCGCGTTGACCTCCTCGACGGTGGTCGGCCGCTCCACTTCGAACACGCAGTCAGTCAGCGACGCGTTCTGCAGCGGCACACGCACCGCGATGCCGCTCAACTTGCCCAGCAGTTCCGGATAGATCATCCCGATCGCGGTGGCGGAGCCGGTGCTCGTCGGAATCAACGAGAGACCGCTCGCGCGGGCGCGGCGCAGGTCCTTATGCGGGCCATCGACGACCACCTGCGTGCCCGTCACGTCATGCACCGTCGTGATCACACCATGCTTGATGCCCAGCGTTTCATGGATCACTTTCACGACCGGCGCCAGGCAATTCGTCGTGCACGATGCCGCCGTGAGCAGGTGGTGCGTGGACGGATCGTAGAGGTGATCGTTCACGCCCATCACGATGTTGAGTGCGCCCGTCTTGACCGGCGCCGCGACGATCACCTTCCGGACGCCGGCCGCAACGTAGCCATCCAGCGTCTCCGTCGTGCGGAACTTGCCGCTGCACTCGAGGACGATATCGACCTGCTGTTGCGCCCACGGCGCGTCCCCGGGTGTCGGCGAGTGCGTGAACACGATCGGGGTGCCATCAATCGCGATCTGCCCGTCGCCGGCGTCGACGCGCCGATGCCATCGGCCATGCACCGAATCAAATGTCAGCAGATGCGCCGCCGTCTCCGGGCCACCGGCGATTTCATTGATGTGGACAAACCGCAGGTCTGGTCGGCCCCATCCGGCGCGCAGCGCCAGCCGTCCCATGCGGCCAAAACCGTTGATTCCAATGCGTGTCGGCATGATGCTCCTGTTTTATATTCGTTTTGGCGAATATAGCACGAGCCCTGCGACGAAGATGTAACGACTAGATAAAGAGTCGAACGACGTAGTAGCTGAGCGCGCCGATGGTTGCGGCGGCGGGAATCGTGAGAATCCAGGCCCAGACGATCTGGCCGGCCACGCCCCAACGGACTGCCGAGAGTCGTCGCGTCGCGCCGACGCCGACGATGGCGCCCGTGATCGTGTGCGTGGTGCTGATGCCGACGCCCATCGCGGTCGCGACGTAGATCGCCACCGCCGCGCCGGTCTCCGCCGCGAAACCGCTCTCCGGACGCAACCGCGTGATCTTCGACCCCATCGTCTTGATGATGCGCCAGCCGCCGCTCAGGGTGCCGAGGCCGATCGCGGCGTGCGCGAGCAGAATCACCCACCACTTCACTTCGAAGGTGGACAGATAGCCACCGGTGACCAGGGCGCCGGTGATGATGCCCATGGTCTTCTGCGCGTCGTTCGCACCGTGCATCAGGCTGTACGCCGCGGCCGACACAAGCTGCAGGCGTCGAAACCACCGATCCACACGCGTCGGCGACGTGTCCCGACACAGCCAGTAGATGCTGACCATCACCAGCAGCCCCACGGCCAGACCGATGAGTGGCGCCAGAAAGATGAACAGGATCGTCTTGGTCCAGCCGGACACGATGATGGCGCCAAACCCGGCCTTGGCGACAGCGGCACCGCCATACCCTCCGAAGAGGGCATGCGACGAACTCGTGGGCAGACCGAAATACCACGTGATCAGATTCCAGATGATCGCGCCGAGCAATCCGGCCAGAATCACGCTGAACGTCACGATCTGCAGGTCGACCATGCCCTTGCCGACGGTCTTCGCGACCGCCGTGCCGAAGAAGAACGCCGCGACGAAGTTGAAAAACGCGGCCCACATCACGGCCTGCCCGGGCGAGAGCACCCGGGTCGTCACAACGGTCGCAATCGAGTTGGCCGCGTCGTGAAAGCCGTTGATGTAATCGAAGATCAGGGCAAAGACGATCACCACGGTGACCGTCACGAGAGTGGCGTCGAGATGCATGAGCCTAGCTGTACTTCACGTTGATGCTCTCGATGACGTTCGCGACGTCTTCGCAGGCATCGGTGATCATCTCGAGCTGGTCAAGGAGTTCCTTCCATTTCATCAACTGGATGGCGTCGGTCACGGTGTCGAACAGGGTCTCGATCGCCTCGGCGTACGTCCGGTCCGCCTCATTCTCGAGCCGGTTGATCTCGACCGCGTGCGGGTGCACGGGCTTCTGCTCGGCGAGCGCGTCAATCGCGGTGTACATCGACACGGCCGACGCCGACACCGTGTGCGCCAGTTCGCGCGCCCCCTTGGGCAGGTCGTTGATCCTGTACATCCTGATGATCGAGGCCACGTGATCGATCGAGTCCATCACGTCGTCCAGTTTGGTCGCGAGCGCGTAGAGGTCTTCGCGATCGAACGGCGTCACGAACGTCCGATGCAGGCGCTGAATCGTGTCGTGGGTGAAGGTGTCGCAGCGATGCTCGGCGTCGCGGATCGCATCGACCTTCGACGTGTCGATCGGGGTCGCGGCCAGCATGGCCTCCAGATCGGCGGCCGCCTTCCGAATCTCGGCGGCGGTGCTGCGGAAGAGGTCGAAGAACTGCTCGTCTCGGGGGATCAGTCGGAACTTGAAGGCCACGGCGTCTCTCTCTCTCGAATAGTCCTTGGGGAGTTTACACTGTCGTTACATCCTGTGCCGCCTCCCAAATGCGGCATGTAACCAAGAATTAACGCGGGCGTTACCGCCGGGCAATGCCGGGGGCCTAGGGTATCTCTGTGGCCAGTGCAACGCGCATCCTAGTCGTGGAAGACGAGGCGGACATCGCCGGCCTGATCAAGCACGCGCTCGAGCGCGCCGGCCACGGCGATGTGCAGGTGGTGGGATCGGGCGACGCGGCGCTGACCGCGGTGGCCGAACACCCCCCGGCGCTCGTCATCCTCGACCTCAACCTGCCGGTCGTGAGCGGCATGGACGTCTGCCGCCTGCTCCGGTCGCAACCCGAGACGGCGCGGCTCCCGATCATCATGCTGACCGCCAAGACGAGCGAAACCGAACGAATCGCCGGTCTGGACCTCGGCGCCGACGACTACATCACCAAGCCGTTCAGCCTGCGCGAACTGGCCGCGCGCGTGCGCGCGGTGCTGCGCCGCGGGCCACGGGGTGGTGACAGCGGGATCGGCGTGTACACGGGCGCGCATCTGACCGCGGACTTCGAGGCGGTCTCCGTGCGCGCCGACGGTCACGATGTGCGCCTCACCCGCCGGGAGTTCGAGTTGCTGCGGTGTCTGGTTGAGAACAAGAACCGCGTGCTGTCGCGCGACCGTCTGCTGCAGCGCGTGTGGGGCTACGATCGCGAGATCGAAACCCGCTCGGTCGATGTGCATGTCGGGCGCCTGCGCTCCAAACTCGGCACGTCGGCCGGCGCACAGATCGAAACCGTGGTCGGCCTGGGATACCGGTTTGTGGAATAGACCCGCCCGCGACTCGGACACGCGTTCCCGCATAGAATGTGCTCGATGAACGACGTCCTGACGATCATCCTTGGCGGCGGCCGCGGAACCCGGCTCTTCCCTCTCACCCACTTGCGCTCGAAGCCGGCCGTGCCGATCGGCGGCAAATACCGGTTGATCGACATTCCGATCAGCAACTGCCTGCACGCAGGGTTCAAGCGCATCTACGTCCTCACCCAGTTCAACTCGGCGTCGCTGAACCGGCATATCTCGCAGACCTACCGTCTCGACCTGTTCTCGGGCGGCTTCGTGGAGGTCATCGCGGCCGAGCAGACCCCCGACGGCGAACAGTGGTTCCAGGGCACCGCCGACGCCGTGCGTCAGGCCGCGCGGCACTTCGCCTCGCAGGACGCTGACTACTACCTCATCCTCGCCGGCGACCACGTCTTCCGGATGGACTTTGCCGAACTCGTCGAGTCGCACATCGATCGCGGCGCCGACATCACGATCGCGGCGCAGCCGGTTACCCCGGATGACGCCACCCAGATGGGCATCTTCCGGTTCGACGGCGGCGGCCACATCTCGGGATTCGAAGAAAAACCGTCCGCGCAGCGACTGGCCGAAATGGGCACCAGTGTGCCGGGCGGCCCGCTCGCCCGCCGCATGACACCCGACAAGCCCTTCATGGCCTCGATGGGCATCTACGTCTTCTCCCGCGACGTGCTGCACGAAGTGCTCGCACGGGACCGCGCCATCGATTTCGGCCGCGAGATCATTCCGCACGCGCTCTCGACGCACCGCGTCCACGCGCATTTCTACAACGGCTACTGGGCGGATGTCGGCACGGTGTCGTCGTTCTACGACGTCAACCTGATGCTCACGCAGCACGGCGCGCCGTTTAACTTCTTTCACGCCACGCGGCCGATCTACACGCGCCCACGCTTTCTGCCGGCCACGCAGATCCACAAGACCGAAATCGACCAGGCGCTGGTGTCGGAAGGCTGCTACATCGACAACAACTGTCAGATCACCAACTCGGTGGTGGGGATCCGAACCGCGATTCAGGCCAACGCGCGGATCTCGCGTTCCGTGCTGCTCGGCGCGGATTTTTACGAAGAGCACTACGGCGACATCCCGATGGGCATCGGACGCAACACCGTGCTCGACAAGGTCATCGTCGACAAGAACGCCCGCATTGGCGACGACGTCACGCTGGTCAACGAGCGCAATATCCAGCACGCGGACGGCGACGGGTACCACATCCGCAGCGGCATCATCATCGTGCCCAAGGGCGGCGTCGTCAAACCCGGGACAGTCGTTTAGTGAGGCAATGGGGCAATGGGGCAATGGGGCAATCAACTGCCTCATTGCCCCATTGCCTCATTGCCTCATTGCCTCATTGCCTCATTGCCTCATTGCCTCATTGATCTGAGCATTTTCGGTGTTGCGGCCCAGATGAGTCGGCCGGCTCCCGCCTGCGGCGGCATGGTGGGGACGTCGATGCGGATGACGCCGCCCTTCTTGAGCACCAGCGGCTGCGCGGCGCCAATGAGCCAGGCCGCCAGTTCGCCGAGGCCGGGTTCGTGACCGACGAGCGCAATGGCATCGACCTTGGTGTGACGCGAGAGCATGTCGGCCACGGCGGCCGGAATGAGGCCCGGCGCCAGTGCCGTGCTCACGCCCAGGACGGGCCGTGCCGGCCACGCGGCGACCAGCAACTCCGCCGTGTCGCGGGCCCGTACCAGCGGACTGGTGATCACGACGTCGAGCCCCCCGTCAAGCGCGGCGAGGCCCGCGGCAATCTCGCGCATGCGCGCGGCGCCTTTCTTCGTCAGCGGCCGCGTGGTGTCGTCCGGCCAGTCATCGCCGCGTTCGGCGGCGATCGCGTGCCGGACCAGGTACAGCGAATGTTGTGCCATGGGTCATTCCCTCTGTGGTCGACAGCGCGTGCGCGTGCAGCCGACGGCATTCCGTTTCCAGATCAGTCCCGATGCGAGCCAACCCGCGTCCGACTCGGCCGCGGCCGCTCACAAACCGGCCTTCCACCTCGCGGACGACGGCTTCGAGCACTTGCAGATCGTGCAGCCGGCCCAGATCGTCCTGCAGGATCTTCAACGCATGAATCCGCGCCACGGCGCCACGGCCCGCACACTCGACCTGCGCTTCGAGCACGTAGCGCAGCTTCTTGGCCGCAATCCTGACATCGTGCAAGCGCTCGACCTCGTACATCGTGCCGGCGGCCTTCAGCGCTCGCGCGAGCGCCCGCTCACGAGCCACCCGCCGACGCCGAAGGCGCGCCATCAACAACGGGTAATCCTCCGCCCCGGCCTGACGCGCGATGCGAGTCAGCCGCCGGTGCAATCGCGGAATGTCAATGACCTGCGCCGAGGCCTCGGCCGCCTCGTTGATGGCCGGCTGTCTCGCGTCGAGGTGACGCGTCACATGCGCCACCAGTACCGCCGGCCAGCGCCATCGCGCGGCCTCTTCCGCAAGCAACGCGCGGGTGACCGCCAACTCGCGACGGGCGCCCAGCGCCTGCCGCACCTGCCGCACATCCGCCCGGAGGCGTTCGGCCTTGCGGCTGCGGAGCAAGGGCAGCACTTCGGCCAGCCGCCGCGCCGCGACCCGGCTGGCGTGCGCACCCTCGACATCGCCCTCCAGCGCCGCCGGCAAATGCGCGATCAGCTTCTCGCCCCGCGCTTCAATCGCCGCGCCCAAATGCCGCAACATCGTCGTGCTAGCATGCCTGAAAGCCTACGTTCCGTCACGTAGACGCGCCCCTTCATGCAGATCGCCGCCATCGATATCGGGACCAACTCGATCCACATGATCATCGTGCGGATTGGCAGTGACCTGTCATTCGAGGTCATCGACCGCGAGAAGGACATGGTCCGTCTGGGCGCCAGCGGCCTTGAAGGCGGCGAACTCTCGCCCGCCGCCATGGCGACCGGCCTCCAGACGCTCGCCAAGTTCAGGCGTCTGGCCGAGTCACACGGCGTGGATGAGATCATCGCGGCGGCCACCAGCGCCGTTCGCGAGTCGGAGAACGGCGGCGACTTCATCGCCGAGGTGTATCGCAGCACCGGCATCCGCGTGAAGGTCATCTCCGGCACCGAGGAAGCGCGCCTCATCCACCTTGCCGCGGCCTACGCCACGGGGATCGGCGCGCGTACGGGCGTGGTGATCGACATCGGCGGCGGCAGCGTGGAGATCACGGCGGGCACGTCGGCGCGGATGCACAGCGGGCGCAGCTTCAAGCTCGGCGTGATCCGGCTGACCGAGAAGTTCGTGACGACCGATCCACTCGCCGGCCGCGACGAGCGGCGCATGGTCAAGTCGATTCGTAAACAGACCCGCGCGTATCTGACCCAACTGCGCAAGCGCGGCTTCGATCGCGTCATCGGCACGTCGGGCACCATCCAGACGCTCGGCGCATTGGCCAGCGGCGACGCCCCGACGGCCGACATCCGCAATCTGCGCGTCACGGCGCGCGCGATCCAGCGCGTGCGCAAGCAACTCACCGCACACTCGCTCGACGACCGGCTCAAGATGCCGGGGCTCGATCCGCGCCGGGCGGATCTGTCCGTGGCCGGCGCCGTTCTGCTCGACACGCTGCTGACCGACTTACGCGCGACGCACTTGTCGCTCTGCGACTTCGCGCTGCGCGAGGGCCTCGTGCTCGACTACGCGCGGCGCAACCGCGCCCAGATCCAGCGCGCCGATCGTTACCCGGATGTGCGCCGCCGCAGCGTGATTTCGCTCGCGGAGCGCTGCGACTATCTCGCGCCGCACGCGCAGCAGGTGGCGCGCCTCTGCCTCCAGCTGTTCGATCAGCTGACGCCGGAACACGGCCTCGGCGCGCAGGAGCGGGAATGGCTCGAGTACGCCGCGCTCCTGCACGACATCGGCGTGCACATCAGCTACGAGCGGCATCACAAGCACTCGTACTACCTGATCAAGAACGGCGACCTGCGCGGGTTCGAGCCGGCGGAGATCGAGATGATCGCCCTGGTCGCCCGCTATCACCGCCAGAACCTGCCGAAGAAGACACACGAGGGGTATCAAGCGCTCGACCGGAACCGGCGTCGCACGGTGCAGTTGCTGGGCGCCCTGCTGCGCCTCGCCGAAGGCCTGGAACGCAGCCACGCGCAGGTCGTCACGGCCGTCCGGGTCCGGCGACCGGCCACGGGCCGGGGTGTCCCCTTACGGATACGACTTCGGACCACCGGTGATGCAGAATTAGAGCTCTGGGCGGCCCATCGTCATGTTGCGGCACTGGCGGACTGGCTGGGGCGCCCGATACTGTTTGAACTGACGCACGCGCCGGCAAAGGGTGGCGCTTCACATGCTCAACACGCTGGTCACACCGCACAACTACCCGGGCAAGCTGTTCGTCGTCGAAGGCATCGACGGATCGGGCAAGACGACGCAGCTCGGCCTGCTCGCCAAGTGGCTGGCGGCGGCCGGACACCGCGTCTTCGTCACTGACTGGAACTCGTCGGCGCTCGTCAAGGCCGCGACCAAGACGGGCAAGAAGAAGAACGCGCTGACCCCGATGACGTTCAGCCTGCTGCACGCCACGGACTTCGCCGACCGCCTCCTGTATAAGATCATCCCGCCGCTCAAGGCCGGCATGATCGTGCTGGCCGACCGCTACACCTACACGGCATTCGCTCGTGACGCGTCGCGCGGCGTGGACCGGCAATGGGTTCGCGACCTCTACAGCTTCGCGGTGCAGCCGGATCTCGCCGTGTACTTCCGGGTGCCCATCGACGTCTCGCTCGACCGCCTGATGGCGCGCCGGGTGAAACTGAAGTTCTACGAAGCCGGCATGGACATGGGCTGGAGCAGCAATCCGGCCGAGAGCTTCCGGCTGTTTCAATCGAAGGTGCTCAGCGAATACGACGCGCTCGTTGACGAGTACGGCCTGAGCGTCATCGAGGCGTCTGGCAGCATCACCGACCAGCAGCGTGTGTTCCGCGAGATGGTGCTGCGGGTGCTCGAGTCCAAGACGGCCGAGTCGAAGGAGGTCAGCGCATGAGCGCCGATCGAGTCCCTGGAACGGCACTGGACGCGCGCGGCGCCCACGGCGGCGTCACACCGGGCCACTACTACGGCCACGGTCTGCCCTACCTGCCGATCAACGGCTATCCCGGCAAGATCATCGCGATCGAGGGCACCGACGGCATCGGCCGCTCCACGCAGATTCGCCTGCTGCGCGAGTGGCTCGAAGTGCGCGGCTATGGTGTGGTGGAGACCGGCTGGACGCGGTCCGAGTTGATGCAGCCGACCATCGAGATCGCGAAAAGCAGCAACACCCTGAACAAGCTCACATTCACGCTGCTCTACGCCTGCGACTTCGCCGACCGG
>CAYHEX010000093.1:0-12731 GCA_964355365.1 uncultured Solibacteraceae bacterium | reverse complement strand
CGCTGCCGTACGGCAGGAACAGCCCCTTGTGCGGATCCATGACGATCGAATCCGCGCGGTCCATGCCGCCGAGCACCTTGCGCCCCTCTTCGCAGAGAGCAAAGAACGCGCCGTAAGCGCCATCGACATGGAGCCACAGTCCATGCCGCGCAGAGATGTCGCCGATCGCCGACAGTGGATCGACTGCGCCGACATCCGTGGTGCCGGCCGACGCGACCACGAGGAACGGACGCAGTCCTGCCGCGGCGTCCGCGCTGACCATCCGATCGAGCGCGTCCGCGTCCATGCGATGGCCCGCGTCCATGGGCACGTGCCGGATCACGCACTCGCGAAGGCCCGCGATGCGGATCGCCTTGTCCACCGAGTGATGCACGTGGCTGGTGAGATAGATCACCGAGCGCTGGATCTCGCGCGCGGTGATCTGCCGCGCATCACGGGCCGTGACCACGCCCACCAGATTGGCAATGCTGCCACCCGACGTGAGGTTGCCGGCCGCCGTATCTGGAAACCCCACGACGGACGCCATCCAGCGCGTGAGCATGTGCTCCATGCGCACCGCACCCGGCGACGCGAAGAAGATGCCCGCGTAGCGATTCGTGATGTCAGCGAGGTAGTCGCCGAGCGCGGAGTGGAAGATGCCGCCTCCGGGGATATAGCCGAGGTGGCCGCCCGACGCCGGGTTGATGCCCGGCCGGTCCACGTGGTCGCGCACCATGCCGAGCAACTCGTCGATGCCAACCGGTGTGTCGCCGATCGGCGAGTCGTAGATGCCGATGCCTTTGTCTTCGGTAGCGATGTAAGTCAGCCGCGTGTCGATCGTGTTCAGAAACTCGTCGGCGTAGCCGAGCACGGGTCGGATCAGTGCCTCGCGCTCCGCGGATGCGGGTTCAAGGCGGCGCGCAATCGCTTCCAGCGCGCGAATGCGATCGATCATCGAAGGATCTTTCTGAGTTGCAGGTCCAGCTCAGCCAGCGTGAACCGCACCGACACGATGTAAGGTTCCTCGCCCTTCGTCCAATGACCGTAGGTCGTGGTCACAAACGCACCGTCGGGCAACAACTCGAGTCCGGGATACGCGGCGTCCCAGTCGTTGGTGTTGTCCATGAGCCGCACGCGATACTGGCCCGCGCGGCCGTTCACGATGTCGTCGTAGTTGCCGACCCAGCCGACCCAGTCGCCTTTCGTCGGGCTGCCGGCCGCCATGTCGCGGAACGTGACAAACAGCCGCCCGTCCTTCGCGTACTTCGCCACGTGACGATCGCCGGTGAGCGACAGCGACACCTCGCGCGGCTCCGACCAGGTGGCGCCTTCATCATCGGACGTGATGACGAACGAGTGCTTCGCGCGACGGTTCTCGCGCAACAGCACAGCCATCTGCTTACCGTCCGGCGATCGCACCAACCCCGGCTCGCACAGATCCACATCGGGCCTCGACGCAATGGCCTCTGGGGCTCCCCACGTGCGTCCGCCGTCACGCGAGATCGTCTTGTACACGACGAACACGCCCTTCTTGCCGCCTTCGCGGAAGAACCGACCGTCGTCATGAAACAGCGCCATGTAGTCGCCGTTCTTCAGGCGCTCGAGCGACGCCACCGCCACGATGCCGCCGAACTCGCCGATCGGCGCCAGCGGCGTCCACGTCCTCCCATCGTCCTCAGACGACGCCATGCGAATGGGATACAAGCCGGAGAAGAGGATGAGCCGCTTCGTGCCGGCCTTGTCAACGACGCGATAGATCGTCGGCGTTTCCTTCGACGTCGACCAGTTCTCCGGCACGGGCAGGCGCGCGCTCCACGTGCGACCGGCGTCGGTGCTGCGCTTCATCGTGATCGGCCCCGCGCCATGACCGCGCGGATACACGATCAGCATTGCCTGGCCATCTTCGAGCAGCACCGTGGTCGGATGGCCGATGTACTGACCGGCTTCACGGTCAACGATCACCTGCCGCGCGGTGTCGGCAGACAGGTCAACGAGCGGGATCTCCTGAGCGCGAAGCCCCGCACCAAGCACCAGGACCAGCACCAGCCCGCACCAGCGCGCACCCGCCTGTCTAGTAATCAACGGCGTAGTCCTTCTTGAATGGCTGCCCCGCCCAAGCCTTCTTCGCGGTCCAGTCTTCGGCGGGCACGGTCCAGAACGGATCGGAGGCCGGCAACCCCAGCGCGTTGAACCCGAGCGAGCAGATGTACATGCTGCCGGCGTTCGAGTAGTAGTCGGCGATGTTCGGCTGATGACCGGCGAAGCCGAGCGTGAGCCATCCGTCTGTGTCGAACACGCCTGGCGCCGAGAACATGCGGCGGATCACGGCGGTCAGCGCGGCGCGCACCTGGCCGGGCCCGATGCCCTCGGGGAGTTGGCCCAGCAGCGCCGTATGTCCCAGCGCCTGAAACACCGCCGTGCGATAGGTGATGCTGCGTCCGAACGCCGGGAACGTACCTTCCGGCGAGATCATCCGCTCGAGGAATTCCGCGTAGCGCTGCATCCGCTTCAGCGCACGGTCGTAGCGCGTCTGAATCGCCGTGGTCGACTGCTTCTTGCGGACGGCGATGGCCTTCTGCGTGGCCAGCACGTCCACGAGCATCGAATGCATGACAAACGAGTTGTAGAAGTCCATGTGAAACGTCGGGCCGTCGGAGTACCAGCCGTCGCCGACGTACCAGGACTCGATCATGTTCAGTGCGGTGGTGATGCGGTACTGGTCGGCGCCTTCGTCGAGCCAGTCGAGAAAGACCTCGACCGTGGCCATGAACAGAAGCCAGTTGCTGGTGAACGTGTTGACCCGGCGCAAGGCTCTGAACTCGCCGATCACGCGCTGCTTTGTGGTCGCGTCCAGGGGATGCCAGAGCGCGTCTGGCGCGCGGAGGAACGCCTGGGCCAGATACGCCGCGTCGACCAGCGTCTGACTCGTCTCGCGCCAGAGCATGTGGTCCGGTCCCGACGGATCGACGGCCTGCGCCACGCCGGCACGGAGCCAGCCCGAGCATCGCGCGCGCTGCCGACCCTCGGCCGTGCTGTCGTCGTTCAGCGCCAGCCACGGCGCGAGACCCATCGACAGGCGGCCGAACGCTTCGAGGTACGCGCACTTCTTGTTGCGGCCGTCCCAGGTCGGGCTGTATTCCATCGGCCAGTTCTTTTGCAGCGTGCCGGCGGCGAGATTCTCGAGCACGGGCTGGCTGATCTTGACGAGTGTTGCGGTCCAGAGTGCGCGGTCGCTCGCCCCGTCCTGCGCGGCCGACAGGTCGCCCGCCGCCAGCACAGACACGCCTGACGCTGCCGCCACCCCGGACGCCACGCCCAGCGTCGCGCCGGTCTTCAGAAATTCCCGTCGTTTCATTCGAGCCTCGCTACTTGAGCTTGATCACTTCAGAGCCGGCCAGCAGGAATGCGCCCGTGCCGTACACTTCCCAGCTCTCCGGCGAAAAGTCTCGTCGAGGATCCTGGCCAATCGGCTGCACCCAGCCGACGTGTCCGTCCGGTTGCAACAATGCGTTCATGCCCACCCACGCCTTGCGCACGGCGGGCTCGAATGTCTTCCTGTCGAGCACTCCGGTATTGATGCCCCACGCGAGTGCGTAGGTGTAGAAGCCAGAGCCACTGGCTTCGCCGCCGGGATAGGCGTCGGGATCGAGCAGGCTCGAGCGCCACAGCCCGTCGGGCTGCTGCAGTTGAATCACACGAGCCGACATCTCTTTGTAGAGCGACACATAGAACGCGCGCTTCGGATAGTCGGCCGGCAGTTCCTTCAATAGGCGAACCAATCCGCCCATCACCCACCCGTTGCCCCGGCTCCAGAACACCTTCTTGCCGTTGGCCTCGCGCTTCCCGTCACCCGCGGCATTCCACAGATACGTGTCGTCGCGCGCGAAGAGATGTTCGTCGTGATTGAAGAGCCGGTCGTACGTCTCGCGGAACAGCGTGTCGTTCAGCGCCAGATAGGACGGGTCGTTGAGGGTGGCCGACAGCTTCGCGAGCGTCGGCGGCCCCATGAAGATGGCGTCGCACCACCACCACGTGATGCCGTGCACCTGCGCTTCGCGGCCGGGCATGCCGGCGCGCGTCGCGTTGACTTGATCGATCGTCGGCTGAATCATCCGCCGATCCTTCTTGATGCGGTAGAGGTCGATGTAGGTCTGGCTGATCGCGATCTCGTCGGCGTGGTCGATCCGCTTGCCCGGCTTCCACTCGATGCCCTCGCCCATCGCGAGCATCGCATCGAGCAATGCGGGATCCTGCGTGGTCTCCCACGCGGCAAACACGCCGGCGTAGAACGCGCCATTCGTCCAGTCGTTCGCCGCGTGGTTGGGATGCGCGATCTGCCACGTCGCCGCAGCCCGCATCGCGTCCTTGACGTAGGCCGGCGTGAACACATCCGCCGATTGAGCGAACCCCACCGCACCCAGCACCAGCACCAGCGCGCACCAGCTCGCACCTGCCGGCACCAGTCCGCACCAGCCCGCACCCGTTCGCACCTGTCTACGTCCTTCCATTCGACACCGCCATCAGGTTGCACATCCGGTAGAGCATGCGCGCGCCAACGTTCGCATCCCACTCGTTGCCGTCCGGGCCTGGCGCGACCTCATTCAGGTCGCAGCCGATGATCGTCCGGCCCGAGTGGACCACGCGCTCGATCAGGTAGATCGCCTGCTCGAACTCGAGTCCGCCGGCCACCGGCGTGCCGGTGTGCGGGCAGAGTTTCGGATCGAGGCCGTCGATGTCGAAGCTGATATACACGCGCGACGGCAATCGCTCGATGATGTGATGCACCTGCTGCGCCCAGGTCGCGCCGGCGAACTGCGCATGCTTCAGCTCGCGGTCGAAGAACGTCACCACGCGCGGGTCGCTCGCGATGACGTCGGCTTCTTCCTGGCAGTAGTCGCGAATGCCGACCTGCACGAGTTGGCTCACCTGGGGAATGCCGAGCGCGTTGCGCATGATCGACGCGTGCGAAAAGGTGAAGCCCTCGTACGCGTCGCGCAAATCGGCGTGCGCGTCGATCTGGAGAATGCCGAACGACTCGCCGCTCGACGCCAGCGCCTTCAACATCCCGTACGGCGTGCTGTGGTCGCCGCCCAGCAGCGCCACGAGTTTGCCCTGATCGAGCCAGTGCCGGCAGCGCGCTTCCACCCACCCGTTCAGCCACGCCGACCCGTCGTTCACCTCGTTCCGGATGCCCTCGGTAGCCGCCACGCTCAGCGGATCGACGCCCGTGGTGATCGCGCTGATGTAGCGCTTCGCGTCTTCGCGCAACCGGGTCGCCACATCGCGCACCTCGGCCGAGATGTCATCCATCGCCAGGCCGATCTTCCAGGCATCGGACACCGACGGATCAAAGAGATCCACCTGCACGGACGCGGCCAGAATCGCGTCAGGGCCGTTCGCCGCGCCGTCTTTGTACGACACGGTCACATCCCACGGCACGGGCACCACGACAACCTCCGCCTCACTGGTGTCAAACGGCAGACCAAACAGGCTGCTGGACGGATCGCCCGGGCTGTTGGGGTCGAAACCTGCGACTTTTTCTGAACGGCTCATCTCTCAAGGATAGCTGTTATCATCGACTCGATCATCCCGCCTAGTATCGGAAGTGTTGGACGTCGGAATCGGAGGGACACCATGAGTGAACCGATCGGTCACCAGCCAGCCACGTCAGCCGAGAAGAGCGAGCACGACAGTGCCCGCTTCAATCACTGGGAAGAAGAACAGACCTGGGAGAAGGAAGCCCAGCAGCGGAAGTTCAAGATCATCTTCGGCTTTGTCGCCGTCGGTGCGCTGATCTGGGCGTGGATGGTCTTCGCGTAAGCCGCGCGGCCGCGATCGTCACGGGCGCCTTCGGCCTTTGATGAGGACGTCCAGGCTATCGTTTTGTCCGTTGTAGAAATCAACCCGGATCTTCCGGTCCGCGGTCTCCGAGATCACTCCGGGAATTGACAGTGCCGTGAGCGACCAGCCGGCCGGCAGCACCACGGAATTGCGCGGCCGACCCAGGCTGCGATCGAACACGAGATCCTCGCCTTCGAGGCGGTAGCTTTGCGGCGCGGTGTACGTTTCCGCGATGCGCAGGCGCACCGACTTGCCGGCCTGCACCGGCGTGAAGTAACTGACCACGATCTCCGACTCGGGCGTCACCGGACCGCCGATGTCGATCTTCGCATCGGTGATCGCCTGACCCTTCAACGTCTCGTGACGCAGCACCTCACCCGTATCGAGGATCAACGCGGACGGATTCGACACGCGGCTGCCGGTCCGCACGACGTTGATGTACTTGTCCACGCCGGGCCGCGACTCCGTGTAGTCGTGAAACAAACTGAACGCGTTGGTGGACGGCTCCTGAAGAAAGTACGTGATGTCGCGGTCCTGACGCGCACGCTCGCTCAACCGCGTGCGCTCGGTGGCGCCCTGCGCCGGCGGCGGCTCCCAACTGCGCGCGTTGGTCAGCGCGGTGGGCGCAGCCGACGGCCCCGTCATCGCTCCCACGCGCACCTTGATGACGAGCGTGGCCGCGCCTGGCGCCTGATTCATGAAGGCGATGCCGACGCGACCGTCGTTCTCCGACAGCACCTGCGCCGGCATGTTGCTGCCCACCAACTCCAAGCCCGGCGCCAGCACCACACTGCCCCGGCGGCTGTTAAGCACCTGCGTGAAGACGCCGGTCCCGCCCGTCAGCACGTAGCCGCGCGCGTCCTTCACGGTCTTCTCGATGCGGATCCGCCCCCGCCCATCTTTCGGCACCGGCCGCGCCAGCGTGACGACGAGGGCCGATGGTCCCTTTGTCACGTTGAGAGCCGCGCCGGTCATGAGATCGGTGGCCACGACCTGCGTCACGGTTGTGCCCGCCTTGACGGGATCGCGGTACGTCGTCGCGCCGGCGGTCGTGGCGCTGACCTCGTACATGACCCGAAATGTCGACGTTGTCGGCAGCGACAGGTCGTATCGGACGTACTCGTCGGTCTGCAACGCGCCAGTTTGCGCCGCCCCTGAGATGGTCATGATCGCAGCGACGAAGACTGTCGCCGCACCCAGTGTTCTGGACTTGGACATGCGGGGAGTCTATCGTTCAGTGCATGAAACGCGCCATGGCTGTTTGCGGGACCCTCTTCATCGTCGCCGTCGCCGGCATGCCGGCACAGCAGCCACCGCCAACGGTCGCGCGGGGCGCCTTCTCATTTGCTTTTGACGATCGCGGCATCTCGCAGTTGAAGCACACCGACGATCCGTTCGGCGCCACGGTGACCACGCCGGGCGCGCGGTTCGGACTCACGCTCGCGTACAAAGCCGGCGCCGCCACGGCATGGACGGACGTCGCGACGCGCGGAACCATGACGGCGTCGGCCGACGGCGGCAGGGTCAGCTACGGGACGAAGGACCCAAAGACGCCGCTGCGTGTCACCGAGACCTACGCCACGGACGGCAAGACGCTCGATTGGAACATCGACCTGGCCGCCGCGGGCGCGCCCGTGCACATCGGCGACCTCGGCATCAGCATTCCCGTGCAGGGACCGACGGGCGAGAACCCGGCGCAGATCTTCGAGCGGGGCTTCCTCAAGCATCAGTTCGTATCCGGCGCCGGCTCCTTCTTCTTCTACGTGCGCGCATCCGGCGCGCCGCCGTTTCTTCTCGTCACAACCAAGCCGGGCACGAAGCTCGAATACAGCGGGCCGACTGCCGGCACGTCAGGCGGGCAGCCTCGCGGCACGTCCTGGTTCTTCGTCCATTCGGAGCGATCCGGCAACGCGGAGACGCGCGGCACGAATTCCGGCATGGCGCCACATGTGGCGCCATGGCGGCAGGCCCACACCGGTCTCGACCTCAAGGCCGGCGCGAGCGCCTCGTACGGCTTCCGCATGCAGTGGGCGAACAGCTACGACGAATTGCGCGATGCGCTCTACGACAGCGGACTCTTCGACGTCCGCGTGGTCCCCGGCATGACGGTGCCGTCGGACCTCACGGCGAAGTTCTCGCTGCGCACGAAGGCAAAGATTGAATCGGTCACGGCGGAGTTTCCGGGCGAAACGACGATCACGGCCACGAGGCCGATCTATGAGGTCGTCTTCCGTCGTCTCGGCGAGAACATGCTGACGATCACCCATGACGGCGGCCGCAAGACGTATCTCGAGTTCTTCGTCACCGAGCCGATGGAGACGCTGATCAAGAAGCGCTCGGCCTTTCTCGTCAACTCGCAACAGGTCAAGGACCCGTCGAAGTGGTGGAACGGCGTCTACGGCATCTACGACATGAAGGCGAAGAAGGTCCGCACGATCGACGATCCGGACATCTTCCTCGACCGCATGGCCTACGCGCTGACCTGCGACGACCCGGGACTCGCCAAGGCGCCGTACATCGCAGCAAAGAACGTCAGCTTCCCAGATCAAAAGGAAATCGAATCGCTCGAGTACTACATCAAGCACTTCGTCTGGGGTGGGCTCCAGCGCAAAGACGATGAGCGACCGTATCCGTACGGCGTGTACGGCACGCCGAACTGGTTCGTGAATCGCGATCCGCAGCGCCGCCTCGACTACGCCAACACGCTCGCCAATGGCGCCACAGCCAAGAAGGATCTGGTCAAGGAACACGTGTGGCGCAACTACGACTACCCGCACGTGATCATGCTGTATTTCCACATGTACCAGATCGCGAAGATGTATCCGGAAAAGTCGAAGTATCTGGACGCGGCCGGCTACCTCACGCGCGCGATGGAAACCGCGAAAGCGTTCTACACCTACCCCTACGAGATCTACCCGGAGTACTACGACACCTACAAGTGGGGCCTCTACAACGAGCTCATCGTCCTCGAGCTGATCGACGCGCTGAAGGCCGAAGGCCACGCGGAACAGGCGAAGTGGCTGACGAACGAGTGGGAGAAGAAGACCAAGTACTTCGTCTATGACGATGCGTATCCGTTTCGGAGCGAGTACGCCTTCGACCGCACGGCATTCGAGTCGACGTACGCCCTCGCGAAGTACGGGGCAACACACGAGATGTCCCCCGATGAAAACCTGTGGTTCGACCTTAAGCTGAAGAAGTGGTGGTCGCATCCGTCGGTGGCGCGTGAGGACTCACGCGCGTTCATGGACCGACAGCTCGCGTCTGGCCTCGTCGTTCGCGGCTGGCTCAACCCGGCGTATTACACTCTCGGGGCGGATCCGGGCGTGAGCTACATGGCCGCGATGGGCGGCTGGGGCGTGCTCGACTACGGCCTCAACTTCGCGCCAGACCCGTACGACTGGCTGCAGCTCGGCTACGCGTCCTATCTCAGTTCGTGGAGCCTGATGAACACGGGCACCGCGGCCACGAACTACGGCTACTGGTTCCCCGGCAAAGAGAACGACGGCGCGTCGGGCTGGCAGTTCACCAGTGCGAAAGCCGCGAGCGCATGGATGGGTTCGAGCGTCCCGGGCGGCGTGACCGAACCACGCGGGCCATGGCACTACGACGGCGAGATCGATCTCGGCTACGGCGGCGCACTGCGCATGGCGGCAACGGTGGTCACTAATGACCCGACGTTCGGGTGGATCGCTTACGGCGCGGCAATGAAAGACAACGGCAGGACGCTGTCGATCAACCCGCGCGACGGTCTCCGCCGCCGCCTCGATGTCGTCACCCAGGATCGCGCGCTGCCCTTCCCTGACAGCCTTGCGCGCCTCAAGCTCGAACTCGAGCGCGACGGCTTCGACGCGAAGAGCGACATCGTGCTGGACAAGACGCTGAACACGATCACGTTCACGCTCGAGAACCGCACCGGAGCGGCACACACCACTGGCGTTCGCCTGGCGCTGCCCGTCAACTCACGCTACGCGCTGACGGTTGACGGCAAGGCCGTGCCGCTCGTCGCCACCGGAAACCCCGACTACCCGTGGCGGGCGGAACTGACGATGAACGCGGTGGGCGTTCGAGTCGAGATCAGAAAGCAATAGCCGCGACGGTCACCTTGGAGATTCCTTAGATCTTCCTGAAGTCTTCGCTCGCAGACCACGGCATCATCGGCGACACCCCGCGGAAATGGCGGAAGGTGTCCGTCCATTGATCCGAGGTATCTGAAATGACACGCCGTCTTGCCGTGCTCGCTGTTTCCGCCACCCTGTTGCTCACCGCCGCATGCGGGGGTAGCGCGCCGACCGCTCCGAGTTCATCCACGACCACGACCACAACGACGCCCACGGCACCCGCCGCGCCGGTCGCGCTCGCGCTGACGGGCACCTGGATGCTCGGCACCACCCCAGCGTTCTTCATCACGCAGACCGGGACGACGATCACCGGGACGCAGATCTTCGCGCCCATCGTGTCGGCGGGCGTCATCATCACCGAGTCAGGCACGGTGTCCGGCACCATGAACGGCACCACCACCGGCAGCACCGTCACGCTCTCGCTGGCGACCACGATCGTGACGATTGGCACAGGCGCGCTGGCCGGCACCGTGATCACCTGCCGCAGCACCGACAGCTGGGTCGGCCAGGCCACCAATACGACGATGACCGGCACGTACACCTCGGGCACCTTCAACTGCGACGGCCTCGGCGGCGTCACCGTTCCGACGATTACCGGGACACAGATCTACACGAAACAGTAGCGGCTCACGTTCACCACAATCAGCGCACGGCGGGCAGTTTCGTCTTCAACTCCTCGAACCAATTGAGCACGAGACTGATCTGATTGACCCCGGCGCCCGGCGGCGGCTGTCGCACGCCGTAGAAGCGCCGACCATCGGGCGATACGGCAAACGTCGTCATGACGGCGGTGCCGGCAAACAGACCTGTGGGCGGCAGATCAAACAGCCGCGCGGCTTTGCCGGGAGCATCGGGAGAGGTCACGTTGACGACCATCATCCGATTCCGCGCACCGCCGGGCTCGATGTAGAAGAGCTCGCCGCCGGCGGGATTCCAGACCGGGCTGAGTCCGCCGTTGGTCGACACCATCACCGCGGGGCCGGAATCCGGATACGCCTTCACGTACACCTCCCGACGTCCGGTCGTTGTTGTCGTGAATGCGAGCCAGCGCCCGTCGGGTGACCACTCGGCCTGCATCTCCTCCGCCTTGGTCGCGAGCACGCGCGCGCGCGACGCCGCCGGATCGGCGGTCGCGTACGCCCACAGGTCGCCATCGTCCATGCCCACGAGACGCCCGTCAGTGGTGAGCGAACTGGCCCAGAATCCCGTGGTGTTCCCCACCGGTCTGGCGAGCGACGACACGTCGGGACGCACGAGCACCGCCGAAATCTTCCCGGCGTCCACCACCTGCACCGCCAGTTGATCGCCACGCGACCAGGACCCGACCTGCAGTTCGCCCTTCAGCCCCTCAGCAATTCGCGACAGGCTTCCCCGCGTCAGATCGTAGGCGTACAGCTCAATGCCGGCGTTCGTTTGGATGGCCACCGCGAGTTGCGTGCCGTCCGGCGAAACCTGGAGATGGCTGCGATACCCCCTGACCGGCGCGCCAACCGGCGTGACGCGCCCGCTCCGATCCACGGACACCAACTCTCGATCCGGATACGACGCCGCCTCGCTCGAAAGGTGGGCGAGCGCGCCCTGTGGCGAGATCGCGAACTGCCCGGCCAGCGTGAGGTCGACGCTGTCCCAGGCCGCCACCGATTGCGCCACATCGTTCAACATCGCCACGGGTTCACCGCGCAATTCGAGCGTCACGGGATCGAAGGGCACGACGAACAGCGTGCCCTGCCGCAGAAACGCGAGGTGGCCGGTCGGCAAGTACCGCGCATCGGCCGCGTTGGGCAGCACCAGCTGTGGCGTGGCGCCTGGCGCCAGCGACAGCACCATGACGCGCTCGTCGCCGGAGGTCCACTGTTTCTGGTACTCGGTATACAAAACCGCCGCGTCACCCGGCAGCAAGAAGGGAGAAGCATGGCGCACGAGCTCCCGCACGAGGGTGACCGGTTTCGTGACGCCGTTGGCCAGCGACACATCAGCGGACGACAGACTCCCCTCGCTGAACACGATGCGCGTGGCGCCCCAGGAGATGCCGTTCACATCACCCGAGTCGCAGATCTTCACGGGCGGCCCGCCCGCAACTCTCACTCGGCGAAGCCCATCACCGGCCCAGAACGCGATCTCGTCACCGGTGGGCGAGAACGTGAGCACGTGGGCGCCTTCCGTGCCGGACAGCGGTCGCGCGACATTGCTGGCGAGGTCGCGCAGGAACACCTGCCGCACGCCGTTGGTCACGCCAATGAACGCGAGCGTCCGCCCATCAGGCGACCACGCGAGCGCTGTTCGCGCGCCGGCGACGGTCAGCACCACCGACGGATCCACGCCGCCGGAATTGACTTCCGTCGCGGGCCTCGCATCCACGTGCGCGTAGGTCACGAGGGGCGTCGCGGAAGGCGTCCGCCACAGCGCAACGCCCAGCGCGACGCCGGCGATCAGCGACAGCGACGCCGGCACGATCGATCGCGTCCATCGGCGCGATGACGACTGAACGCGCGCGGGCGGCTCCGATGCGGCATCCTCGATCTCGAAGCGCGCATCGGCGATATCGTGCAGCCGCTGCTTGCGCTCTTTGCGCAAACAGCGCGCCAGCATTCGGCGAATCGACGACGGCGTGCCGGGAGGCAGCGCGGTCCAATCAGGTTCGGTCGCCAGCACACGGGCGATGGTGTCGGCGGCATCCGCCGGACCGCGCGTATCAAACGGCCTGCGGCCCGCGAGCATCTCGAAGGCCACGACGCCGAACGACCAGATGTCGGCCCGCTTGTCGACGAGCTTCCCTTTCGCCTGTTCGGG
>CAYHEX010000092.1:0-12825 GCA_964355365.1 uncultured Solibacteraceae bacterium | reverse complement strand
TGAGGAAGTGATCCAGTTCGGCCGCGAGCACGGATTCGGCGTCGAAGCCGGCTCCAAGCCCGAGCTGCTCGCTGTGATCGCGATGACGGACAACGACACGCCGATCATCTGCAACGGTTTCAAAGACGCCGAGTTCATCGAGATGGCCATGCTCGCCCAGAAAATGGGCCGCAAGATCATCCCCGTCGTCGAGAAATACACCGAGCTGAAGCTGATCCTCGACTACAGCCGCAAAGTCGGCGTGCGCCCGAACATCGGCATGCGCGTGAAGCTGGCTGCGCGCGGTGGCGGACGCTGGCAGTCATCCGGCGGCTACCGCTCGAAGTTCGGCCTGACCGTCGCTGAAGTGCGCCAGGGCCTCGACGAGCTGAAGACCCACGGCATGCAGGACTGCTTCAAGCTCCTGCACTTCCACCTCGGCAGCCAGATTCCCAACATCCGCATCGTGAAGGGCGCGCTCAACGAAGCCGCGCGTGTGTACGCGGAACTGGTGAAGGAAGGCGCGGGCCTGGAGTTCCTCGACGTCGGCGGCGGACTCGGCGTCGACTACGACGGCTCGCAGACGAATTTCGAATCGAGCATGAACTACACGCTCGAGGAATACGCGACCGACGTCGTGTACCACATCCAGACGGTGTGCGACGACGCCGGCGTGAAGCATCCGACGATCGTGTCGGAGAGCGGACGCGCGATCGTGGCGTACCACAGCTGCCTCATCTTCAACGTGCTCGGCGTGTCGGACTTCGGCGACGACATCGTGCCGGCGACCAACGCGGAGGAAGTCGAGCAGCCGCTCGTGGACCTGCTCGAAACGTACCAAACGCTGACCGCGCGCAACGCGCTCGAAAGCTACAACGACGCGCAGGAAGCGCTCGACATGGCGCTCAACCTGTTCAACGGTGGCTACCTGCCGCTGTCGCAGCGCTGCCAGGCCGAAACGATCTACTGGGCGATCTGCGCCAAGATCCGCAAGCTCATCGTCCAGATGGACGACGTGCCGGAAGATCTGCAGGGGCTGGACGACGCGCTGGCCGACACGTACTTCTGCAACTTCTCGCTGTTCCAGTCGATTCCGGACTCGTGGGCGATCAAGCAGTTGTTTCCGGTGATGCCGATTCACCGGCTCAACGAGGCGCCGACGCGCCAGGCCGTGCTCGGCGACATCACGTGCGACTCGGACGGCAAGCTCGATCAGTTCATCGACCGGCGCGACGTGAAGCGCACGCTGTCGCTGCACACGTTCAACGGGGACCCGTACTACCTCGGCGTGTTCCTCGTCGGCGCGTATCAGGAAATCCTCGGCGACCTGCACAATCTCTTCGGTGACACGCACGCGGTGCATGTGTCGCTCGACCCCGACGGCAGCGTCGTCCTTGACGCCGTCATCAAGGGCGACACCGTCCGCGAAGTGCTGGACTACGTCGAGTTCGACGGCGACTTCATCGTGCGCAAACTGCGCGAATCCACCGAAAACGCCGTCCGCGAAGGCCGCATCGAGTTCCAGGAAGCCGGCCAGTTCCTGCGCTTCTACGAAGACGGCCTGCACGGGTACACGTACCTCGAAGAGCCGAACGACTAGCAGTCACTCGTCGCTCCGTCACCCGTAGTCGTGGACCTTCAGGTCCACGAACCCCCCGCGGACCTGAAGGTCCGCGGCTACGTCTGACGCCGTCACCCGTCACCCTTACCGTCACCCGCCACCCGCCACCCGCCACCCGTACCGTCACCCGTACCGTCACCCGTCACGCGTACCGTCACCCGTCACCCGCAACTCGTAGTCGTGGACCTTTAGGTCCACGAATAGGTTCTCGCTCGTTGACGAGGCAGGGAAGCCGCTGCCGGGCGGCGCAGGCCGCAAAGAACTGCCGCAGTCGACAGCCGGGCAGGACTACCGTTTCCAATTCGCGCTGCCGCTGACGAAGTCAGGACGCTACACGTTGCGCGTTGCGGCAGATGATGCGAACGGACGTGTAGGGAAGGCCGAGACAGTCGTCGTCGTGGCCCTCCAGGTCCCCAGCTCTCTCGCGGGGCCCGCGGGAAGCACGGAGAACCCAAACTAGTTTAAGTTCTCTCCGCGTCCCTCCGCGGTCTCCGCGTGAGATGGTTTTGTTCTACGCGCTGACCGCGACCGCCGCCGGCCGCAACACCTCGTCGCCAATCAGATACCCCGGCCGAATGACGCCGACGACGGTGTTCGGCGCGGTACCGGCCGGGGAAGGCACCTGCGACACGGCTTCGTGAATGGCCGGATCGAACATGTGGCCAAGCGGATCCACGCGCTTCACGCCCATCCCCTCGAGCGTCGTCAGGAACTGCTGACGCACGATCGCGACACCCTGCACAAACGAATCGGATCGGTCACCCGCGGCCCCGAGCGCCCGGTCGAGGTTGTCGAGCACTTCGAGGAACGACACCAGCAGCGACCTGCGGCCGCGCTCCACGTCTTTCGACAACTCCTTCCGCAACCGCGCGCGCGCGTCGTCGAACTCAGTCGATGCCGATCGGTTTAGCGCGATCAGGCGTTGAATCTCCTGGTCCTTCGCCGCAACCTTCTGTTCGAGTTCTTCGACGTAGGCCGGCTTGAGCTTCGGTTCTTCAGCGACATCGCCGCTATCGGATTGTTCCTTCGCCCACCAGCGGCGATCGGTGACTTTCATCTCAGACATTCGTGCCTCATTCTCGGGTATGCAAAGGTCATGTTCGGGGACCTAAAGGTCCCCGACTACGTCTATTGGTTCGCTCGGGGACCTGAAGGTCCCCGACTACGTTGGTCTTGGTACCGCACTCGTAGTCGCGGACCTTCAGGTCCGCGAACCGACGTCCCGTCCGCGAACCCACGTCGGTGTCGTTCGATGCACTCGTAGTCGCGGACCTTCAGGTCCGCGAACCGGCGTCCCGTCCGCGAATCCGCATCGGTCTCGTTCGGTGCACTCGTAGTCGCGGACCTTCAGGTCCGCGAATCCACTTCAGGTCCGCGAATCCACGGTCGTCGGCGCGACAGCTTTCTCTGCGTACGTAAACGTCAGCGCGTTGTCGGCGACGTCGATCGTCACCGTGCCGCCGTGTTCGAGCTTGCCGAACAGAATCTCGTCGGTCAGTGGGTCGCGGACGTCGCGCTGGATCACGCGACCGAGTGGACGTGCGCCAAATGTGGGGTCGTAGCCCTTTGTGGCCAGCCACGCGCGTGCGGCCGGCGTGAGCGTGATCGCCACGTGCTTCTCCGACAACTGCGCTTCGAGCTGCAGGATGAACTTCTCGACGATCGTTTCCATGACGGCGGGCGACAGCGTGCCGAACGTGACGATCGCGTCGAGTCGGTTGCGGAACTCCGGGCTGAACACGCGCTCGATCGCTGCCTTCGATGCACCAGGCTTGCCGCCGCCGGTTTCGCCGAAACCCATCGACTTCGTGCTCATCTCGCGCGAGCCCGCGTTCGACGTCATGATCAGCACCGCGTTGCGGAAGTCGGCCTTCCGGCCCGTGTTGTCCGTCAACGTGGCGTGATCCATCACCTGCAACAGGATGTTGTAGATGTCCGGATGCGCCTTCTCGATTTCGTCGAGCAACACAACGCAGTAGGGATGCGTGCGGACAGCGTCAACGAGCTGGCCGCCCTGTTCGAAGCCGACGTAGCCGGGAGGCGCACCGATCAGCCGCGCCACCGCGTGCTTCTCCATGTATTCCGACATGTCGAAGCGGATGAACTCGTTGCCGAGCTGCAGCGCGAGCTGCTTGGCGAGTTCAGTCTTGCCGACGCCAGTGGGGCCGGTGAAGAGGAAGCAGCCCGACGGCCGCTCGGGGTTTCCGAGTCCCGCGCGTGAACGCTTGATCGACTGCGCGACCGCATGCACCGCCTCTTCCTGACCGAAGACCACCCGCTTCAGAGACTCCTCGAGGCCGCGCAGACGTTCGCGGTCGGAGGCCGACGCTTGCCGCTCGGGAATGCGCGCAATTTTGGCGACGACCGCCTCAACTTCAGCGGCGCCGATCTCCGGCACGATGCCGCTCGTCGCTCCCAGCCGCGCCACGGATCCCGCCTCGTCAATCACGTCGATCGCGCTGTCGGGCAGGCGCGAATCGCGCAGATGCCGCGCCGCCAGCTTTGTCGCCGCTTCGAGCGCCGCGTCGGTATAGGTCACCTGATGATGATCCTGATACCGGCTGCGCAGGCCCGCAAGAATCTGCGTCGCTTCCGCAACCGACGGCTCGTCGATCGCGATCTTCTGCAGCCGACGCGCCAGCGCGCGGTCCTTCTCGATGTGCTTGAACTCCTCGAACGTCGTCGAGCCAATCACGCGCAGGTCACCGGCCGTCAGGATCGGCTTGATCAACGTCGCCAGGTCCATGGTTCCGCCCGTCGTCGCGCCCGCGCCCACGGTGGAGTGGATCTCATCGATAAAGAGAATCGGCTTCGGCTTGGCGGAGAGCGCCTTGATCACCTGCTTGAAGCGCTCCTCGAAGTCGCCGCGGAAGCGCGTGCCCGCGAGCAGCGCCGTCGTGTCGAGCGAGAACACCTCCGCGTCCTTCAGCGGCTCAGGGGCGTCGTCTTGCGTCAGTCGCGCGGCGAGGCCCTCGGCCATGGCGGTTTTACCCACACCGGCGTCGCCGACGAACACGGGGTTGTTCTTGCGGCGACGGCACAACACTTCGATCGTGCGCTTGAGCTCGGCGGTGCGGCCCACCAGCGGATCGAGCTTGCCCTCGCGCGCCTTGTCGCTGAGGTTCACGCAGTAGGCGGCGAGCGGATCGCGCTGTGCCGCGCGGCCTTCGTCGCCCCGGCCCGCCGTCGCCGGGCCGTCTGATGGATCCGGCCCATCCGTCGACGGCAGTTTGCTCACGCCATGGGAGATGAACTCGAGGATGTCGAGGCGTGTGATGTGCTGCGCGTCGAGCAACTTGGCGGCATACGACTTGGGCTGCTGAAGAATCGCCGCGAGGATGTCGCCGGCCTTCACTTCCTGCCGCGCCGCGCTCTGCACGTGCAGCACTGCTGTCTGGAGTACGCGCTGAAACGCCGCTGTCTGCTCGGGTTCGCGTTCATTGCCGCGTTTCAGGCGCTCGATTGATGACTCGAGATACTGCTGCAGCGATTCGCGCAGCGCCGGCAGGTTCGCGCCGCAGGCCGTGAGGATCTGCTCACCCTCCTGATCGTGCGCCAGCGCGTAGAGCAGGTGCTCGAGCGTCAGGTACGCATGGCCGCGCGAGACGGCTTCGCGATACGACACCGTCAAGACAATCTCGAGTGATGCAGAGAACATGTCTCAATCTTAATTGAGAAGGCCGGCCGGCCCCGACGGTACGTAGGCCGGCCTGCTCTCCAAGGCCGGCAAGACTACAATTGTGACTGTATGCCGCTCAAGCTCCGATCCCTCCTCCTGCTGGCGTGTTTCGCGCTCACCTCAACGCTCATCGTCAACGCGCAGGCGCCGGCGCGAGCGGTGCTGACAATCGTTCACCTGAACGACGTGTACGAGATCAGCCCAGTCGAGGGCGGGCGATCCGGCGGCATGGCGCGTGTCGCGACCGTGGTGTCGCAGCTCAAACGCACGAACGCGCCCGTGCTCGTCACGCTGGGAGGCGACTACCTGTCGCCGTCGGCGCTCGGTACCGCGCGCGTGAACGGAGAAGCGCTGGCCGGCCGGCAGATGGTGGACGTGCTCAACGTCGTCGGACTGCAGCTGGCCACACTCGGCAACCATGAATTCGACGTCTCGGAGGCCGCCTTCAAGGCGCGCATGTCCGAACAGAAGTTCACGCTCGTCGTCAGCAACGTGACCGATGCCCAGGGCCAGCCGTTCGCCAACACCGTCCGATCGGCAATCGTTCCCGTCAAGGTCGGCGGCCGGACGTTCCGTATCGGAGTGCTCGGCATCATCATTGATTCCACCGTGAAACCGTGGGTGAAGTACCTGCCGCCCATCGAAACGGCGAAATCCGTGGTTGCCGAACTCAGCGGCAAGGTCGACGCGATCGTGGCCCTCACGCATCTGTCGCTCGCCGGCGATGGCGAACTGGCCGTTGCCGTGCCGGAGATCGATCTGATTCTTGGTGGACACGAGCACGAGAACTGGCTGCTGCGACGGGGGCCGCACTTCACGCCGATCGTCAAGGCTGACGCCAACGTGCGCTCTCTGGCCATCGTGGCGATGTCATTCGGCGCGAAAGGCACGCGCCCGACGGTGAACGCGCGCTTGCAGGTCATCGACGACCAGATCAAGGCGCTGCCGGCGGTTGATGCCCTCGTGAAGAAGTGGACGGCGACCGGGTTCGACGCCTTCCGCCGCGACGGATTCACGCCCGAGACGCCCGTGGTCACGCTGACGGAGTCGTTGGACGGCCGCGAGGCCACGGTGCGTAATCGCGAAGGCAAGCTGACGCAGATCATCGCCAACGCGCTCAAGCACGAGGCGAAGGCCGACATCGGGATCTTCAACGGCGGATCCGTGCGCATTGACGACGTGCTCACGCCAGGGCCAATGACGGAATACGACGTCATTCGCGTCCTGCCGTTTGGCGGCAAGGCCCTGCGCGCGTCATTCGACGGCGCGTTGCTCGCGAAGGTGCTGGATCAGGGGCTGGGCAACCAGCGCACCGGCGGCTACCTGCACAGCAGCGACGGCGCCGTGCGCACGATCGATGGCTGGGTGATCAACGGCGTGCCGCTCGATCCGGCCAAACGCTACGTCGTCGGCATTTCAGACTTCCTATTGACCGGGGGCGAGACCAACCTCGCGTACCTCACGCGGACCAACCCCGGTGTGCATGACGTCGAAGAGCTGCGCGACATTCGCAAAGCGATGATCGACGAGTTGAAGTCGATCTACAAGGCTCCGGGGACCTAAAGGTCCCCGGCTACGTGGGTCCTCCGGGGACCTGAAGGTCCCCGGCTACGTCTGCCGATGGTTCAGTCGTAGTCGTGGACCTTCAGGTCCACGAACTCTACGCGTTGCCCTCAACGATGGCCCGGAGCGGAAACCCCGCGTCCTTCGCCATGTCGGTGACGGTGGCGACTTTCGTCTCCGCCACCTCCCACGGATACATGCCGGCCAACCCCTGGCCCTGCGTGTGGACGTGCAGCATGATCCGGTACGCTTCCGCCGGCGATTTCTGGAACACCGACTCGAGCACTTCGATTACAAACTCCATGGTGGAGTAGTCGTCATTGAGCAGCAGGACCTTGTACATCTCGGGTTCCTGCTTCTTCGGTGTGACGCGCTCCTTGACCGCGCCGCCGGTGTGCTGGTCGGGGTGGCTCACTTGATGGTCTGCTCCGCCAGCACGACGATTTCTCGCAGCGCATCATCGCCATGGCTCCAGTCGTACCAGCTCAGCTTCCGTGTCTGACGCTCGGAACTGTCGATCTTGTCGGCCATCGCCCCGAACCAGGTCTGCAGCACGGCGGGTCGCTCGACCCAGGCGGCCACTTCTTTGCCGTCGCGAATCAGAATCACTGTTGGCGTGGCCGCGCGGCCGTCGGGTGTGCGATGCGCGTCGATGAAGGGTTTGCCGACGACAGAGTTAACGACGCGCATGTCGACGCCGGCTTTCGCGGCAAGCGTACCGAGGTACGGAATGCTGTTCACCGAATCCGAGCACCAGTCTTCGGCCACCACGAGGAGTCGCAGGCCCGTGCCGGCCTTGCGAAGTCGGTCGACCAAGTCGGCCGGCACAGGCCGCGCGGCGTTACGCACCCAGATGTCGCGCTGCTGCTTCGTACTGGCCAGATAGTCGGTCCACGGGAGACCCTGATCGAAAGCCGCGGTCGCCGCCTGAGGCGCAGCCGCCGGCAGCGTGACGGGCGGAGTGGTGGACAGGAGCAGCGCCAGCAGGGCAGTGATCATGGCCACAGCATATCCGCAGTGCTATTTCTCGCTGACCAGCATCTTTCTGGCGACCTGAAGTTCACGTAACTGCGCCCGATCGAGCGTGGGGTACGCGAGGTCCAGTGACGCGAGCGTGCGGTTCAGGATGCCGGCCACGGCCGCGCGCATGAACGGCTTGTTGTCGGCCGGAATGATGTACCACGGGGCCCACGTGGTACTGGTGTGCGTAAACACATCCTCGTAGGCGCGCATGTAGTCCTTCCAGAGTGCTCGTTCCTTGATGTCGCCCGCCGCGAACTTCCAGTTCTTGGACGGATCGTCAATGCGCTCGAGGAAGCGCCGCTTCTGCTCCGCCTTCGACACGTGCAGGAAGAACTTCAGGACGATAGTCCCGTTGTTCACCAGATGTTGTTCGAAGCGGTTGATCTCGTCAAAACGACGCTTCCAGATGTTCTTGTGCGCGCTGATCGCCACCGGCAATCGCTGGCCCTGCAGGATCTCCGGATGCACACGGGCGACCAGCACCTCTTCATAGTGGGATCGGTTGTGAATGCCGATGCGGCCCCGCTCCGGCAACGCCTTCACTGAGCGCCACAGATACGTGTGGTCGCGCTCTTCTGACGACGGCGCTTTGAAGCTGAAGACCTGACAACCCTGAGGATTGAGGCCCGACATCACGTGCCGGATCGTGCCGTCCTTGCCGGCCGCGTCCATCGCCTGGAAGATCACGAGCACCGCATAGCGGTCCTGGGCGTAGAGCTTGTCCTGGAGTTTAGCCAGTGTCTGGACGCCCTCTGTGAGCTGACCCTGCGCTGTGGCAGCGTCGAGGTTCTTCGGTGACCAGCCCGGATCGTACTTCTTGAGTGAGATCTTCTTGCCCGGCAGCGCGATGAGCCGTTCTGCGATCTTGCGGATGCCCTTCATGAATCCCCCGACACGTTAGGATACTGGCAATGACTCCGCTCGCACCGGGCCTCGATTTCTTCGACATCAACTTCATCGGCCAACCCGGCATCATCGCCACCGGACTACTGCACGGCGCTGACGGCATCGCGCTCGTGGACCCCGGTCCGACCACGTGTCTGCCGGCCCTCAGATCCGCGCTCGCAGAACGCGGGTTCACCACGGCCGACGTGCGCTGGATCCTGATCACGCATATTCACCTCGATCACGCGGCCAGCACAGGCGTACTGCTGAAGGAGTGCCCAACGGCGCGCGTGCTCGTGCACGAGCGAGGCGCGGGGCACATGATCGACCCGTCGAAGCTGATTGCCAGCGCGACCCGGTTGTATGGCGCCGACATGGAGCGATTCTGGGGCGAGATGCTGCCCGTGCCGGCCGCCAACATCGACGCGATCGGCGACCACGCGCACGCGACGATCGCCGGGCACGACGTCGACATTGCGTGGACACCGGGTCACGCATGGCATCACGTGAGCTACTACCTGACGCAGTCCAAGGTCGCGTTCGTCGGCGATACGGCCGGCATTTGCCGCCCGAGCGGTCGCGTCGTCCTGCCGCCGACGCCGCCTCCGGACATCGACCTCGAGGCGTGGCGGCAGAGCACGCAGACGATTCTCGACTGGAACCCCGACGTGCTCTTCCTGACGCACTTCGGCCCCCAGCATTCGCCGCGCGTACATTTTCAGGATCTCTGGAAACGCATCGACGATTGGAGCGGGCGCGTGCAGGCGTCACTGCTGACCGACGGCACCGATGAGGAACGCGCGGCTGCGTTCATGGACTCGATCACCGACGAGCTTGCACGCACCGCGAGCCGGGCAGAAGCCGAGGCCTACGCGCGGGCGGGACGATTCGATTTCTCGTGGTCGGGGCTGGCAAGGTACTGGAAGAAGAAAGAACCACGTTAATGGGGCAAAGGGGCAATGAAGAGCTTACTGACACGGACTGCTGATCACGCCGAGGGATACCTCAGCATCGTCGCCGATCGGCCGGTGAAGGCGACGATGACGAGCGCGGAGTTGCGTTCGGCGCTGGGCGGACCGCTGGGAGTGACGGGCGAGGAACCGGAGGCGATCATCGATCGCCTGGCCGAGGCCGCCACGCGTGGCACCGTGGCCTCAACAGGCCCGCGCTACTTCGGCTTCGTCATCGGCGGAAACCTCCCGGCGGCGATGGCCGCTGATTGGCTTGTGTCAGCGTGGGATCAGAACGCCGGAGTCTACTCGCTGTCGCCGCTGGTGTCGGTCGTCGAAGACATCACCGCCGGATGGCTGAAGTCGTTGGCGGGCTTGCCGCAGACGATGTCGGTCGGATTCGTGACCGGCTGTCAGATGGCGAACTTCACGGCCCTGGCCGCAGCTCGGCACGACGTCCTGCAGCAGGTCGGATGGGACGTGGAGGCGCGAGGCCTGATCGGCGCGCCGGCAGTCACCGTGATCACGTCTGATGAATCGCACTACACGATCTTTATGGCGCTGCGGTTACTCGGGTTCGGCGGCGCCACCGCCGTGCGCGTGCCCACCGATGGTCAGGGGCGAATGCAGGTCGACAAGCTCCGCGAAACGCTGGCGGCGACGGCCGGACCAACCATCGTCTGTGCGCAGGCCGGCAACGTGAACACCGGCGGGTTCGACCCGCTCGAAGAAATCGCGGAGGCGGTGCAGGAGGCGCGAGATGCGACGGCCGCCATGGGGCAGCCGGTCAGGCCTGTCTGGCTTCACGTGGATGGCGCGTTTGGACTGTGGGCCGCCACATCGCCCCAGAGGGCGCATCTCGTGAAGGGCATCGCGCGCGCAGACTCGATCGCCACCGACGGGCACAAGTGGCTGAACGTGCCCTACGACAGCGGCATCGTATTCTGCGCTCATCCCGACGCGCACCGCGGCGCGATGTCCCTGTCGGCCGCGTACATCCTGGCCACAGCGGTTGAACGTGATCCCCACGAGTTCGTGCCAGAGGAATCCCGACGCGGCCGCGCCGTGCCCATCTACGCTGCTCTGCGGTCGCTTGGGTCGTCCGGCGTCGGCGACCTGATCGAGCGCTGCTGCCGACTCGCCAACCGCATGGCGGACCGCCTGCGGGTCCACCCCCACGTGTGCATCCTCAACGACGTTGTCCTCAATCAGGTCTTGGTGCGGTGTGAAGCGCCGGGGTGCGATGCCGACGCGTTGACCCGCGCGGTGATTGCCGGCGTGCAGGACGACGGCACGTGCTGGCTGGGTGGCACCACATGGCACGACATGGCGGCCATGCGCGTCGCGGTCAGCAACTGGTCGACGACCGAAGAAGACATTGACCGCTCGGCGGCGGCAATTGCGAGGGCGCTCGATCGCGCCATCGCGGTCGGCGCGGGGCTGTAGCGGTTCGTGCCTACGCTCGCAGCCCGTCAGGCGTGCACACGCGAACGCTCAGGGCGCCGAACCGCCTCGTGTGCGCGGGATCGCCGGACGGTGTGACCAGGTAGTTCCGGCCCTTCGGGTAGAAGCCGCGAAACACGCGCAACGCGGCGACGTCGAAGGTCGCCGGATCCCACTTGCACTCGATCACATCGACGGCATCGCGCCCGCTCGCCATGACGAAGTCGAGCTCGCGCTGCGATTTGTCGCGCCAATAGCGCACCGGTGTGTCCGGCATGTGCGCCTGCAGGTACTCGAGCACGAAGTGTTCCCAGAGCACACCGAAGTCGCCGTGCCGTAGCGGATCCCAGCCCCGCGCAAAGCTGACCATCCCGGTATCGAACCCGAACACTTTTGGCTGCCGGCTCAGCTCATTCTGACCACTGCCGTGAAACGGACGTACCACGGTCGCCGCGTGTGTGATCTCCAGCGCCCGCAGATGACTCTCAATCGTCGGCCGCGTGACGCCCAAATCCCTGGCGGCCGATGTGACTTCGAACTGCCCGCCGCTCTGGCGCAGGACGTACTCGAAGAACGCGTTGAATCGATTGATGTCCCGGAACCCGAAGAGGCGCTGGATGTCGCGCGCAAAGAATGAGTCCAGCCACTCCCGGTAGAACGCCGGCGTTCTCTTGTCTGCCAGCAGAGCCGGAGGCAGGCCGCCGCGAAACAGTCGCTCCTTCAACGTGACGCCGAATGCGGCCAACTCGTCCCACAACACCGGGACCAGGTGGATCGTTCGCTTCCGGCCCGTCAGCGTGTCGCGAAACTTCTTACTCGCCGCCAGCGTGGAGGAGCCCGTGGCGAGGATCTTCAGTTTGGGAAACGCATCGGCTCCGATCTTGAGCACACGGGCGGGGTCCCGCAGTTGGTGGATTTCGTCGAACACGACCACGGGCTTGCCGACGGAACGGAAGAAGACCTGCGGATCGTAGACCATGTCTTCCGCGGCGGGCAGATCGCAGTTCACGTAGAACGCGCGCTCGGCGCCGAGACCGTCCGCCAGGATCGTCTTTCCCGATCGTCGCACCCCGCAGAGCCACGCGATCGGGGCTTGGCGCCACGACTGCTCGAGCCTGTCCTGCCAGAAGGGACGCAGAATCATGCTTGTGTAATATACGTTAAGTAATACTATTTGTATAGTACGGTAGCCGCTATTTCTTGATCGCCTTCATCCGATCGAACAACTCGCGGAGGCGCTTTTGCTCCTGGCCGTACCTGGCCCAGTCGCCTTCACGCTGCGCGAGTTCGGCACGATCGAATGTGGCGGCCGCTTCCGTGGCGAGCTGCAGCAGCGTCGAGTCGGCCGGCATGGCGGCCTCGATCGCCTCGGGCATATTGGACGTCGCTTCGATGATTGACGTCGCCGTGTTCTCGAGCCGGTCCGGTTCGAGCGCCGCGGCCACCGACGACCCGAAGATCTGCACGAGCGCACGCGTCAACGTTTCGGCCATGACGATGCGATTGCCGTACGCCACGATGACGCGCTTCAACTCCGGAATCTTGCCGGTCGACGAGCGCAGATACAGTGGCCGCACGTAGAGCAACGACTCCTCGATCGGGATCACCAGCAGCGTGCCGAAATTCACCGTGGACCCCTGCTGGTTCCACAGCGTAATCTGCGGCGAGATCAGCTGGTCCTG
>CAYHEX010000091.1:0-12866 GCA_964355365.1 uncultured Solibacteraceae bacterium | reverse complement strand
GAACCCGCGACTTCGACCTTGGCAAGGTCGCACTCTACCACTGAGTTATTCCCGCCCAGCCAGACAGTTGAGTGTATACAAACACCACGCCTCGGATCAACTGGGAACACGCTACCCGCGAACGTTCCTCACGGGTCACCTCTACCCTATCGCATCAGCGATCAATGCGCCAGAAACGCCCCCTCGATCACGCGGAGCCGTTCGGACGCCGTCCCCACGCCGTCGATCGCCACCACGTCGAACCGGCAGTCGTCATTCAAACGATCGGCAAAGGCCAGATAGTCAAGCGCCATGGCCGCGATCCGTCGCTGCTTCCAGGCCGGAATCTGATCGGCGGCCTCGCCGAATCGATTGGAGCTGCGCGCTTTCACTTCGACAAATACCACCATCTCGTCGATCTCCGAGATGATGTCGATCTCCCCGAAACGGGTGCGATATCGGCGCGCCAGAATCCGATGACCGCGCCGCTCGAGTTCCTGGCAGGCGAGATCCTCGCCTTTCTTGCCGATCAATTGCCGGTACGGCAGCACAGTCACGCCGTGGATATAGCAACGGCCGTGCCAGTCCGAAGCCACCGGCAGGCGTGCGGTCTTTGCGCCACCCGCACACCCGCAGCCCCGCCGGCACGAGCGCTATGTCTTTGCGGTGACGATCCTGAGCGCCTGCTCGAAGATGTCGACGATGGCGTCTGCCTGATCGGTCGACAGCACGAGCGGCGGCGCAAAGCGCAGGGCGTTGCGGCCTGCGCCAAGAATCAGCACGCCGCGCGTGAACATCTCCTGCACGATCTGATCGCGTTCAGTCGTGGCGCGTTCCTTGGTGACGCGGTCGCGCACTAGCTCGACGCCGATCATCAGGCCGTGCCCGCGCACGTCGCCGATCAGCGCGTATTTCTCCTTGAGGCCATTGAGCCGGCCCATCAAGTGCGCGCCAACCACCGCGGCGTTCGTGATCAGGCCGTCCTTCAACACGCTGATCGTGGCCAAGGCGGCCGCACAGCTGACGGGGTTGCCCCCGAACGTGCTGGCATGTGCGCCCGGCTTCCAGTCCATCACGTCGGCGCGCGCCGCGGTGATGCCGAGCGGCAGCCCCGACGCAATGCCCTTCGCGATGCTGATGACGTCGGGCTCGAGGCCGAAATGCTCACACGCGAACATCTTGCCCGTGCGTCCCATGCCCGACTGCACTTCATCGGCAATGAGCATGATCCCGTGCTTCTGCGTGAGCGCCCGCAGCCGCTGGTGGAACACCTTGGCGGGCACGACATACCCGCCCTCACCCTGAATCGGCTCGACCATCACGGCGGCGACTTCCTCGGGCGACACCAAGTGCACCAGGATCTGGTCTTCAACGAAATTCAGACACTCCGCCTGGCAGGTCTCTGGTTTCAGGCCCACGGGACAGCGATAGCAGTTGCCGTACGGCGCGTGGAACACGCCCGGCATCATTGGCCCGAAGCCGGTGCGCTGCACCGCGCGGCTGGACGTGAGCGCGAGCGAGCCCAGCGACCGGCCGTGAAACGACCCGAGAAACGCAATGATGTTGACGCGCTTGGTGTGGTACCGCGTCATCTTGATCGCGGCTTCGTTCGCTTCCGTCCCCGAGTTGCTGAAGAACGCCTTCACCTCGCCCGGGATCGGCACGAGGTCGGCGATCTTCTCGGCCAGTTCCACCTGCGGCTCGTAGTAGAAGTCCGTGCCGGACATGTGCAGGTATTTGTGCACCTGCTCGACGATCGCGTTGACGACCGTCGGATGCGAGTGACCGGTTCCGGTAACCGCAATCCCGGCCGCACAGTCGAGAAACACATTCCCGTCCACGTCCTCCACCACCGCGCCCTGGCCCTTCGCCATGACGAACGGATAGTCGCGCGTGTACGACGGCGACACGCGCGCCTTGTCGCGCGCGATGATCGCCGCGGCCTTCGGGCCCGGTAGTGCGGTCTTAATTTCGGGGATCGCCATTACTTCCTCTTCCAGCGTGTGCCGCTTGCTGAGTCTTCCAGAATAATGCCGCGGCCTTCGAGATCCAGACGGATCTGGTCTGCGCGGGCAAAGTTGCGCGCGCGACGGGCGTCGCGGCGTTCCGCCATGAGTTGCTCGATCTCGTCGGCGGGCACGGGCGGAGCCGCGTCCTCCACGCGCCGCAGGCCTAACACCCCCAGCACGCGATCAAATTCGTCAAATGCGGTCAGAATGGCCGCCGCGTCGGACGCCCCCAACTGGCCGGCGTCCATCGCCGCGTTCATCTCGCGCACGAGTTCGAACACCACGCCGAGCGCCCCAGGGGCATTGAGGTCCGACCCCATCCGGGCGCGGAACTCGGTCCGAGCCTGCTCGATGCGCGGGGCAATGTCGGCGTGCGCCTCGCCGGCCTGAACGCCGCGGACGCGAACCAGAAAGTCGGACAGGCGCGTCAACGCGGCCTCGGCCTGGGCCAGAATGTCGAAACTGAACATCAACTGCTTCCGGTAGTGCACGGACAGCAGTAGATAACGCAGCGCCGATGGCCGGAACCCACGGTCGATGATGTCGCGCACCGTGTAGACGTTCCCGAGCGACTTCGACATCTTCTCGTGGTCGAGATTCAGGAACTCCGAGTGCACCCAGAACCGCGCGAACGGCTTGCCCGTGGCGCCCTCCGCCTGCGCGATCTCATTCTCGTGGTGCGGAAACACCAGGTCGATCCCGCCGCCATGAATGTCAATCGGCGGCTCCCCGAGCAGGCGAAGCGCCATGGCCGAGCATTCGATGTGCCAGCCCGGCCGACCCGGCCCGCAGCCCTTGTCCCACGTCGGCTCGCCCGGCTTGGTGGCCTTCCACAACACGAAGTCGCGCGCGTCGTCCTTCGCGTACGTGTCGGCGTCGATGCGGGCGCCGGCCTGCATCCCCTCGTGATCGAGATGCGCGAGCTTGCCGTAGTCCGGCAGCGTGGCGATCTTGAAGTAGATGGAGCCGTCGGATTCGTAGGTGTGGCCGCGTTCGGTGAGCGCTTGAATCATGTCGCTCATGGCCTGCAGGTTCGCGTCTTCAGTGGCACGCGGACTGGCTTCGACCGGCTCCAGACCGAGCGCTTTGGAATCCTCGTCGAAGGCGTCGATCCAGCGCTGGGTGTACTCGAGCAGCGGGACACCCGCCTCAGTCGCGCCCTTGATCGTCTTGTCGTCGACGTCCGTGAAATTGCGGACGTGCCGCATCTCGTACCCCTCCTGGTGGCGCAGCGTGCGCCGCAGGAGATCCTGCACAAGAAACGTCCGGAAATTGCCGATATGGCCGCGCGCATAGACCGTGAGACCGCACGTGTACATCCGGACGGTCTTGCCGTCGGCCGGGCGGAACTCCTCTTCGGTGCGGGTCAGAGTGTTATAGAGGCGCATGATCGGCTAGGTGCCTGCTGGAAGATCGCGACGCACGGTCTCGGTGTGCGCACCGCAGGTCATCGTGACCAGCAATCCTCCGGCGTCGGCGGCCAACACCAGAGCGATGTCGTCGCCCGCCGCAGCCAGCCGGGCGGTGGCGCGCTCGACCTCCGCCAGGACGGCCTTCGCATCATCTTCGGAACAACCAGCCAGCGCGGCGTACTTGGCCGACACTTCCGGCGCGAGCACGCGATACCGGGCGTCGGCCGGCACGGACAATTGGAACGACGGGAGCATCCCCTAATTATAGGGGGCAAATCCGGCCGGACCGGCTACGCACCATCAGTCGCACTGCCGGAGCAATCGGCTGGCCAGGGCGGCGTCGGCCGTCAGTTGCAGGCTCAAGGCCGCCAGGGAGTCGAACTTCTTCTCTTCGCGCAGCCTGGCCACAAACGACAGCCGCATCGACTGGCCATACAGGTCGGCCGAGTGTTCGAGCAGAAACGTTTCAACCATGGGCGTGTCGCCCCCGATCGTAGGCCGGACGCCGACATTGGTCACGGCCGGATGGTAGACCCCATCGATGATGGCAATCGTGGCGTAGACCCCATACGCCGGCAGCAGCTGATTCATCGTCTGCAGATTCGCCGTCGGGAACCCCAGCGTCCGGCCACGCTGATCCCCTTTGACGACGACGCCATCGAGAAAGAACTGATGGCCCAGCAGCGCCGCGGCCTCATCCACACGGCCTTCGCTCACGAGTCGCCGGATTCGCGTGCTCGACACCACGAAGTCTTTGTAGAACACCGGGTCGATCTTGTCAGCGCGGAAACCGCGGTCCTCACCGAGCGCCTTGAGCAGGGTGTAAGTCCCGGCCCGCTCACGCCCAAACAGAAAGTTCGCCCCGACCCACACTTCACTGACGTCGAGCCAGTCAATCAACACGGTGTCCACGAACAGCTCGGGCTCCCACCGCGCCAGATCCGGCGTGAAGCGCACAACGGCCACGCTGTGAATCCCAGCCCGCTCGAAGGCCTCGAGCTTCTGGTCGAGCGTCATCAACAGCTTCGGCGCCTTCTCGGGCCGCAGCACTTGCGGAGGATGGGGATCGAACGTGAGCGCCACCGAAGTGCCGCCATGCTCGGCCGCCGACCGCTTCACGCGCTCCAGAATCCGCTGGTGCCCGCGGTGCAGGCCATCGAAGTTGCCTAACGCCACAATCGGCGTCCGCCATTTCGGCCGCTGCGAGTCAGGAAAATAGACGACGTTCATGAGACATCAATCGAGAGCCCATCGTACGCGAGAGCCACGCCCGCGGGAAGCGACGCGGAGGTGGCGGCATGCGCCAGATCGTGGCAAATGTGGGTGAAGTAGGTCTGGCGGGCGCCGACCGCCGCCGCGACCTCAAGAGCTTCCGGCACACTGAAGTGCGTGGGGTGCGGCCGATGCCGGAGGGCATCGAGCACCAGCACGTCGAGTCCGCCGAGCAGCGCGAGCGAAGACGCGGGCACGTGGTTACAGTCGGTCAGGTACGCGACGCGCCCGAACCTGAATCCGAGGATCATCCGGTCGCCGTGGCGCACCGGCACCGGAACAATTTCCTGGCGCCCGATCGTAAACGCGCCGCCAGTCAGGGCCCAGAGCTGCAGGTGCGGCACGCCGCCGCCCTGCTGAGCCGGCGTCTCGAAGGCATACGCGAACGTGCGGCGCAACTCCGAAAGCGAGAACGCATCGCCAAACAGCGGAACCGGCTGACGCGTCATGTGATTGAAGCGCCGCAGTTCATCCAGGCCGAGGATGTGGTCCGCGTGCGTGTGCGTGTAGAGCACCGCATCGACTCGCCGGATGTCGTGCGCCAGGGCCTGCGCGCGAAAGTCCGGCGTGGTGTCCACCAGGATGCGCGTGCCGTCGTCTGCGGTAACGTAGATCGACGGCCGCAGTCGGGTGTCATGAGGATCGGTCGAGCGGCAGACCGCGCAATCGCAACCGATCATCGGCACGCCATGCGACGTCCCGGTTCCGAGAAAGAGCACGTTCACTGCGCTAGCATATCGTCCGGATGGCACACCCACGAAAACCACGCAATGCCGGCCCCGCGTTCGCCCGCCTCGTTCGCATTATGGCAACCTTGCGATCGCGGCACGGCTGCCCGTGGGATCGCAAGCAAACCCACGAGAGCCTGCGCCCGTTCCTGCTGGAGGAGGCCTACGAGCTCCTCGAGACGATCGACCGCAAGGAGTTCGAGGACCTGCCGGGCGAGCTGGGCGACGTGCTCTTCCAGTGTGTCTTCCATGCGCAGATCGGCGCCGAATCCGGCCGATTCGATATCGTCGACGCCGTGCAGGCGATCAGCGACAAGCTCATTCGCCGTCATCCGCACGTGTTTACCGCGTCGGGCCGGGCACTCGGTCCGCGCAAGAAGACCGCTCAGCGACGTCGCGTCAACACACCGAAGGCCGTGCTGACGCAGTGGGAAGCGATCAAGGCGACCGAGCAGGCGTCAAAGGGCCAGAAGAAACGTATCCTGGCCGGCGTGCCGGCCTCAATGCCGGCACTGCTGCGCGCGCACGAAATCGGCACGCGCGTGGCAGCCGTCGGCTTCGACTGGAACCAGACCGCCGATGTGATCGACAAGGTCGATGAGGAAGTGCGCGAACTCCGCGAGGCCCTGCGCGAGAGTCCCGCGCGCGCCGAGGAGGAACTGGGCGACCTGCTCTTCTCGATCGCCAATCTGTCGCGCAAGCTGGGCCTCGAACCTGAATCAGCACTGCGCAAGGCGAACGACAAATTCAGCCGGCGATTCGATCAGGTGGAGGCCAGATTGGAGCGGCGCGGATCTTCCGTCCACCGCGCGTCGCAACCGGAGATGGAGGCGGCCTGGCAACAGGTCAAGAAGTCGCGGTCACGCTAACTCAGCACGCGCCATGCCCAGGTAGAAGGCCGGCAGAATGCCGCGTCGGCCGCATAGATCACGGATAAACGCCAACAGATGCGTCGCAATGTCCGGCTCTCGGTCGGCTGCGCCGGCGTCCCCTCGGAACGCGACCCACTCCTCGACGAGGTGCGCGAACGTCATGTCGCCCTCGCGGCTCAGCAGACGGATCGCGCGCGAGTTCCATAAGCCGCGAGCGACCTGCGCCATCCGGCGGCCGAGCACCACTTCCGCCGCCGGCATCGCGGGCGTGGCCTGAATGAAGTACGGCGGATGCGGATCAAAGTCCAATTGCAAACGTTCTGCCTGGCGCCAGAGCTCAGTCCCTGGCAAAACCATCAGCGTGAACGCCGCGAGATACTCCGGCTGTAGCGACGCCGCGAAGTTCAGCGACTGACGAAACGACGCGAGCGAGTCGCCGGGCAGCCCAAGAATCAGCTGCACCTCACACGGCAGGTCATGCGCCCGAAGGTGCGCGACCCCATCGAGAAACGGCTGCATCTTCAAACGGCGATCCACGGTCGCCAGCGCCGCGACGTCGGTCGTTTGCAGTCCGACTTCCAGAAAATCGAAATGCGCCGCTTTCATCAGCCCCGCGAGTTCGTCGTCAACAAACTCCGCCCAGATCTCGGCGTGAATCGGAATGCGCCGATGATTGTTGGCGATCAGGAAACGACAGATCTCCTTGGCGCGAGCGGCGTTGAGGTTGAACACCGGATCCATCAGATAGAGCTGCCGGATGTCCTGCTGCAACCAATAGCCCAATTCGTCTTCTACGCGGGCCAGATCGAACCGGCGGTTCCGGATCGACAGGTCTTTGTTGTAAAAGCAGAAGCTGCAACGAACCACACAGCCACGCTGCGTTTCCACACAGACAATCCGCTGTGCGTGTGCCACGTACCCGCGCGTATGCGGCGATGCCAGCGTGCCGAGGTCGAGCACAATCGGCGCGTCCCCGTGCTCCGTGATCTCACCGAACGCCTGACTCCAGATCCCGGCAACCGCACGGAGATCGCCGTCATCGCGCCAGCACCGCACGAGTTCGGCGATCGGTCCCTCGCCCTCGCTTTTGACGATGACATCCACGACCGGATGGGCCGCGAGCACGCGCTCGGCAATCGGGCCAACCTCGGGTCCGCCAGCCACCACGCGCAGCATCGGCCTCGCGACCTTCACCAGGCGCGCCGCCTCCATCAGATCGACGACGTTCCACACGTAGCACGACAAGGCGAGCACGTCTGGCGCCGACGCTTCGATCGCCGCCGCGATCTGCGCGGGGCCGGCTTCTGGAGGAAATTCAAGGATCGTGATGTCGCCCGGCGGAACACCGGCGTGATCAACCAGCGCGGCGTTCAGATACAGCAGCGCCAATGGCGTGAAGCGCTCGTCGGCGTGCCGCGTCACCAGCGAGATGCGCACGACGATCAGATCAGGGCGCGTCGGTCTCGGCCGACGGCGAAGACATTGGCTTGGCGCAGGCCGCAGCCCCTGAGGCGCACGTCGGACACGGCGCGCCGGAGGTGGACGGACGCAGGCTCCGCATCAGCCGTCGTCCGAGCGTAACAACGCCTGCGATCGCAAAGGCGGCAACGGCGGCGTCCTGCAGCGTCATAGTCATCCTCAGGATACGCCCATTGCGCGCATTCCCTGGAATACGACCAGGGCCGCCACCCAGGCCACTCCCGACATGTAGACCAACTGCAGCACCGCATACTTGAGTGCCCCGGTTTCGCGGCGCGTAACCGCGAGAGTCGGCAGGCACTGCATCGCCAGCACGAAAAAGACGAGTGCACTGGCCGATGTCGCGCGGGTGAACACCGGCGAGCCGTCGGCGCGAGTCATCCGCTGAATGCGAAGCATCACCCCGTCGTCTCGGTCCGCCGCGCCCCCGCCTCCAGCCAGAACGGACATCGTCGAGACAAACACTTCCCGGGCCAGAAAGCTCGTCAGGAGACCAACGCTCAGTTGCCAGTCGTACCCCAGGGGACGAAACGCCGGCTCGATCAGGCGACCGACGCTCCCGGCGAAACTGCCCGACTGCTGGGCCTTGGCTTGCAGCGCGTCCGCCTCGGCATTCAGTGCATCGCTTTGGACCTGGGTCTGGCCGTCCTCCGCCGCCTGCACACGCAAGAGCGCCGCCTCCGGCACCGTGCCCACGCGCGGGTAGGCGCTCAACCACCACATGACGATGCAGATCGCGACGATGACGGTACCGGCCGACTGCAGAAACGCCAGCCCCTGGTCCTTCGCGGTCAGTAAGGCGTTACGGAGCGAAGGACGCTTGTACGTCGGCAGTTCGAGCACCATCGGTCGCGGAGTGCCGCGCATCACCGTCCGTCCAAACAGCGCAGCGCTGCCAAAGGCCGCCGCAGCGCCAAGCAGATAGCATCCCGCAAACGCAAACCCGGCGAGGAGCGGCTGCCCGGGAAACAGGATCATGGTCAGCAGCACGTAGACCGGCAACCGCGCCGAACAGCTGATGAACGGCGTGACGAGGATTGTGACGAGCCGATCGCGGCCGGACGGAATGAGGCGCGAACTCATGATGCCCGGCACCGCGCACGCGTGCGCCGTCAGGAGCGGCACAAAGGCGTGGCCCGGAAGACCGAACCGCCGAAAGAACCGGTCGTTCACAAAAGCCGCGCGCGCCAGATAGCCGGTGTCTTCGAGCAGACTGATCAAGAAGAACAGCAGACAGATCTGCGGCAAGAACACGAGCGTGCCCGCAATTCCGCCGATGACGCCGTCCGTGAGCAGCGCGGCCACAGGGCCAGCAGGCAAATACGTGGCCACCCGGTGGCCGAGAGAGGCGAACGTCACTTCGATGAGCCGCATCGGTTTGTCGGCTAGCGCGAACAGCGTCCAGAACAGCCCGCCCATCACCAGGAGGAAGACCAGCGTGCCGCTCACCGGATGTGTCAGGACCGTGTCGAGCCGTTCCGTCAGCGCATGCGGCGCGGCCGGTGCGGTGCTGCCGCCCGCGAACACGAGCACTTCATCCGCCCACGCCGTCAGCGCGTCCAGTCCGCTCGGCAATGGGGCGCGAGGAGGGCGGTGCCCAATGGCCCGATCCACGGCCTCGATCAGCGGGCCCGTGCCCTGCCCTTTCACCGCCACGATCGGCACGACCGCGACGCCGAGACGATCCGCCAAGGCCGGCGCGCTGATCGTCAGGCCGCGCCGTGCGGCCAGATCGGTCATGTTCAGCGCAACGACGACCGGCACCGGTCCGGCGAGGAGTTCACCCACCAGAATCAGATTCCGCGCGAGATTGGTGGCATCGACAATCACCACGAGGACGTCCGGAGTGGGTTCCGCGGCATCCCCAAGGAGCACGTCGCGGACGATGCGCGACTCGGGTCCCTCGAAATACATGCCGTACAAACCGGGCAGGTCGACGATGTCCCAAGCGCGCGCCCCGGCCCGTGGCAGACGTCCCAATCGTACGCTCGTGGTGGTGCCAGGGAAGTTCGACGTCTTTGCGTGAGCCCCACACAACCGGTTGAAGAGCGTCGTCTTGCCGGTATTGGGATTGCCTATCAGCGCCACGCGAACCGCGCGACCGGCGACCGGTGCGGCCGCCGAGGAAGAAGTGCTCATGGTCAGAGTGCGCCGTCCGGCTGAGGAATCACGAAGATGGCGCCCGCGACGGTCTTGGACAGGCCGATGCGTGTGGATCGGACCTGCACGATGCAGGGTTCGCCGCGCTTGCACAGACGGATAATCGATTGCGCCGTCAACCCGAGGGCGCGCAGCAGATCGCTGGCGTCAGCATCGAGTGTGGACGCGTGAAAACGGGCCGCGCGGCCCACTTCCAAATCGCAAAGCCGAATGGGAGTCACAACACAATCAGTCACAGACGGTGTTTGCAGCGTATCACTGAACTGAGACATGTCGCATTATTCGGGAGCCCCGCGGAGCACCGCATGCGACAGGCGCCAGGACCGCCCAGTAGCCGTCTGGACGTCAACACCGCGACCGTCTGTTTCGATGATGATGGCTCCATCAAGATCCGTCCGAAACACCTCGATGCCCAGTTGACCGTAGCGCGCCAGCACCTCCGGGGCAGGATGCCCGAAGCTGTTCCCGCGCCCGGCGCTCACGAAAGCCGCATGCGGCAGCCAGCCCCGCAGCAGACTCGGTGACGAGGACGTGCGGCTGCCATGGTGTGGCGCGCTGAGCAGACGAAGTCGCGACCGACGGTCGAGCGACAGACCGGCCTCGGCCTCCCGTTCAATGTCCCCGGTGAGCAGGAAGCTGACGTCGCCGAACTGCACCCGCACGACCAGCGAGTCGTCATTGCGATTGTCCCGGCGTTCCCAATCCGGCGTCGGAGGGCTGACGACTTCAACCTGGACGCTGCCCACTTCAAAGGTATGCCCCTTCAGGAGACGTCGCCACACCACGCCCTGCGCGTGCGCGTCTGCCCGCAAGGTCTGCATGCGCGCATCGCTCGGCACAGAGATGCCCTCCCACACTTCAGCGGGTCGCATGTCGCGCAACACACTCGCCGCCCCGCCGGCATGATCCAGGTCCCCGTGCGTCACCGCCAGCCAGGTGAGTCGCTGCACGCCGAGCGCCCACAAGGCCGGCTCAACGACCCGCGCACCAATATCAAACGACGACGGACTGCCGCCGGCATCCAGAAGCAGGGACTGCCCAGTCGGAAACTGCAGGGCGATGGCCTGTCCCTGCCCCACATCAAGCATCGCGATTCTCAGGACTCCGCGCGCAGGCCCGGCGGAAGGCCAGCGCGCTCCTGTGAGAATCACCAGGAGACTTGTCACGGCAACGTATCCACCCGCGCGTCGCGCACGACGCCACGCGGCGGGCAGCACGATGAGGCTAATTCCCGCGTAGTAGGTCGCCGTCCAGCCCCACCAGACCGGCGGCGTTTGCCACGAGAGCCAAGGCAGCACGTCCAGCAGACCGGCGGACCACACCAGCATGAACGCCCCGGCGTGGGCCAATACCGCCAGAGCCTGCGTCAGCCAGGCTGAAAAAGGCGCAACGACAACGATCGCAGATCCGGCCAGTTGCGCGATCGTCATGGCGGGAATCGCGATGAAGTTCAGGAAGAGTCCAGCGATGCTGACTCTGAAGAACACCGCAGCGCTGACCGGCATGAGCGCGATTTCCGCCGCGACAGTGGCGGCGAGCGTGCCGGCGATCACCACGGCGAACCACCCGCGCCCTCCGGCCAACCGGCGCCCAATCCGGCCGCTAAGCAGCAGAATGCCGAGTGTGGCACCGAACGACAACCATGCGCTGATGTCGATCACCGCGAGCGGATCCGCAAGGGCTACGCCAAGGGCGGCCACGATGAAGATCTGCTTGGCCGGCGCGCACCAGCCGGCCACTTGCATCCCCAGCACGATGGCGGCCGCCGTCACGGCGCGTGAGACCGAGACCTGATCACCGACCAGCCCGCCATAGACAAGCACCACCGCCAGCGTCAGCGCCGCAATCCAGCGCGGCGATCGTACGAACGCGCGGAATCCTGCGAGACAGACAATCACCACGATGGCGATATTGCCGCCCGAGATGGCGATGACGTGGTACGTGCCGGCCATCTGCAGGCGACGAATCGTCCGATCGTCGAGGCCCGTGCGATCACCGATGAGAATCGCGGTGACAATGCCGGCCGACTCGCTGGACGCCGCGCCCACGGTGCGACCCAGACTGCGCCGGACATGCGCGCGAACGCGGCCGCCCAACTCGGACCACCAACGCCCGGGCGTCACCTCGACGAGCGCCGCGCTTTTCGCACTTCCGTTGATGTCGGCGCCACGCCGCAAACGCTGCCACCGCTCGCTCAGGGCTCCCGGGTTCCGCCAGATCTGGGGACGCCGCACGGTCACGGGCACAACGACGCGTCGTCCCCGCACCCACTGCCCCGCCGCTGTGGCTGTTTTCGTCCCGCCCACATTGACCTGTGCTCGACCGACAACGGCCCGCCACGGCCCGGCTTTGTCCGCAACACGTACACCGTCCACATCGATCACGAGTCGGGCGCCGTCTGCGTCAGGCGCCGCATCCTCGTGCAGGACCCCGCTGATCCACACCGGCGGCGCCTGCCGGTCGTCCAGCAACGGCCCGAGCGCAACACTGAGGGGTGATTCCAGCGCGACTTCACGCGCCAACGCGGCATGGGCGCCGCAGAAACACGCGGCCGCGCCAAGCACGCACAGGAACCGCCACGCTCGGGGGCAGACGATGGCGCACGAGGCGAGGGCGACGGCGGCGGGCCACAAGGGCCCGGACGGGACGTCAAAGACGACGGCCGCGATAATGGCGAGCAGCAGGATGAGGGGCACACGCATGGGCGCGCCCCTCGTCTTGCAGGGATCAGGCCAAATCTACGCCCCGGAGCGCGGGCGCCCCGGGTGGCTCTGAGTGGAAGTTATTGCGAATTCTGGGGACGTCTGAATTAGCAAATTCTGCGACTAGTCATCGTCCCTGGTGTGCCGGGCCACCTTGATCGCCGAACGCCGTTTCTTCGCCACAAGCCGATCGACCTTGGACGCCTTCGTCACTCGTGTCTTGCGCCGAGGCCGTGGACGGACCGCCGCCATC
>CAYHEX010000090.1:0-12897 GCA_964355365.1 uncultured Solibacteraceae bacterium | reverse complement strand
CCCTTTCCCCTCTAACCTCGCCTTTGCCCTCTGCCCTTTGCCCTTTGCCCTAACATGTTGTTCTCACCCCTGAGGCGTGTCGAAACACATCGCGCAGACGCGCGGCAGCGCGCGGAAGCCGACGATTTCAACGTCCGGCGACAGATATCCGTCTTTGACCGGCTCGGTCTTGAGCAAATCGGTGCTCAGGTATTTCTTGTTGCTGTCCGAGAAGACCGTGACGACGGCCGCGCCGGGCGACATCTGATTCTGCACCGACAGCGCGCCCAGGAAGTTGGCGCCTGACGAGATGCCCACCGCGAGCCCGTGCTGCGCGAGCGCCTGCGCCATCAGGATCGAGTCGCCGTCGGCCGCGCTCACGATGTCGTCGAGTTCGTCGAGCTTCACGATCGCCGGAATGAACTCATCCGAGATGCCCTGGATACGGTGCTGCCCCACCTTGTGTCCCGTCGACATCGTCGGCGATTCGGCCGGTTCAAGCGGATGCACGCGGATCGAGGGGTTGCGCTGTTTGAGAAAACGGCCAACGCCCATCACGGTGCCGCCGGTGCCGACGCCGGCGACGAACGCGTCCGGTGTGATGCCGGCTGAACCGAGTTGCGACCAAATCTCCGGCCCGGTGGTGCGGAAGTGGGCTTCGACGTTGGCCTCGTTCGAAAACTGACACGGCAGAAAGACCGACGGATCCGATGCCGCGAGGTCTTCAGACAACTTGATGCTGCCGAGGAAGCCGCCTTGCGCGCGGCTGACCGGCACGATCGACGCGCCGAAGCTGGCGATCAGCGACATCCGTTCGACGCTCATCCAATCGGGCATGAAGATCGTCACGGGATGGCCGAGCGACCGTCCGACGGCGGAAAACGAAATGCCGGTGTTACCGCTGGTGGCTTCGGCGATGCGTTGCCCCGGAGCGATCGCACCCGTGCGGTAGGCGCGCTCCATGATGAAGAGCGCCATGCGGTCTTTGATGCTCCCGGTGAAGTTCAGGGACTCCTGTTTCGCGTAGATCACGCGCGGTTCGTGCTTGTACAGGAAGTCGATGGCCAGGAGCGGGGTGTTTCCGATCAGACGATGCAGTGCGGCAAAACGCTGGCTGGCGGCAAGATTGACCGCGGCGGCCTCAGACATGACGCGCCTCCGAAGTTCCTATCTTATGCTCTTACGCGGCGATGGAGTGTCGCAGGTCCTTGAGCCAATTGAAGGTCTGCAGACAAATGCGATCGAAGGAGTCGCGGTCCACGCCGAGACGCTGCGACACCGTCGGATCCATCCCGATGTTCAGGCCTTCCGCGGCGATGCCGGTGCCGATGGATTGCGCCACGTAGTTGGCAAACACGACCGCGTCGACGACCGGTTCAGGATTGGCGATCGGCTGGTCGTGATGGTGCTCGATCGCGCTGCACAGTTCTTCCGGCAGTTCCCAGAGGCGCGCCAGCAGCCCGCCGACTTCCGCGTGATCGCAGCCGATGATCTGTCGCTCGGCTTCTACCCAGGTGACCTGCTCGCGCTGGCAAATGCTCAGGACATCGGCCGGCCGCACTTGCACAGTGCGAACGAGCACCAGTTTGCCGATGTCGTGCATCAGCGCGGCGGACTGGGCGATGTCCGGCATCGGTGTTCGCGGGCATTCCTGCCGCAGCGCGCGCACCGCCAGACCTGACGCGGCGCCATGCGCCCAGAGGTCGTCCTCGTCGAGGTCGTAGAGCGGCGCCGCCATCTTCAGGGTCCGAAGGTAGTCACCGAGCACGAGCTCCAGAATCGTCGCCGTGCCGAGGCGCATCGTCGCAGCTTGAACGCTGTTGATGGGCATGGCCCCGGAATACGCGGCAGATCGCGCGAGGCGAAGGACACGGCCCGCGATGACCTGATCGTGCTCGATGAAGTCACTGACCGAGGCCAGCGACGTGTCTTCCTTCTGCAGGGCCGCAATCAGGCGATTGGCGGTCGCCGGCAGCGGCTTCAGCGTTCCCAACCCTTGGCGAATCTTTAACGGAACAGACAACAGGCCCCTCCACACCTCTTAATCGGCAGGCCGGGAACAAACTTGAGGGCGCGCTAGAAGCGCCAGCGGAGGCCGATCGTGGGCAAGCGCGGCACGGACTGGTCCGCCTGCTCGACGATGCGCGGCCGATCCGACGCCGGGTCGTAGGCCAGTTCCGCCTCGAGCGCACCCGCGTTCTTGCGATTCAGGACGTTGATCACTTCGAGGTAGAACTCCCAGCGGCCGGCCGCGCCGCGCGGTTTCCACGTGGCACGCAGGTCGGCGCGCGCAAAATCCGGCAAGCGCGAGGTATTCAGATTCGACACCCCGCCGAAGTTCACGCCATAGACGAGGCGCCCGGCAGAGTCGCGGAGCGGACGGATCGTGCCGGTGGCCGGATCTTCCGCGCCCGCCACACGCACCCCGAGCGGGGCCGTGCGCGGGAATCCCGTCGACCACCGCACGGTGGAGGCCAGCTCCCACTTCTGCGACAGGCGGTACGACGTCACGGCGGAAATGGCCTGACGACGGTCGTATTCAAACGGATACGTGCGCCCGTAGGCCTCGCGCTTGGCCTGTCCCCACGTGTAGCTGGCCCACCCGCGGATCCGTGCGTCAACGGGCGCCGTCATGCGCGACAGCATCAGATCGAAACCGTACGCGTACCCGCGGCCATCGTTGGTCGGCACGGTGGTGATGATGGGTTCGCTCGGCACGCTGGAGGCCAGCGAAGCGGGGAAGTCGTAGTGGGACAGCCGTTCGCGGCGCTCGGCGTCGGACTCGATTCGGCCAATGAGCCCATCGCTGAGCCGCTTGTAGTAGGTCTCGGCGCGCACCGAGAGGCCGCGCCCGATCGTCTGCTCGAGACCGAGTGAGGCGAGCCGCGCGCGCTCGCTTTTCAGCGAGGCGGTGGTGCTCGCCGTGAAGTCGAGCACGTAGTCGCCTTGCGCGGACTTCTCGTAGCCGGGACTCTGCGTGTACAGGCCGAGCGACGCGCGGAGGCTCAGCCTCGGGGTGAACGCCACGGAGGCGGCGAGCCGCGGTGACACCGTCGTCTCGTCGTTGATGCCGGCGCGGTCGAGCCGCAGGCCGCCTTCGATGTTCGCCCGCCCGCCAATGCGCCACGTGTCGATCAACCAGGCGCCGCCGCGGTTCGAGCGGCGTGTCGAGTCGAGCAGATCCGGCAAGCCCGCGCCACCCTGCACGCTGGAGCCGTTGGCTGCCGCCGGATTGCGGTCGCCGTCGATCACGTACTTGAGCCCGGTCGTGAGGTGATGGAGCTCACCGCCGGCTTCGACCGTATGGGCGCCGAGCGACCAGAGGAACTCGTGCCGCAGCGAGACGTCGCGCACGAGCAGTCGCTGCGAGAATGTGACATTGGCCGTGCCAAACGCGGTCTCTGCCGGTGAATTCGACCTCTGGCTGCGGTTTTCGAACAGCGCGGAGACGCCGAACGTCGACAGCGTGCTCGAGTAGCTGGCCACCGTCATCGAGTGCCCGCGCGCACCGAGCGGCGAGTCGAAGCGGGCCCAGCCCAGATCGTTGTCGGTGTTGTTACTGAACTCACCCTGCGCGTTGGTCTCGTCGATGCTGATGGCGGCGGACTGGCGGCTGCGCAACCCGAACACGGTCAGCTTCCGGCCGGCCTTCGCCTCCCAGACGCCCTTGGCCTGGACGTCAGCAAATCCGGGGAAGTCCTGATCCGTAATGCGTGCGGCGACGAGGTCGTAGTACGTCCGGCGGCCGGTCACGAGCCATGAGCCGCGCGCGCCTTTCGGCAGCTTGCCTTCAAGAACGAGGTTCGTATCGGTGATGCTCATCGACGCGGACCCGCCGAGTCGCCGCGCGCTGTCCCCGTCGCGGTTTTCGATCATCAACAGCGACGAGAGCCGGTCACCGTATTTCGCGCTGAATCCAGCCGTCGCGAGCTCGAAACGCCGAATGGTTTCGGGATTGAACGCGCTGGTGAGTCCAAACAGCCGGTAGGGGTCGTGAATTTCCACGCCGTCCATCATCGTCAGGTTCTGGTCCGGCGCGCCGCCCCGCACCGTCATGCGGCTGCTGAACTCCTCGGCGGCCGACACGCCCGGCAGGGTCTGCAAGGTACGAAACACGTTGTCGAGTGAGCCTGCGGTTTTGAGCACGTCGCGCGGCGTGACCGGCGTTGCCGCCGGAGACACGGTCGGCGCGGAGGCGACGACGTTCACTGACGACGAGAACGCGGCGTTCGGCGCCAGCGTGAACTGCGCGCCGGTGACGTCGTGATCGGTCAGGTCGATCGTCGTCGCGAGCAGGAAGAAGCCCTCGGCCGTGACTTCGATATTCACGCGTCCGGCCGGCAGTGACAGCGAAAACCGGCCATCGGCGTCGGTAATGGCGGCCTTGCCGCTTCCGACGATCGCGGCTCCGTTGACCGGCGCGAGCGAATCGGATCGGACCACGACGCCTGATAGGGTGCGTTGGATCGATTGAGTCGATTGCGCGTGGGCGGGAACAGCGGCAACGATCAGGGCAGCAAACAACAGAACAGCGCGATACATCCTGTCTCTAGGACGCATCGCGCTGGTCAACGGTTGCATTGCTCGCGGCCGCCCTTGGCGGGTAGGGCGACCTGCGCACGCCAAGCTCATCAGCCCAATCCGATTCGCGATCGATTGCCTCGATTCCCGATCGATTGCCGATCGATTATCGATCGGCGATCCCCGATCCAGATTGCCGATTCCAGACTATCGATTGGCGATGTCACTTGATGATCTTGTTCCCGTCCTTGTCGACCTTATTGATGTACGAGACGCCCTCGGTCATCCACAGCGGCGGCTTGCCATCGGTCAGGTAGTAATTGAAGAACTGGAAGTAGCGGACCGTCAGATCCTTGCGATTGGCGAGGCCCCGAAGCCCGTGGCCCTCGCCCGGATAGGCCAGCAGCGTGGCCTTCTTGCCGTTGTAGCGCAGCGCGTTATAGAAGTTCATGTTCTCGGCGAATGACACCGTTGGATCGGCCGTCCCGTGCATGATCAGGATCGGCGCAACGGTTTCGGGCACGTGGGTGAGCGCCGACTCGAAATGATAGACCTCGGGCTTGTCCCAGGGCGAGAAGCCCCAGCGGCCTTGTCCATACAGGTAGTAGTCGTTGCCGTTCGCGCCGCTGCCGCCGCTCACCTGATACGACCAGCCCCAGCTCTGGCTGAAGTCGGTGTAGAGATCCGTCACGCCGGCGCCCGTGCCGACGGCCGCGAACATCTTGGATCGTGTCGCGATGAACGATGCGCCCTCACCGCCGTAGCTGTGGCCGTTGAGGCCGATGTGCTTCGGGTCGGCGTAGCCCATCTCGATCACTTTCTTGGTGGCGGCTTCGACGGCGTCGAGCTGATCGCTGTGTGACGAACCCGTGTGGTAGTGAATGTCGGGCATCATCGTCAGAAAGCCCTCGCTCACCGCTTGCATCGGCACCGCGCCCATGCCAGTGACGTAGTTCGGCGCCTGGTAGCGATGCAGGTTGGAGGCGTTCTCTTCGTAGAACGTCACGATCATCGGCCGCTTCTCGCCGGTCTTGTAGTCATCGGGAATGGCGAGCACGCCCTGCAGCCGGTGCCCGAAGCGATCCTTGAAATCAAACAGGATGCGACGGCCCCATTTGAATTCGGCCTGCTGCGGATTGGCGTTGGTGATCTTCTTCGAGTCTTTGAAGCCGGGACCCGAAACACGGAGGTCGGGGAATTCGGAGAAGGTCTGGCGCGTGAACAGAAACTTCTCGGCTTTCTGCGCGCGTGTCGGGTTGCTGAAGCTTGCGTCTTCGTAGACGAGTTCCTTCAACTCGTTCCCAGACGGCCGAACGTCCAATTGATAGAAGCCGGCCTTCTTCGTGTACTCGCCATACGCGGACAGCGTCACGGGCTTCGACAGGTCGATGGTCATCCGCGCCGCGCCACCTCCGCCGCCACGACCGCCGCCGGGCGCGCCGCCCTCGACAGGTTCAGTGCGCACGTAGCGGAACCGGATCTCGTTCTTCGTGCCCACGCCGTTCGTGAGATTCGTCGCGGGGCCGCCGTCGAGCGGCACCTGCCAGAGGTCGTACCGCTGATGCACGATCACGTATTTGCCGTCCGACGTGTAGCCGGCAATGCCGTACGACGGCTTCGGGCCCGGATGGTCGTATTCCATGTTCACGAAATTCACGCCGGCAACGGCCGCGGGAGCGCCCTTCTTTGATGCGTTTTTGGCCGGCGTTTTCGGCGCGACTCCCGGATCGAGGATCTTCGACGTGCCCGCGTTGAGGTCATACGCTTCGAACTTGCTGTTCGTCCACAGGAGGTACGTCTTGCCGTCCGGCGCCAGGCCGAGTGTGCCCGCGCCGAGCAGATGTCCCTTGGTAATCAGCGTGCGCGCGCCGGTCGTGGTGTTGACGCGGTAGATGTCGGCCATCGGCGGCTTGAAGTCGGAGATGTAGCCGCGCGTGTCGCGCCCGATCGCCCACGTGCCGTCCGCCGCGATGTCCAACTCGCGCATCGTCTCGTCGGCGAGCAGCACGAACTTCTTCGCGCTGGCGTCGAACGCCTCGCGGAACGTGAAATTACGGTCCTGTTCGGCGCGGATCATCTGTTGGCTCTGGATGCGTTCGTCGCTCGTGCTCCAGATATCCACATCGGCGTCCGTGTCGGCGTTCTTGCGCGCGGTCACCGGGGCGGGCACCTGCGGTTTCATCCCGAGAAACACGCGCTGGCCGTCGTCGCTCCAGTCGAGCGTTGAGCGCTCGCTGATGACCCAGTCTTTCGGCAGGCCCGCGGCTTTCGCCGGATCGAGCACGATGGGGGCCGCCGCGTTGGTGTCGGCGAGCGCGGCTTTTACATCCGCGTAGACCATGAGGACGTTGTTCTTCTCGCGCATCTTGTCGACGTCGAGGCCCTTGAGTACCGCGAGTGCCGTGCCTTTGTCGTTCCAGGTCAGGCGGTTGTAGTGCTTCGCGTCGTTGTCGAGCGGGAAGATGCGGTTGGTCTTGAGGTCCATGACGAAGAGGCCGTTGCTGTCTTTCGTCGCGGCATCCACGTCGTAGGCGAGCAGGTCACCGGTCTTGTTGAACGCGGCGTCGGCGACGCTGCCGAGCAACTGATCTTTGCCCGTCGTCAGGTTATGTACTGTGACGTCCACGCCGCGCGGACCGGCCGGCGTCGCTGCGGCGGCGGCACCCGCGCCACCACCCGCCGGCGCCGCGTCGCCACCGGCGCGTCCCGCGCCGCCTGCACCTTGCGGCGCGCGACGACGGAGGAGGAGGTGGGTGGCGTTGGCGGAGAAGGTGAACGACTGAATGTCCTGCCACGACTTGATCTCGCCCGTGGCGAGGTTGCGCAGTTCCGTGTGACGCGGCACGGCCGGCGTCGCCGGTGCGCCGGCGCGGCCGGCATCCTGGGCCGGCGTGGCTGCGGGGGCAGTCGGCGCATCTGCCGCTGGGGCCGCACCGCCGCGTCCGCCACGACCACCGCGCCCGGCGGCCGCCGGCTCGACGGTGTAGGCGATCCACTTTGCGTCGGACGAGAACGCGTTCCCTGTCGCGTCTGCGACGGTCACTTCCGCGCCCGTCTCGAGGTTCTGAATGTGCAGCACCGGTTTGGTGTCAGCCGTCGGCACGTTGGTCGACTGCACGACGTAGGCGACGTACTTCCCGTCAGCCGACATCTCCTGACCGGAGAGGCTCTTCCACTTGGTGTAGTCGTCGATGGTCAGCGCCTTCTTCGTCTCTGCCGCCGGCGTCTGCTGCGCCGATGGCGTCGCGTAGGCGACGATGAAGGTCAGGGCGAGAGCGCAGGCGGTGGGAACGAGTCGGGTCGCGCGGAGTTTCAGAGCGATGTGGCGCACGGGTGGTTTCCTCCAGGAAATCTGGAGGGGATACTACCCTGTTTCTCTGTCGGTTCCGGCCCCCGCTACACGGGTGTGCGGCCGGTTGCGGTGAACACCCCCACCGCGCCCCAGGCGTGCGGCACCTCGACAATTCCGTAGATGTCTGCCAGTTGGGCGGTGACCACGCCCGGAGGCGCGGCAATCTGCTCGCGCTTGAAACCGGTGGTGATGTCCAGGAAGTTCTTCAACCCAATGTCGTGGCTGGTCAGTGAGCGGATGTCAACCACGACCTGCTCCAGTCCGGCCTTCGTGAGCAGGGCCGACAGTTTGCGGCCGACGAAACGGTCTCCGCCATGCTGTTGTTGGCCTTCGGCCGCCGCTCGGGTAAACGGGCCGAAACTGTTCGGTTCCGGATCGAGCGTGAGCCAGCCGTCGTCGATGTCGAGCACGCAGAGAATGCCGCCCGGTTTGAGGACGCGGCACACCTGCGCGAGCGCCCGTTCCGGGAACTCGAGATGCTGAAAGAGCAGGCGGGCGTAGACGAAGTCGTACGTGTGATCCGGCAACGTCAGTTCGTAGACGTTGGCGCATGCGTACTCGACGTTGACCGCGCCTTCCGCGCGCGCCAGTTGTCGGGCTTCGCCGAGCAGATCTTCGCTCAGATCGACGCCGGTCACCAGGCCCGGATGCGCCAGGCGTGCCAGCTGCATCGTCACCACGCCGGGGCCGCAGGCCAGATCCAGCACACGCATGCCGGGCTGCAGACCCGCGCGCCGCATGCCGTCGAGTTCCAACTGTTCGGCCACGCGGCCCTGCTGTTTCAGGCGTGTGAGTTCTGCGGCATTCTCCCGAAACTCACCAAACGCGTATGACCCCGCCGCCGTGCCTGGCGTGGTCGGCGCGGGTGGCGCGGGTGGCGCGGGTGGCGGCTGGGCGGGTTCGAGGTCGTCGCCCTGCAGGCTTTCCACCCACTGCGTGGTGCTGAGTTCCAGTCGATCGCACAGCACCAGTGAGAGGTTGAGCAGAAAGCGGGCCGTGATGTCCGGCGACTGTTGCAATGACTTGCGCAGGAATGTCTGCGTGATGACGAGCAGACTCGCGTCGGTGCGAGCGATCACATCGGCGGTGCGGGCCCGACGGTTGAGAAAGGCGAGTTCGCCGAATACCTGACCGGGGCCGAACAGCGCGATTGAGGTGGCGAGCGGGCCCACGGTGCGCTGCGCTTCGAGCGATCCTTCGAGCACGACAAATAATTCGTCGCCCACATCGCCGCGCCGCAGGATCGACTCGCCGCGCTTGCACTGGAGGATGGTGCCGCTGTGCAGGAAGCGCTGCGCCTCGTCCTCCGTCATGCCGTCGAGCAGGGGGATGGCGTGCCGGGGTTCGCGATGCAGTTTCTCGGCCAGGATCTCCCAGAACAGGTCCGCGTCCACAATGCGCCGATTGACGCGGTTCGCGTGTGACGCGAAGCTGGACGCAAACCGCGCCCGGGCGTCCGGGTCGTCAGGGAACTTGATCGCGGTTCGCAGAAACGGCGATCGCACGGCGCGCAGGTGCTCGAGGTCGCCCACGACCCAGACGAGGGGCACGCGGTAGCCGACGTCGTGTTCGACAAATGCATCGGCGTAGCGGCGATAGCCCAGCTGCTCGTAGAGCTCGATGAGCGAGGGCGCGCAGTTGCAGAAGTCGAAGCGGACGCCCGTTTCCTGGCCGCGTAGGTACATGTGCGACAGCAGTTTTGAAAAAATCGCCGAGCCGCGCCACTCCGCGGCCACCATGGCGCGCGAGGTGTAACTGAGGGCCTGCGGGGGATAGTCCGTAAACGCGTCCAGGCGGTAGCGCTCCCGCCAGGAGGCGGGCAACTGCGTGACGTCCAGCGTATTGCGCCGCAGCGTGCCGACAATCTCCCCATCACTCGTGGCGTAGAGCAGGTCGGCCTCGGCGTTGTCCATCTCATCGCGGAGCGTTCGCGCGTGGTGGTCGGCGTCCTTGGGCCGCTTGCCCATTTCGTTGACGTAGATCTGATAGCGAAAGCGAAAAATGCGTTCGCGCTCGTCGTCGGTCTTCGCAAAAGCCAGCGTTATCGTAGAAGTCTCTGCCATCTCTGGGCGCGAATGGTAGCAGTCTTCGGGGCACCAGACCTGCTACGATGCGCCGCATTGTGTCGGTCCGTGGAGATGCCATGAAGAGCCTGAAGAGAATCACTCGCCGCGAAGCACTGAAGACGGCCGGCAAAGCCGCCGTTGTCACCGTCACCGCCGGATCGTTCGTCGAACTCGCCTTCGGCGAGCACGGCGTGTTGTCCGCCCAGGCGGCGCAAACGCCATCGACCGCGCTGAATGCCATCGCCGGCGTGGACCGCGTGGTGATGAAGTCCGGTAAGACGTATCTCAGCGGGTGGGTCGGCTACGGCAATCCGCCGAGAGCCGGACGCCAGGGAGGCGGAGGCCGAGGCCAGGCGGCGCCGCCGGCACCGGTCCCTACGGGCCCGGCGCCCACCGCAGCATGGTCGAAGGTCTCGGGCCCCGGCACGGTCACCTTCGCCGATCCGACCGCGGTCGTGACGACGGCGAAGTTCTCCGATGTGGGCGAATACGTGATTCAGGTCATCGCCGACAACGGCACGGCGAAGACGTCGTCGACGCTGCACGTGAAGGTCGAGTATCCGCCGCCGATGTTCCAGCTGCACCCGGTCGTAACGCGCGCGCACACGGTCACGAGTCCGTTCTGGAAGACGCGGACGAAGGCGCTGATCACGTCGTGGATTCCGCATTGCGTCGCGCAGATCGAGCGCACGGACCTCGTGCAGGGACCGAACTCCGGCTCGGGCGGGCTCGACAACTTCATCGAGGCGGCCAAGGCGCTCAAGGGCGAGCCGCACGGCATGCACAAGGGCTACGTGTTCTCGAACGCGTGGGTGCATCAGACGGTGGAGTCCATCAGCCTCGCGATGATGGTGGAACCGGAAGGCGACCCGGAGATCATCGCCGCGCAGGCGAAGCTCAAGGCCACGCTCGACAAGTGGATTCCGATCATTCTGTCGGCGCAGGAGCCGGACGGCTACCTCCAGACCGCGTTCACCTTACGGGATCAGATGACGCCGGGTTCGGTGCCGGCGGCGGATCGCGCGGTGTGGACGGAGCGCTGGCAGTCGACGGCGCGCGGCAATCACGAGGGCTACGTCTCGGGCTACTTCATCGAGAGTGCCATCAATCACTTCATGATGACGGAAGGCAAAGACCGTCGTCTCTACGATGCGGCCAAAAGGCTTGCCGATTGCTGGGTGGCAAATATTTCTCCCCAGAAAAAGGCATGGTTCGACGGTCACCAGGAGATGGAGCAGGCGCTCGTGCGGTTCGGGCGCTTCGTGAACGAGATCGAAGGCCAGCCGGCGATCGCCGGCGCCAAGGCTGTGCAGCCAGGCGACCGCTATATCGCGCTCGCGAAGTTCCTGCTCGATAACCGCAAGGGCGGCTCGGAGTACGACCAGAGCCTCCTGCCGGTGCAGCAGCAGTACGAGGCGGTGGGGCACGCGGTGCGCGCGGTCTACACCTACTCGGGCATGGCCGACGTCTCGGTGGAAACGCACGACGTCGACTATCAGAGCGCGGTGAAATCGATCTGGGACAACATCGTCCACAAGAAGTACTACCTCACGGGCGGCGTGGGCAGCGGCGAGTCGTCGGAGGGTTTCGGCCCGAATTACTCACTGCGTAACGGCGCCTACTGTGAAGCGTGCTCGAGTTGCGGCGAGATCTTCTTCCAGTGGAAGCTGCACCTCGCGTATCAGCAGGGCCAGTACGCCGACCTCTTCGAGCAGACCCTCTACAACGCGCTCTATGGCGCGATGGACCTGAAGGGGACGACGTTCTACTACACCAACCCGCTCGACGCGAACGCGCAGCGCAACACGTGGCACTCGTGTCCGTGCTGCGTCGGCAACATGGCACGGACGATGCTGATGCTGCCGACGTGGACCTATTCGAAGAACGCGAGCGCGGTGTACGTGAATCTGTTCGCCGGCGGCCGCGTCAATGTCGGCGACGTGGCCGGCACCGACGTCGAGATGGTGCAGACCACGAACTATCCGTGGGATGGCAAGGTCCGCATCGTCGTCAATCCGAAGACGCCGAAGGATTTTGCGGTGCGTGTGCGCGTGCCCACGCGCGATGTGAGCAGCTTGTATCGCGCTGTGCCGAACGGTGATGGCATCACGCAGTTCAAAGTGAACGGCGCGGTAGTGAAGCCCGGGATGTCCGACGGCTACGCGTCGGTGGCGCGCCAGTGGAAGAAGGGCGACACGATCGAGTTCGTGTTGCCGATGCCGATTCAGCGCGTGTACGGCAGCGACAAGATCGTGGGCGGCGGCAATCTCCCCGCGCCGGTGAAGGACAAGGTGGCGCTGCGCGTCGGGCCGCTCGTCTACAACATCGAGCAGGTGGATCAGGACATCACGAAGACGCTGCCGTCGGCCGCGCCGCTCAAGACGGAATGGCGCGGCGACTTCCTCAACGGCGTGAACGTCGTCACGAGCACGTTCGCGGACGGGACGCCGATGACGGCGATTCCGAACTTCGCGCGCTACAACCGCAATCCTCCGGCGCCGCCGCCACCGCCGCCGGCACCGCCCCCGCCTCCGCCTGTGGCGGGCGCACCGCCGGCGCCGCGACCGGCGCCGCCGCCGGTGACGTCGCTGGTGTGGATCAAGGAACGCTAGACACGCGCAGTCCCATGTTCAAGGTTCAACGTCCAAGGTCACTCGTCGTCCGGGGTGCTGGGTCCTGCGTCGCGGGGGGCGGCGTCTCTCGGTCCGGCGTTCTCGTCTCCGGGGTCATCGCGTGCCTGGCGACGGCGGTGATCGGTGCTCAGACGCCGATCACCGTGCTCGAGATGAAGGGCACGGCTGCGGGGACGATCGCGCTGAAGGTGAATGCGCCCGGCGCGACGACGATCTCGGCATTCGTCGATACGATGCTGGCGGGCAACGCGCGGCCGCTCACGCGCGATGAGCGCGGTGTCTGGAGTGGGGAGATTGGGCCGCTGGCGCCGGACATCTACGAGGCGGCGCTGATTGTTGGGACGTC
>CAYHEX010000089.1:0-13009 GCA_964355365.1 uncultured Solibacteraceae bacterium | reverse complement strand
CCCAATATTCGCTACCCATCACCCACACGGTGATGTGTCCGGGTCCTGCCGCAAACACAAAAGTTTAATCGACGGCGGGCCTCATTGTCCAATCCTTCGGCCGGCTTCATGACGATTCAAGGTCCGGGTCAGCGAAACGAGCCAATCGGGACGCTGAAGAGCGCGGGCAGCCCGCGGGGCCACGGACTCGCTAAACAGGCCGAAAACCGCTGACCCACTCCCTGTCATAGCCGCCACCATGGCGCCCTCCCGGTAGCAGCTTTCGATGATTTCCAGAATTTCTGGGTGTCGCCTTGCCACCGGGGCCTCGAGGTCATTGCAGACGACCAGCGGGTCGTTCTCCCAGCCCACGAACACCTCACGGGACCTGTCCGTGGCCAGCGCCGGGAGTCCGGCCGCACGATCGGTGTCGACCCAGCCGTACGCATCGGCCGTCGACACGCCAAAGGACGGCTTGACGATGACCACGCCCAGCCTCGCCACATCGTCGACCGGATAGAGTTCGTCGCCTTTCCCGGTGCCGAGCGCCGTGCCGCCGATCAGGAAAAAGGGCACGTCCGCGCCGAGGCTGGCCGCCACGCGATGCAGATCCCGCCTCGACTTTCGCAACTCCCACACGAGGTTGAGCGCCGAGAGCGCAGCCGCAGCGTCGGCACTGCCGCCGCCCAAACCGGCCGCGTGCGGAATCGACTTGTCCAAGCGGATGTGCGCATCGCAGGGCTCGCCGTCGCGGCCCGCTGCGGTCCACAGCGCACGCGCGGCACGCCACACGAGATTCGATTCGTCCGTGGGAACGCCCGGCGCGCGGCAGGACAGCGCAAACGGCCCACGTCGCGCCGAGACCGTCATCGTGTCGGCGATGCCGATCGACTGCAGCAGCGTGCGCACGTCGTGAAACCCGTCGGGCCGGAGCGGTCCAACGCGCAAGGTCAGGTTAATTTTGGCGGTCGGACGAAGCGTCACTGTACGCATGATCAGCGCCCGCCCATCGGCCCGATGGCGCGCAATTCGTCAAGCGTCATCGGTTGAAAGTCGGCGGCCACGTCGAGGGTAAATGCCCGCGGGTCGCCGGAAGTGTTCACGAAGATCTGGTTGATCGTCATGTTCAAGCCGACATTCACGGAGGCACCCGGCCGACTCGACAACGTCGCGATGTTCGGCCAGCGCCCCTGAAACTCCCGGTACTCTACCAGCAGATCGGGCCGCTCACCGGCCGCGACCCGCCACGCAGTCCCGCTTTTCTCCAGCCGCACTCGGCCCGCGCCGCCCTGAATCGACACGATCGTGACGCCGCCGATATTGACGCCATCGGCGGCCACACCCGCGGTCACGCATCCCGACAGCACGTCCAGCCAATCGACGGGCGCGAGGCGCAATCCAATCAATGCATTCACGATGTCGGCGGCTGGCGCCACGGTGACGCGACGCTCGCGAGGCAAGGTGAGGGTCGCGCGATCGGCGGTGCCCGCCAGGACGAAGATCGGCGGGCCGGCCGGGGCCACAGCCAGGAGCCGAATCTCACCTCTGCGTGTCATGAGGCCCTGCAGCGTGACCCGGCGCAGCCTCTCGGCGCCGATGTGTCCACTGACATGGATCTCCGCACTGAAGGTTTGGGCGCCCTTGCAGGCCTCCGTCGCCGACCACCACAGTTGTGGCGCGTTGGCGACCGGCACGGCCGGCCCCGACGGGAACACCACACGCATCGGAGCGCAGGCGCCCGCCAGCACCATTGCCCACGCGAGCACAACCCGGCGTCGAGCCACCTACTTTGCCAGTTCTCGCGAGAGATCCCGCTTCTTGGTGATGACCGCCACGTCTACACCGTCGCGGTCGCCCGCCAGTGCGCGCGTGAACGCGTCTGCGGCCTCACGATAACGCTTCAAGGCAAAGTAAGCGTCCCCGAGATGGTCCTGCACCGCCGACGAAGAGACGGCGGACTTGGCGGCCCGCTCCAGGGGCGCGATCGCGTCGGCGAATTTGCGCTGCTTCACGAACGCCCAGCCCAGGCTGTCGAGATAGGACGGACTATCCGGGTCGGCGGCCAGCGCACGCGTGATGAGGCCGACCGCTTCGTCCAGTTTCTGGCCGCGATCCGCGAGCATATAGCCGAGGGCATTCAGCGCGACATCGTCGGCCGGATTGCGCGCGACCAACTCCCGGAGGATCTGCTCGGCCCGATCGAACTGCTTGAGTTCTTCGTATGCGTTCGCCAATGACATCGCCGCGAAGACCAACACCTCGTCATCAGCCCGGGCTTGCGTACGCCGACCTTCGTAAAGCGGCTGCAGGGCGCTGACGACGCCCGCAAAGTCCTGGGCGGCCTCTTTGGCTTCCGCCATCGCCAAGGCGCCGCGCGGGTCGTTCGGATCGATCTCCGCAATTCGCTTGGCGGCCTCTTCGGCCGCCCGCGCATTCCCCGCGCGATGCTCGGCCTGCGCGAGCAAATACCACACGGACGGGTCGCGCGGACGATCCTTGGAAAGGGCCAGCAGCACGTCGCGCCCGGCCACCACATTGCCGGCATTCATCAACGCCGTGGCCTGCTGCATGCGGTACGACGGATCGGGGGTCTTGGCGGCCAACGCACCCCACATCGCCGCCGCCTCCTTCCAGCGGTCGGCTCGCTCGTACAGATCAGCAAGCGCCGTTTGCGCGTCAGCTTGCGCCTCGACTCCCGACGCGAGGGGCGTCAGGACCTCGATCGCGTCAGCGACCTGACCGTTGCGTTCGTAGGCCTCCCCGAGGAGCATGACGGCTTCGGGATAGCCGGGATTGTCGAACAGGAAGTTCCGAAGAACCTCGATCCCCTTGGTCAACCGGTTGGTCCGCACGTCGAGGCGCCCCAACATGAGCTCGGCACCGGGATCTCGCGCCCCGGCCAGTGCCTGTTCCAAATGGCCAATCGCCTCAGCCATCAACTGCGTCTGCCGCGGACCTTCCGACAGATTCTCTGACAACGCCCCCTGGACGAGCCCCAGAATCCGATGGGCTTCCCTGTCGGACTTGTCCAGCCCGATGGCGGTCTCCGCCTCGTTGATGGCGTCGGCCGCACGGCCGGCCCGCGCGTAGAGGCCGGCCAACTCTGCGTGCACCGTTGATGCTTTGGGCGCCAGCTCTGCCGCGTGCCTGTACGCCGCGATAGCGCCCGGCACATCACCCTGTCCCTCGAGCATGCGCCCCTGCAGAAAGAAGAAATAGGCATCCGCGAGTGACGGCGTTGCGGACTGCAGCGCAACGCTGAGCACCACGCTTGCAATGGTGAGCATGGGGATATCATAGTGCCGCTATGGCTGTGGACCCGGAACTTCTCAGCATCCTCGTGTGCCCCGACTGCAAGACGCCGGTGCATCTCGTGAAACAAGACTCCGCGCTGAAGTGCGAGCGGTGTCACCGTGTGTATCCGATCAAAGATGACATCCCTGTGATGTTGATCGACGAGGCCACGATCGAGGCCTGATTCAGGGTGACGACCGCGCTCGGGACCGTCAAGTCCATCCTGATCGTGCGGCTGCGACTCGTGGGCGACGTGGTGTTCACCACGCCGATCATCGCCGCGCTCGCCCGCCGCTTTCCTGACGCGCGACTCGTCTACGTAGTTGAGAATGCGGCGGCCCCGATCGTGGCCGGCAATCCGCATTTGTCGGACGTCGTCATTGCACCGCATCGACGCGGTCTGGGCCGACTGGCGGATGACTGGACGCTGGCGCGACGACTGCGACGCGAGCGATTCGATCTCGCGCTGGATCTGCATGGCGGACCGCGCAGTGCGTTTCTCACATGGGCCAGCGGCGCCAGGGTGCGTGTGGGGTACGATGTCCCCGGCCGCTCGTGGATGTACACGCGGGTTGTTCATCGACCGAGGGAACTGCGTCCGCGGCACTCGGTGGAAAACCAGTGGGACCTGCTGCGGGGCCTCGATCCGGCGTTTGACGCGGGCCCAGATCGGGACGTGAATCCCATCGAGATCGCACTGGACCCGCGGGCCGCGCGCGCCATCGATCGGCGCCTGACGGCGTGGCAGATTCCGCCGGAGGGGCGCATGTTGGTACTGCATGTCAGCGCGGGCAACCCGTTCCGCCGCTGGCCCGAGTCGTCATTCGCTGCAGTGGCCGCATCGCTGGTCCGCGCCGGCAACAACCGCTGGCTCGTGCTGACCGGAGGCCCGTCGGATCGAGCGGCGACATCACGGGTGCTGACGGCGGCAAGAGCACTCGCCGGAAATGCCGCCGATCGCTTGGTTGACGGCGAGGCCTTGTCGCTGGGAGAACTGCGGGCGCTGTGCGAACGAGCGAGGCTGTATGTCGGCGGCGACAGCGGTCCATTGCATCTGGCGTCGGCATCCAGCGTGCCAATCGTGGCGCTTTTTGGTCCGACCCTGCCGGAGCGTTCCGCGCCGTGGCGTCCGACGGCCTTCGCGTCCGAAACGGTTGACGTGGGCCCACTGCCCTGCCGACCATGTGATCAGCGGGTGTGCGCGCCGGGGGATTTTCGGTGTCTCACGACATTGAGCCCGGCAGCCGTCATCGCCGGCGCTGAACGGCTGCTGTTGTCTACTCAGATTGGAGAATCCGCGCGATGAGTGCCGCTTCGCTGACCAGGAATGAATCGCTCGACCGCATCGGCTTCGCGTTGCTCGCCGCCGGACTCGGGCTGATCCAATTCACGATCAAAGCCGAGGCGCTCCTCGCATTGGCGGCAATTGTCGCGATCGCAGCTCTCGTGCGTGATCGGAATCGTCCGCCACTCCCGGGGTTCTTCGTGCCGCTTCTCGCGTTGATGGCACTGACGCTCATCAGCGCAGCGCTCTCCGCCGATCCGTTCTACTCACTGCAGCGCGGGAAACAATTTCTGATCTTCCTCGTCGTCCCGGTCACGATGCTGCTGGCCCGAGGCCGTCGCGCAGGCACGGTGATCGACGTGATCATTGCGCTCGGTTCGGTCGCGGCCCTGTACGGCATTCTCCAGTGGACCGCGCTCGGCTACGACGAGGCGAAGCGTCCACGTGGTTCGCTCGGCCACTGGATGACCTATTCAGGAATTCTGATGCTGGTCGTGGGTGCCGCTGCATCGCGGCTGCTGTTCGTGAAGAAGCACGAAAACTGGGTGTGGCCAGCCGTCGCCGTGCCCTCCCTGATCGTGGCGCTCGTCGCCACCTACACGCGCAACGCGTGGATCGGCAGTCTCGCGGCCGTCGGCGCATTGCTCGCTGCGCGCCGGAAGCGTCTCCTTATCGCGCTCCCGCTCGTCGTGATCGTCGTCGGAGCCGTCGCGCCGGCGAGCATCCGCGACCGTGCAACGTCGATGTTCAATCCGCGCCACGCCAGCAATCAGGATCGCATCGCAATGCTGAGTGCGGGCGTGGCGATGGTCACAGCACATCCGTTCTTCGGCGTGGGCCTCAACATGGTGCCGCGCGAGTACCTCACCTACCGCACTGCCGACGCCGTCGACTCCGCTGATGCCGTGGGACCTGAGACGCGGTCGCATCTGCACAATGTGCCGATGCAGATCGCAGCCGAGCGCGGCCTGCCGGCGTTGGCGGCCTGGCTCTGGTTCGTCGTCGCCGCCGGCCGCGGATTGTGGCGACTGCTCCGAACCGGCACGTCGCCGGGCGTCGCCGGGGCCGGCTTTGCCGCGCTGATCGCGATGGTGGTCGCCGGCCTGTTCGAGCACAACTTCGGTGACTCGGAATTCCTGATCCTGTTTCTCGCGCTGATCACGCTGCCATTCGCCGCAGAGGAGTCCGCACGGCTATGACACGTCCGTCAGCCATCATCGCGCGGTTCGCCGGATCGCGGATCGCCATCATCGGCGACGTCATGCTCGATCACTTTCTCGTGGGCCGGGCCGAACGCATTTCTCCGGAAGCACCGGTGCCAGTGGTGCGTCTGGAGCGCGAGGAGTTCCGGCTCGGCGGTGCGGCCAATGTCGCCGCGAACGTGGCCGCGCTCACAGGCGTGCCGCTGCTGGCCGGCCTGATCGGCGCTGACGCGGCCGGCCGCGAGTTGATGGCCGCCGCGGCCGTCGCCGGCATCGACGGCACCCGCGTGGTCGAGGACTCGACGCGACCGACAACGGAGAAAATCCGCGCGGTGACCGAACGGCATCAGCAAGTCGCCCGTATCGATCGCGAGTCCACGTCGCCGATTGCTGGTCCCGCACTCGCCACGTTGGCGCAACACATCCACACACTCGACGCCTGTCAGGCCATCGTGTTGTCCGACTACGACAAGGGCACGATCACGCCACCAGTCATCGAAGCCGCAGTGGCGGCCGCGCGCCGGATGGGCTGTCCGCTGCTGATTGATCCCAAGGTCCCGGACGCCGCGTATTACCGCGGAGCCACGGTCATCACGCCCAACCACCGCGAGGCGGAACTCATGTCGGGCCTCGTCATTCGCGATCACGACGATGCGCGGGCCGCCGCGCATCGGATCCATCACGCCAGCGGCGCGTCGGTGCTGATGACGTGGGGCGAACGAGGCATGTGGGTGATGGACGCTTCGGTCACGCCGGCGCGCGAGGTCGTGATGCCGGCGACGGCACGTGAGGTGTCAGACGTCACCGGCGCCGGAGACACCGTGATTGCGACGCTCGCGCTGGCCATCGCCGCCGGCGCCACACTGGTGGAAGCCGCCGCGCTCGCGAATTCGGCGGCGGGCATTGCGGTGGGCCGTTTCGGTCCGGCCGCCGTGTCAGCGTCCGAGTTGCAGCGCTTCGGCGGTCACTGACACGCGCCCTTCACACCGACCAGCCAGATCTGCGGCAGTTTGCCCGACAGGATTTCGCTGAGCTTCGCGTCGAACACGGGCAGGGTCCGTCGGTCGATCACGCACAACCGCGCCGTCGTGGCGGCTCGCAGTTCGTCGAACTCCCCCGGCCGCATCACAGCATAGGCCGACGACTGCTCATCGACGAGGCGCACCATCGCGTCGACCGCGAACACTGGCGTGATGGGCCGGCCGAGGTAGTAGGTCATGCTCGGCAACTGGGTCTTGTAGTGCGCCACCACCGTCGTGGCCGGTGCATGCTGAACCAGCCACTCGCTCAGCGGCGCGACGGGCTTGAACTGCTCAAACGGGCGCATGACAATGGCCACGAGCAGCCAGTTGGCCACAACGGCGGTCACCGCGAGGGTCAGCACGGTGGGCCACATCCCGGAGCGAAACGCCACGACCACGGCGATCAGTCCGCCCACGCCGAGCACCGCGCCAACAACCGCGGCCTGCGGCAAGTTGGGCACGACATGCGTCACGCCGGCGATCCAGACAATGAGGCCACCAACCGCGACCAGTTCCAACGCGGTCAGCACGGCTCCTGCCCGAAGCACGCCGCGAACCCCGCGCGAGATGCTCGCCCGACTCTCGCCGGCGCCGGCGATCACATCCGCGATCAACACGGCCACCGCCGGCACGATCGGGAAGATGTACAGGTCCTGCTTCGTGCTGGATAACGTGAAGACGCCGACGAACACAGCGACCCACGCGATCAACAGGCGCGTTTGCGGACAGCGCGCCCGCCACGCGGCCCACAGCGCCGCCGGCAGGAACAGCGCCCACGGCGTCAGGTCCGTCGCCAGCACACCGAGATAGAAATACGGGGAGCGATGCTGCACGCCGTACGTCTCGGCAAACCGCCCGACATTCTCACCGACGAAGAACTCGCGGATGTGCGCCCATCCGTATTGCTGGTAGTCGAGGACGTACCACGGCGCGACGATGGCCGCCACGATCACGAGGCCGGTGGGCAGCATCATCGTCCGCAATTCCGCGAACTGCCGCGTCCAGAACAGGAACACACACAACACCGCCCCCGGCAACACGATCGCCGCCGGGCCCTTGGTCAGCATCGCCAGTCCGAGCCCGACGTAGAGCACCACGAGATAGCGCCGCCGATGCTCCGGATGCGCGCGAGCCAGCACCAAGCCCATCAGCGCAACGGCCAGGAAACTCGCGAAGTAGACATCAATGAAAATGCGCCGACTCCACAACATCACTCGCGGAGCCGAGGCGACGATCAGCGCGGCCAGGACGCCGGTGTCACGATTCGCGATCGTGCGACCGATCACGTACGTGGCCGCGATGAGCATCAGCGCGCCGAATCCGATCGCCAGACGCTCCGATGCGACACTGATGCCAAACACCTTGTAAAAGCCGGCCACGACCCAGTAGCTCAGGACGGGCTTGTTGAAGCGCGGCTGACCGTTGAAGCTCGGACTGACGTAGTCCCCGGTCAGCACCATCTGCCGCGGCGTCTCCACGTAGAACGCCTCGTTCGCGTCCCAGATCGTGGAAGCCCCCAGATCCACAAACAGCAGCACCACTGACGCGAACAGCAGCGCGCGCAGGGCGTTTCGGGGATTCACGTATTCGGCCTCATCGGTCGCAATCAGTGCTTGAAGTGGCGGCGCCCGGTGAAGACCATGGCCAGACCGTGTTCATCGGCCGCAGCGATGACGTCAGCATCCTTTACCGATCCGCCCGGTTGCACGACGGCCGTCGCGCCGGCGGCGGCGAGCGCGTCCAGTCCGTCGCGAAACGGAAAGAATGCATCCGACGCGACGACAGAACCCTGCAGCTTGCCGTCGGCCTTCATGACCGCGACCTTCACGGCGTCGACGCGGCTCATCTGCCCGGCGCCCACCGCCAACGTCCGGTCGGGCCCGGCAAAGAGAATCGTGTTCGATTTCACGTGCGCGCACACGCGCCAGGCAAATCGCAGTGCCTCCCACTCGGCCGTGGTCGGTGATCTGCGAGTCACCACCCTCGGCTCCTCCGGCGCGTGAGGCCATCGATCGCGTGCTTCACCCACGCGATCTCGGGTCTGCACGAGCCACGCGCCGAGAATCGATCGCGCGTCGCGCGCCTCGTCCAGACCGTCGAATGACGCCGTCACGACGCGTAGGTTCGGCTTCGCCGAGAGAATGGCCATCACCTCTGGAGAGGCGTCGATCGAGGGCGCAATCACGGCTTCGATGAACGTCCCGACGAGGGCCCGAGCGGTCTCGGCATCAATCGGTCTGTTCAGTCCGACGATGCCGCCAAATGCCGAGAGTGGATCCGCTTCGCGCGCGCGCACGTACGCGTCGGCCGGCGACGTCCCGGTCGCGACGCCGCACGGGTTCGTGTGCTTGATCACCACCGCGGCGGGCTCGACGAATTCAAGCGCAATGCGGGCTGCGGCATCCAGGTCGAGCAGATTCGTGAAGGACAGCTCTTTCCCCTGATGCACGATCGCATCGCTAAAGCCGGCGTGCCCGCTCGCGTACCACGCACCACGCTGATGGGGGTTCTCGCCGTAGCGCAAATCGCGCAGCTTGGTCAGTTGCGGGATCCAGATCGCCGGCAGAGTGTCGTCGCCTCGCTCGCGGATGAATTCTCCCGTTGGCGTGACATGAATTTCGCCGAGGGTCGATGCGATGATCGTGTCGTATGCCGCCGTGTGGGCCAGAGCCTTGCGCATCAGTTCGAACCGCAGCGCCAGATCGGGTCCACCCTCTTTCCCGAGGGCCTCGGCGACGCGGCTGTAGTCGGCCGGTTCAACCACAACCAGCACATCGCGGAAGTTCTTCGCGGCCGCTCGCACCATGCTCGGGCCGCCGATATCGATTTCTTCGATCAGATGATCGAACGGCAGATTGGGTTTGGCCGCCGCCTGGGCAAACGGGTAGAGGTTCACAATGACCAGATCGACCTGCGAGATGCCGTGGGTGGCGAGGGCGGCCATGTCATCAGGACGGTTCCGTCGGGCCAGAATGCCGCCGTGCACCTTCGGATGCAGTGTCTTGACGCGCCCATCCATCATCTCGGGAAAACCGGTCACTTCCGATACATTAATGACGGCTAAACCCGCCTCTGACAACACCTTAGCGGTGCCTCCCGTCGACACCAGCTCACATCCGAGCGCGGCCAGCTGCCCGGCAAATGCCACCAAACCCGTCTTGTCCGACACACTCAACAGCGCGCGCATACAGCCTCACATCCGAGAACAAGACCGCGTTTCTCAGCCCGCAGCCTCGGTTGACAATAATTATCCGCCAGCGTTAGGCTAATCGCCTGACGGAAGCGGGCAAGCGTCGAACGATGGACCGCGTGTTGCGGTCTTTTTTTGTTAGTGGACTCCAGTAGCGCCCGCGAAGTAGCGACTGGCAGTCCTGCGACGGACTCCGTCGCGTTTGCAGTAAGGGAAAGTACGATGTCGCGAATTGTCGGTAAGGTCAAGTGGTTCAACAACGCTAAAGGGTACGGGTTCATCGAGCGCGAAGGTGGCAACGACGTATTCGTCCACTTCTCGGCGATCCAGGGCGCCGGTTTCCGAACGCTCGAGGAAGGCCAGGCGGTCGAGTTTGAAATCGTCGACGGTCCGAAGGGGCCGCAGGCCGGCGACGTCACCAAAGCGAACTGAACTCCTGTAACTGGGGCCGGGATCAGCGATTCCGGCCCCGTCCAACCGCACAACCGTTAGTCCCCTACCGAATCAAGAACCAAATCAGCGGCAGCCAGAGTTCCCGAGCGAACGGCACCGGCTTCCCGTCAACCAGCACCTCACAGCCAGGCACGCCACCGACAACCTCGTAGAGGTCCCGCAACCGCAGCGGATGCTCGCCGGGGAAGAACGTCGCCAAGTGACGGAAGTTCGTCCCACGGCCCACTTCCTTGTGCTCGTCAGCCAGGGCCGCACGCTCCAATGCCACGGTGTAACCGTCTCCCTCAAATCGGGGAAACGACAACGTGACTGAGAACGGCAGCGACGATGCACCGAAGATCGCTTCGCGGAGTTCAGGATGGAGCGCGGCCAATTCCTGTTCGGATGGCTGTTCCGGCAAGTCCGCGTACGGCCAGAACCGATCCAGCGGCCGGTTCACCGGTTGGTCGGGGAGGACGCGTTCCGGGATCTTCGGCATCTAGAAAATCGACGCGACCGAATCGGCCGCGATGGTCAACAACCGACCGGGCAACACGCCAAGATAGAAGACACCGGCGACGGCCACGAGCAGACCAACGAACACCATCACCGGCACCACCGGCCGATGGCCGGGTGCCGACTCTTCGACCATGTACATCATGACGACGATGCGCAGGTAGAAAAAGACAGATACGACGCTGGTCAGCACGCCGAGAATCGCGAGCGCCATCATGTGTTCCTGCACGGCCGCGTTAAAGATGTACCACTTGGCGACAAAGCCAACGGTGGGCGGAAACCCACCGAGCGACAACAGGAAGATCGTCAGGAGGCCGGCGAGCCATGGACGATCGGACCCCAAGCCGGCAAAATCGCGAATGTCGTCGTGCGGCCGATCCGTCGAAGACAGCACCGAGAGAATACCGAACGCGCCGAGATTCGTCAGGGCGTAGGAGACCAGATAAAACAGGATCGCGGCCTTGCCGGCGGCGTTGGAGGCGACCAGTCCGACGAGTAGATATCCTCCGTGCGCGATGCTCGAATACGCCAGCATGCGTTTGACGCTCGTCTGCGCGACGCCGACAACGGTTCCGAGAATCATGGTCAAGCCGGCAATGGCCGACAGCACGGGCACCCACTCGCCGCGCATCGGCTCAAACGCCGCGAGGAACACACGCACAAACGCCGCGAAGGCAGCAGCTTTGACGCCCGTGGACATAAAGCCGGTGACGAGAGTCGGCGCGCCCTGATACGCGTCCGGCGTCCACATGTGGAACGGCACGGCGGCGACCTTGAAGGCGAATCCCACCATCAGAAACACCATCGCGAGGATGACGAGTAGATTCGGTTCCAGCGCGGTGCTCGCGATACGCAACCCCAGTTCATCCAGCTTCGTCGTGCCGGTCGTCGCGTAGGTGAACGCGATGCCATAGAGGAAGAAGGCGCTCGAGAAGGCCCCGAGCACGAAGTACTTGAACGCCGCCTCCGCCCCGTCCTCGCTAGACCGTTTGATGCCGGTCAACACATAGACGCCGAGGGACATGATCTCGAGCGCCAGGAAGATCACGAGCAGATCCTTCGACGAGCCCATCAGCATCATGCCGACAATCGCGAAGAGCATGATCGTGTAGTACTCGCCGGTGGGCAGTTGATCGCGCTCGGCCGTGCCCATCGAGAGGAAGATCGTGAGCAAGCCGATCCCGCAGATCATGATGTTGAAGAACAAGGCGAAGTTGTCGGCGGCCACGACGCCAAAGCCAACGAGGTGACTGTTCCACAACAGGATGGACGAGGCCATCGCGCCGACCAGGCCGATGACGCCGAGCCAGCCGAGCGGCATGTCTTCGTGCTTGCGGCGGAACGCCTCCGCCAGCATCACCGCGCACGCCGACAGCGTGACGATGAGGACGGGGACGATCGCCGAGAAATCGCTACGCTGCATAGTCGGGCCTCACCGGATCCCTGCATTCACTGCCGCCGCGCCGCCCACAATGTGCTGAACGACTTTGCGTACGGCTGGTTCCATCGGACGCAGGAACACGCCCGGCATCACACCCATGAAGATCGCGACGGCGATGACCGGAAGGATCACCACCCATTCGCGCACGCTCAGATCCCGCAACCCGCGGTTCTTCGGGTTGGTGACCGGTCCGTAGTTCACGCGCTGGAACATCCACAGCATGTACACCGCCGACAGGATCACGCCCGTCGCCGCGATCACGGCGAGCCAGGGATGACTGATGAACGGGCTTTGGAACGCGCCGAGCAAGATCAGGAACTCACCCACGAATCCGTTCATGCCGGGCACGGCAATCGAGGCCAGAGTGACCAGCAGAAAGGCGGCGACGAGCTTCGGCGTCACGGCCTTGAGGCCGCCGTATTCGGAAATCGCGCGCGTGTGGCGGCGCTCGGACAACATGCCGACGATGAGGAAGAGGCCGCCGGTTGAAATGCCGTGGGCTAACATCTGGTAGACGGCGCCCTGAACACCCTGCACGTTCAAGGCGCAGAGACCGAGCACGACCACGCCGAGGTGGCTCACCGACGAGTACGCCACCAGCTTCTTCATGTCCGGCTGCACCATGGCGACCAGCGCGCCATACACGAC
>CAYHEX010000088.1:0-13021 GCA_964355365.1 uncultured Solibacteraceae bacterium | reverse complement strand
GGGTCAGCAGATATCCCCCGAGATGATTCAGCGCCAGCGTCATCTCAATGCCGTCGGCGCTCACCTGCCCGTTCATGAAGAGGCCGCCGGCGTTATTCACCAGCACGTGCAGCCGCGAGTGCCGCTCACGGAACTCCGCGGCCAGACGCCGCACATCGGCCTGGACCGAGACATCGGCGCGGATCCCCTCGACGTTCGGGTTGCCGGTCGCGTGCGCGATCGCGGCCACGGCCGCTCGCAGGCGTTCGTCCGAGCGCCCAACAATAACGACCGTCGCGCCGCGGTGCGCGATGCCCCGCGCGGTCTCGTACCCAATGCCCGACGAGGCGCCGGTCACCAGGCAAATGCGATCTCGCATGGTCGCGTCCATGTCAGTAGCCCGGGAACAGGATGACATCGCGCGCCCGCAGTGCGCCGTTCTGATAGGTCTCACGCAGTTCGGCGTGCTTCGTCTTGCCGTTGTGCGTCAGTGGAATGCCGCGCGGCCTCATCAGATACACGCGCGCCGGACGGATGCCGAGCTGGCCGTGGATCGCCTGGACCACCGCGATCGCGGCATCGTAGAGTCCGCGCTCGTCGAGGCTCGCCGGCTTCGACAGTTCCGCAAACACGTACAGCTGCTCGCCTTCCGGTCCGCCCCCGTCGATGCCCACCGCCGCGCTGCGCCGCACGAACGGCAGACTGTCGGCGATCTGCTCCGCTTCCTGCGGAAACACGGTCTCACCGCCGTGCTTGATGATGTTCTTCAGCCGGCCGGTCACGAACACGTGCCCGTCGACGTCGAGGTACCCGAGATCGCCCGTGCGAATGTACGACTCGCGCCAGAACAGCTCCGCCGTCTCCGCCGCGTCGCTGAAATACCCGCGCGTGTTGGCCGGGCTCTGAATCACGATCTCGCCGACCTGACCGACCGGCACGGGCTCGCCGTGCTCGATGATCTGCATCACGATGTCGCGAAAGGCGCGGCCGACGCTCACGACACCGCGCGCGTCAATCAGTGGCGCGGCGCCTGGCGTCCACGTGCACACGCCCACGGTCGCCTCCGCCAGTCCGTACCCGGCGATCAGCACGTTCTGCAGTCCGAACACCCGCTCGAATTCCGCGAGCGTTGTCGGACGCACGGGCTCGGCCGCGTTCAGCGCCACGCGCAGGCTCGAGAGGTCATACGCGGAAGGGTCGCGCGTATAGCGGAGGGCCAGCCGATACGCGAAATCCGGCGCGGCGGTGAGCGTGCCGCGATGGCGCGACATCGCCGAGAGCCACGGCCGCGCGTTGGCCAACGAGGTCGGCAACAACACAAGCTTCGCGCCAAGGAAGAACGGCACCATCGTCATGAGAATCAATCCCATGTCGTGATACACGGGCAACCAGCTCACAAAGCAATCGTCGCGTGTGATCGCCATGCCCTCGATCAGCTGGCCGATGTTGATGAGCAGCCCGCGGTGCGAGAGCATCACGCCTTTCGGGCTGCCGGTACTGCCCGAGGTGTACTGCAGGAACGCGATGTCGTCCGGGTCCACGTCCGGGAACACGCCGTCGGTTGCGCACGCAACGCTCTCGGCCACCGTCACCATGCGCACACCGGCGACATCCATCGGCTCGGTGCTCGGTACCACCAGAATCTTCGCGCCGCAGAGCGCGGCCAGGGCCGCCATGCGATCAGCGCCGGAGGCCGGAAACGCGGGCACGGCGATGCCGCCCGCGCGAATCGCCCCGTAGAACGCGCTGAAGAACTCCGGGCCGTTGGCCAGACCGATCAGAATGCGGTCGCCGCGCTCCACGCCGAGTTCGGCCAGACGCGCGGCGAACTGATTAATGCCGCGCCACAGGGCCGCATACGAGACCGGCTGCTCGTCCCAGTAGAACGCCGCCTGATCCGGGATGCGCCCGGCCTGCTGTTCAAGCAGGTCGATCAGCGTTCGAGCGAGCGGTGCCATCGGCATTCGTCGTGAGGAGGGCATAGAGGTCGCGGATGGTGGAGACATGCACCATGTCGGCCTCATGGAGCGTCACGCGGTACTTCTGTTGCACGGTGACGATGATGTTGAGCATGTCGATCGACTCGCCGCCCAGGTCCGCCTGAATCCGATCATCGGGCTTCGGATCATGTTTGCCGAGCACGAGGCCCACCGTGCGGCACACGTCATCGAGGTCGATCAGCATGCCGCCTCCAGAATCGTCTGCATGTCCCTGGCAATCTCTCGCGCCGTCGCGTCATTCATATCGGAATCCATGTACATGATGTCCCACCACAATTCGCCGCGGAACAGCCGCACCAGCGCGGTGTATTCCGGTCCCAGCGTCATGTTGGCGGCAAAGGCGTGCACCCCGGTCACGCGGAACGATCCGCTCGACTCGGGCAACTCGATCGGGCCGGAGTAGCTCAGCGCCGTGGCGCCCATGCGAAACGCCTTCAGCGTGAAGATCATCTTCATCATGCCGGGGCTCATCGAATAGGCCAGATACCGCTCACCGGTTCGCGCCGCGAGCGCGGTCGCATCCTGAATATCGCGCGCGATGCCCCAGACATCGCCCTCGTGCGGCACATTCACCGTGAACCGAAACATCGTCAACAGGCACCCGAGCGTGGTCGGCGCCATCGGCGTGCGCAGACGGTCGCGCAGGTCGGCAAAGATGATGTGGCGCAGCGGCACGAGCGGCGCCGGATACAGCCGGCGCTGCACGGCCGACAACATGCCCGCGCCGAGAATGGCATTCAGCGTCACACGCTGCCCCCGGCTCGCCGCAATCAGCTTCGCCGTCAACTCCGCCGGAAACCGCACGGGCAACAGGCAGCACCGCCCCGTCTCGTGGATCGGCGCCTGCCGCAGTCCGCGGGAGTTCCAGCGATAGGTCATCTCGTCGGCCATCTGCCGACGCATGAACGCCCCGAGCGCGCGCGCGTAGCCGAACCCCTTGTAGAGCGTCGGATACAGCGCCGGGGCCGGTACCGCGCCTTCCGACGCCTGCGCCTCGACATGATCCGGCGTCAGGCCCGCGCACAAGTCGAGTAACTCCCCCAACAGATGCCGCGCCGACGAGGCATCGACGATCGTGTGATGCAGCGTGACGATGAGATCACCGCCCTGCGCGTCAGAGAGATACCGGCACCGCATCAGCGGCCCGTCGGTCAGCGGGAATCGTTTCGGAAACTCGTCCTGCGCGGCCCCGATCCACTCGTCCGGTCCCGAGCGCGCGCCGACGTCGATCGCAATGCTCCTGGTGCTGTCGAAATGAAACGCGTAGCCCTTGCCTTCGTTCAGGATGCGCGCGCGCAGCAGCCGATGGCGGCGCTGCAGCGTGTCGACGGCGTGGCGCAGCGTCGCCGGCGGCAGCTCGCCGTCGAGCCGCAGGACCATCACGACGTTGAACGGCGCCGCATCGTCGGTGATGCGCATCGCGTGTTCGAGCCCGACAAGCGTGCGGCTGCCGGCAAGCGTGGTGGCAGAGCGATCAGCGTGGGATTCCATGTGGCGCTCCCATGGTACCGGACTCAGGCGACGACAGCGGATTTGACGCTGACGACTTCGTAGAACTTGAGTGCCTTCGAATGGCCGCGCAGCTCGCGGCTCGGCATCTCGCGGCACTCGAACTCGTCCTTCACCGCGGCGTACGTGGTCTCGCTGATGAGAATCGCCGTGCCGAATTCCTTGTTCAGGGCCTGCAGGCGCGACGCCACGTTGACGCCATCACCGATCACCGTAAATTCGAGGCGTTTCCGCGAGCCGATGTTGCCGACGATCACATCGTCGGAATGGATGCCGATGCCGATCGCGATCGGCTCCTTGCCGGCCGTGGCCCGCTCGCCGTTGATCTTGGCCAGCAGCGACTTCATGCGCAGGGCCGCGGCCACCGCGCGGCACGGGTGATCGAGCTTCTCGCCGAACGCGCCGAACACCGCCATGAGCCCGTCGCCCATGAATTTGTCGAGCATGCCGTCCTGCGCGAACACGGCGTCGACCATCTCGGTGAAGTAGTCGTTGAGGAAGGTCACGACCTGGCTCGGCGTCATCTTCTCCGCCATGGTCGTGAAATTGCGAATGTCGGAGAACAGCACGGTGACCCGGCGCGAATCGCCGCCGAGATCCACTTCACCGCGGAGAATCTTGTCGGAGACCTGCGTCGCGATGTAGCGGCCGAACACTTCCTTGACGCGATCGCGTTCCCGTAATCCTGAGGCCATGTCGTTCAGCGCGACCGACAACCGGCCGGCCACGTCCTGCCCGCTGACGGTGGTGTGGCCGGTCAGGTCGCCCGAGCCGATGCGATGCGCGAAGTGCCCCAGCGCGTGCAGCGGCTCCTGAATCGACTTCGACAAGTGCTGCGCCACGAGCACACCGGCGACCAGCACCATCAGGATGCCCAGCGCGAGTTCGCGTTCGAGCGCGCGCAGCGGCGCGAGCTGTTCGTCTTCGTTGACCTCCGTGAGCAGCACCCACGGCGACTTGCCAAGCGTCGACGGATTCGGCAACGGCCGATAGCCAAACAGCCGCGCCTGCTGTCTCGAGTTGAGCGCCACCACCGTGCCTGCACGGCCCGACGAACGCGCGAGTTGCACGGCGGGGTACGACGACACGTTCTCATTCAACCGGCTCGCATCCGGATGCGCGATGATCTCGCCGTCGCCGTCCACGACCACGGCGTAGCCGCTCTCATTGAACTTCGCCGAGGCCACCAGATCGTTCAGATCCTTCTGCAGGTCGTACCAGCCCACGACGACGCCCACGGCGGGGCCCGTGCCGGCCCGCACCGGCACGCTCACCATCACGAGCTGGCGCTGATAGACCTTCGACTTGAACGCCTCTGACACGTAGCGATTGCCGTCGAGGCCAAACGCCACGGCGGTCCGGCTCGACTCTTCGCCATCGGTCGCCGACGGACTCACGGCCAGCGCGCGTCCGTCGTGATCAAACAGTGCCACCTGCAGAAAATGCGGATCGAAGCTGCGCAGATCGTCCAGTCGCTCGACGATCACGCCGGCCGTCGCATGCCCCTGCACCAGCGACACGACCGTGCGGCTGAAGCCTTCGAGCTCCGTGCTCACTTCAACGATATTGCCGGCGATCTGCCGCTCGACGATGCCGCCGACGTCGGCCAGTTCCGTGGCCAGTTCGTGGTCGAGCAGGCTCTTGCCCGCTTGATACGCCCACACGCCGACGACCGACGCGGACATGAGCGCCACGCCGACCAGCGCCAGCAGCAATGCGAGGAAGAACCCGTTGCGGAATCGCGCCAGCCATCGACGACGCAATGCGACGACCAAGAGCGTGAATACCAGCAGCCAGACAATTGCGGTAATGGTCACCGCCACCAGAAGGGGCGTCACGGTTCAGGATCCCGACGCCGGGCGTGCGCCGGGCGCGGCGAGCCGGATCGGCGCGAGCTTCGCTTCGATCGCCTTCTCGATGGCCGGCAACACGAGGCGGGCGGCTTCGGCGCCGCGCGCGATCAGCTCATCCGCGCGGTAGTACTCGATCCACGTGAAGTCCGACAGATCCGGCTTGATGAGCACGTCGGCACTGATCGCCTTGAAGTTGCCCAGCTCATGCTGCGTGATCTGCATCTGGTTCATGACGATGTCGAACAGGTTGGGCATGTTCTCGTCGTCGACCAGCAGATTGATGGGATTGAAGGCGTTGACGCGGCGGAAGAACGAGGAGACCGCGTTCTCGACGCCGCGCTTCAGACGCGGCACGACGTTGATCGCAATCGTCATGTCGGCGCCCATTTCGACGGCCACTTCCGCGGGCACGGGGTCGGCCACGCCGCCATCGACCAGCACGCGCTCGCCAACACGCACCGGCGCCATCACCATCGGCACCGACGAACTCGCGCGATACGCCGTTTCGAGACGGCCGCTGCCGATCGAGACGCGCTCGCCCGTTTCGATGTCGGTCGCGACGGTGCGGCACGGCAGCACCAGATGCTCGAACGTCTCTTTGCCCTTGAGGAACGGCCGCATCAGCGCCATCATGCGCTGCCCGGCGAACAACCCCGGCTTCGCGAAGAACGTCGGGTCGGAGGCCGAGAGGAAGTTGCGGCGCACGCCGAGTTCGCGCGCGATGTCCGCCATTTCCGCCACGGGCAAGCCGGACGCGTAGCCGACGGCAATGATCGAGCCCTGGCTGCATCCCGCGACCAGATCCACGGGGATGCCGGCCTCTTCGAGCACCTGCAAGACGCCGATGTGCGCGAGGCCGAACGCCGCACCGCCGCCAAACGCCACGCCGATCGATGTGCCCAGCACTTTGTGCACGAGCCGATAGATCGGCAGCGCCGGCGCCGATCGCGGATTCGCGCGCAGATAGGCGGCGGCCTGCGGGATCGTGCCGGCCAGCGCGGCGCTGCGGGGAATGACGAACGGTTCGCTCGCGCTGATCGAGATGGGCCGCGACGTCGGATTGCCGAGGTTGATGACGCGCAGCACCTTCATCGAGCGCGGATCGCGGATGCCCGTGTCGTCGCCGGGTTTGTCGATGATCGCGACGAACACATCGGAGTAGGCGCTGGCCGATTCGATCAGGCCCTCGGTGTCCGTGCCGAGGTCGAGGATGATGAAGCTGAAGGCGGTGCTGAGTTTCGAGACCAGATTCGAGAGCAGGTTGCCGTACGCCGTCGTATCGAGGCCGGGCGGCACGGCCACTTTCAACATGGCCGGACCGCCGCCGGTCGTGGGCGCGGCGGCCAACTGCAGCGGCGCCACGTCCAGATCGTCGGAGAGCAGCGCAAGGATCGACGAATCCTGTGCGTCACGTCCCGGCCGCATCTCGACGTAAATCACCTTCGTCGTCGTGATTTTCTCGAGCAACTCGGCGATGGCAAACGCCAGGAGCGACTCGCCCTTCAGGCCCTGGCCGCTCGCGACGCTGATCGTGGTGGTCGCCCGGCTGATGCGCTCGGCGCGCGTGACGCTGGCCAGGCGCTTCGACAGCAGGCGCGCGAAGTACTCGATCGCTTTCGGATTGCGCAGGAAGACGCGGTCGAAGGTCGGCTTGTCGACCGCGAGCAGACGCGCGCGGCGCGCGGCCGTGACGGTGGCCGTGCGCTTGCCGCCCTGCAGCAGCGCCATTTCACCGAAGCAGTCGCCGCGGCTGATCGAGCCGGTCTGACGCGGCGGGGTGCTGGCGTCCCACACCTCAAGCTCACCATCGAGCACGACATAGAACGTGTCGCCTGGGTCACCAATCCGCATGATGACGTCGTCTTTGGCAAACGACACCTCGCGGAACTGCGTCTCAGCCGCCGCGAGCTCCTCGCGGCTGAAGAAGCTGAAGATCGGAATTGCTGCCAGGAAATCGAGGTCGGCCACCGGGCGCCATTGTATATCCGCGACTGAACGAAGGTCTGGCATAGTAGCGCCGTGGCACTGCCGAAAATCATCCCCGCACTCGCCGATCTCACACAGGACATCGCGGGACAACTACCGCTCGAGTTGCTCCAGACGTGGGCCACCGGGAACCAGAACGCCGACGAGGCCACCAAGCTGCTCGATCGCTACCGCCTCACCGGCACGGTCGTCTCGTCGGACACCTCGGGACTGAGCCGGCTCACCGAGGAACGCGACCTGCTGGACGTGCTCGCGCTGGTGTCGGCGCCGAAACAGGTGCTCCACGGTGTCGGCGTGGCCGTCGGCGGCCGCGCGATCGGCATCTGGACGGCCGACAACACCGAGATGTTCTACCCCACCTCGGTCTCGGCGGGCCTCGTGGTCGACGCCATGGCGGAGGCGCAGCACCGCATCGCGGCGAGCAGCGAACTGCGGATCGGCATGTGCGTGCACAGCGGCGACTTCTTCGAAGTCGGCGGCGGTCTCTACGGTCATGACGCCGAAGCCGTCGAACGGCTGGCCGAGGACTATGCCGGCCCCGGCGTGGTGCTCGTCACGCGCGCGATCATCGACCAGCTCGGCGCCGCAGACCGGGCCGGGTTCACGCCGTGTGTCGAACTCGCCGAGATTCACGCGCCGGGCGTGTTCGAACTGTCGGCCCCGCGCGCCCTGCCGGACCTGCGGGCGGACGCGCGGACGTATCCGTATCCGTTCCCCGATGAGTTCTTCACCCTGCTGGAGGGACTCCGCGACACGGATCAGCCGGAGGCACTGCGCAAACGCATCTACGACGCCTACCTGCGCGAGCGCGTGATCGTGTTCCTCGCCAAGGCCGGCGACGAGGAGGCGACCTCGCCACTCGAGACACTGCTCGACGGATTCGTCAGCAACGCGCTCATGGAAACCGTCCTCAAGGTGGGCATGGGCGCGGGCGATCACGTGGCCGGCGTCGGTGGCGGGCTGGGCATCCTGACCTTCGACACCACGCGCGAAGCGATCGACTTCTCGACTGCGGCGCGCGCGCGGTTTGCGGACAACGGCGTGACCGTCAAGATCGGGATCGACCGTGGTCCCGTGCTGGTGTTTTCGACCCAAGGCACACACAGCGGCATCTCGGGCGATCCGGTCAACATCGCGTCGAAGTTGTCGGAAGACACGGGCACCAGCGGGCGGATCCGCGTCTCCACGCGCGCGCTGGACGGCATCGAGGCTCCACCCGATGCGCAACCGTTCGAAGTCACGGTGTCCCGCATCAAGCTGACGGGCGTCGAGTTCTGATTACGGGTGCGTGAGCTGCCGATCCGGCGGCCGCGTCTCCACGTTGCTGGCGACGCCGCCGTCAATCAACACACTCACAAACGGGTGGGTCGGCGAGGTCGAGATGTGCACCGTCGCGATGTGTATGCCGTTGGACGGATCGTCGCTCCACGTGCCGAAGCCCGTGAACGTGAACGTGTCGTAGTCGCCCTCGGCGGCCGCTGACGTCGCCGAGTTCAGGAAATCCACCCAGGTCAGCCGCGTCATCTTGAACGTCGCGCCGAGCGTGATGTTCGTGAACTCGAACGTCGACACGCCCGGGCTGGGCACGAGCTCGTACTGATACGCGAAGTCGGTGCCATTGAGCGACGTCATCTGCGTCGAGCCGCCACGACGTGGCGGAAACACATGCGCGCCGGGCACGTGCACGCCGGAAAAGCGCAGGTACGGATCGAGCGCGGAGTTCGGGCCGATCTGGAACGACTTCATGCCGGGCGCCGCGTTCGCCGCGTCCGGATCCTCCGCGAAGTCGGCGGTGAACTTCGCCGTCGGGAAGTTGAAGTTCAGCGGAAACGGAATGTGCAGGTCGCCGTGGAACCAGAAGCGCGTCTGCCCATGCGTGCTCTTCGTGAATCCCGCCGGACCACGGAACATGAACGTCGCGCGCGGCGTGCGCGGCTCCACTTCGATCATCGCGAGAATCCAGCTGGTCGAGATCATGCCGCGCCGCAGCAGGCCGCCGATGACCTTGCCGGTCTTGAGGTCGATCACACCGACCGCGAGGTCGAGCGGATCATCGAGCCACGAGATCCGATCGTTGTTGTAGGTCTGCTTGTGGAAGCGCAGCCACTCTTCATGGCCGAGCAAGCTGTCGGGCACGCGCTTGCCGAACGCCTTCGCGATCACCGTCTGCGGCAGCGTCGTCATCAGTCCGCCGGGTTGCGCGGTGATGATCGAGAACTGCTGCGCGTTGCCGAAGCGCTCGCCGAACTGAATCTGATAGCGGCCCACCAGATGCGACCGCCCCGTGCCGGGGCCGCCGAGTTCGGGCGTATTGAGCGCGAAATCATCGCCGAAGTGATTGTTGTGCGACGGCGCCGTGAACATCTGAATCGTGTTCACCGGGAACGCCGGCACCTCCACATCCGGATCGGGTCTCTCGAGCGGCTTCGTGCTGAGGTGAATATGCGGATGCAGCGCCGTGCCGTCAGAGGGAATGTGCGCGAAGCTGCCGGACGGCCCCGTGAACGGCAACGGGAAACGGATCGGCGTCTTCAAGACGCTCAGCGGAATGAACGTCGTCGCGTAACAGCTGTAGTCGAGCCGGCCGTCGGGTCGCTGTTCGAACGTCGCGTGCGTCGAGCCGTACTCGCCGGGGAACTTGATCGGATCGCGCGGCAGCGCCGGATTGACCGCGGCGAGCGACAGGATCGCGGAGTTCAGAAAGAAGAAGTTGAACTTCAGGTCGGTGACGTCGCCCGTGATCAGATTCAGTTTGCCGGTCGACGGCGACGCGACCGAGTCCATCACCTGGTGCTTGATCGCCGGCATACAGAAGAACTGCGGCGCCGACAGGCGCGAGTCATCGCCCACGAGTCCGGTGCTGCCGTGCGTCACTTCGAACGTCGTGATGTCGTTGACCGGCGGCGTGAACGTGATGCGCACGGTGCCGCTCAAATGCGTGTCGAGCATCGCAAGACCGCCGAACAGCAGGCGACCCGTCAGGCCGTATTCCGCTTCCTTCGTGTCGTCGGTGTGCACCGGACGCAGCGCGTCGCCGTAGTAGCTGGCCGCCTTGTTCACCGGCAGTTCCTGCGCGAGCCCGGACGGCAGCTTCAACGTCCACTGCTCCGGATGGCATCCGGTCGACCGCGGCGGCGGCGTCTTCTTTTTATTGACCGTGTCGACGACCATGTTCATCAGGAAGCCCGCCATCGTCGACAGGTGCTTGATCGTCGCGACCGCAGACGCGGCAAACCCACCCATCGTGCTGTAGTCGGGGCCGTCGGCGAGCTTGTAGTCGGCCACCGGATCGGTGCCGATCACGGTCGTGACATCGATGGTCGCGAACGTCGTGCCGTACGAACGATTGATCAGCGTCAGCAGTTCATTCGCGATCAGCGCCTGGCCCGACTTGCCCGGGTAGTAGCCGTTCAGCGAATAGAAGCCGCCGAGGAAATCCGACGTCAGCTTCCGCGCGCCCACTGTGAGGCCCTGCGTGTTGAGCCGGCGAAAGAACCCGCCGAGGTCATACACGAGCGCGCCGTGTTCGGCGGCCACCGAGACAATCGCGTTGTTGAGCAGCTGCACGCGGCGCGTGATCTCGGCCGCCACCGTGCCGCGCAGCACTGAGCCGGCGGGCAACGGCGCGGGCTTGTCTTCCATGCGCCGATAGCCGATTTCCATCAGGCCGTTCACGGTCGCGCGACCGCCGCGATCGAGGTTGTACTCGCGCTCGAGCAGCGCCGCGGGCATCTTCACCACGCGCGCGGCCGCCGCGCTGGTCGAAAAATGCGCCGTGTCCATCGGGTCGGGAATCGTCGTAACGATCACGTCGCAGCCGATCGCGCGCAGCGACGAGACCACCGTCGCATAGTGCGCGCGGAACACCGCGTCGTCAGGAATCGCCGCCGCCTGGGCCGTGGTCGCCGCCTCGAGCACTTCGGCGTACCCGAGCGCGATCACCGCCAGCGTCGGCGCGTGATCGATCGCGGTCTCGAGCTGCGTGCGCACCGGCGCCTGCCCGTCGGGTAGGGCGGGCAGACCCAGAATCATATTGATCGCGGTCTGCCGCGCGTCGTCCGCGTGGATCAACGGCGATGCCGGTCGGCGGCTGACGGCTTCGGCCAACGTGAGACCGGGCACGGACAGGTTGCCGTACGGCGCGGTCGGCGGAAACTCCGTCAGTACTGTGGTCTGGTGATCGAACGGCAACCGCACCGGCAGGCGCGGGAAGCCGGGCGCGTCGCCGAGGCCGGGCGGCTGAATCAGCGGCTGCGCGAACGCCACCGTCATCTGACGCGCCATCTGCGCGCCGAAACTCTCGCGCTGATCGCAATCCATCAGCGAAAAATTCGCCATGCCGGCGGCAAGCCCTTCGCCGAGCACCACGAACCGCGACGGGTCCAGGGGTTTGGACACGCGAGCGGCCGGCGCCACCTGCGGCGTCTGCTCAACAATCACGGTGCGGACGACTGGACTGGAGTGTGGATCCACGAGATGTGCTCCTGCTACGTGCAGCGGCGCGCACGCAATTTGAAGTGTGCGATAGTGTAGCCGAATCGCGATGAAGATCTCTCCTGAGGCCACGTCTCACATCTCCGCCTACGGCACAACGGTTCGCGAGATCGAGCAGAGCGGCGTCCCCTTCAACGTGCCGCTGTTCGTCCCGATCGTCAACCCGTTTGCCGAGAAGCGCCTGTTGTTCAAGGCGCGATACAAACTGACCGGCGTGACGCTCGAGGAAGTGCGCGAGGGCGTGATGTTCGCGGACTTCCGGCCATTCATGGACCGGAAGATGGAAACCTACGACCGCGTGAAGCGGACGCGGCATTTCAAGATCAACCCGTTCACGCGCAAGATGGAAGACGTGCTCGGCGACGCGTTTGGCGGACCGGGCAAGGCCACGGGTCAAGCCGTCGCCGCGGGGATGGTGGCGGCGCTCGGTCTCGTGGAATGGGAGATGTCGGAAGAGCCGGTCACCGATCCCGACGTGTTCACGATTCACGTGAATGTCACGAGCCGGTTCTTCCGCGGGCACTTCAAGTTCCGCATCTTCCGTGTCGAAGACGGCGTGATTCTCGACGATGACTGGCTGCCGTCCGGCGGCGGCGACGTGCGCACAGAGACCTTGCCCATGGGTACGCTCGTACTCGAGACACACCCGGTCGGCTTCGAGCAGATCACCGAGCAGGTCATTGAAGAGATTCTCGCCGCGCGACGCGCCGGCGTTCCGTACGAAGGCCGCATCGGTCCTCCACTCGCGGAGACTCCATGACAGCACTTGATTGCCGTCGCATCCTGGTCATCGGCGAAGGCCTCGCGGCCGGGATGACGAACTTCAGCCTGATCGAAGCGGATCAGATCCACAGCTTCCCGGCGCAGCTGGCGCGCCAACTGAAGACGCGCTTCGTGCAGCCGCTGCTGCAGGCGCCCGGTCTCGGCGACGCGCTGGGCTTCGCGCGGCTGCCCGTGCGGCTGCCGTTCGATGCACAGACCACCGTGCTGTCGCAGTTCCCCGTCACCGAACCGCATGCGAACGTGTCGTTCCCCGGACTGACGCTCGCTGACGTGCTGACGCGTCGCGCGTCGCAGCCGCTGGTCCGCGGCGATGACGCGCTGCAAACGGCGATCAACCTGATCGTGGGCATGGACGGCGCCCTGACGTCCGCGACGATGGCCACGCCGACCGCGCTCGAGTACGCGCTGTCGCAGAAG
>CAYHEX010000087.1:0-13371 GCA_964355365.1 uncultured Solibacteraceae bacterium | reverse complement strand
AGTCGCTGGCGGGCCGGGAACCTTCGATGTGGCGCTACCGCGAGCTCATGCCGCTCTTCGACGGCGAGGCCCCGGTCTCGCTCGGCGAGGGGTGGACGCCGCTGATTCATGCGCCGCGCCTGGGCGCCGAACTCGGTCTGCCGCAACTCTTCGTGAAGGACGAGTCGCTCAATCCAACCAACTCGTTCAAGGCCCGCGGACTCTCGGCCGCCGTGACGCGCGCGCACCATCACGGCGCAAAGACGCTCTCGATTCCAACGGCCGGGAACGCGGGCAATGCGATGGCGGCCTACGCGGCTAGCGCGGGCATCACCGCCAAGGTCTTCATGCCGCGCGATGTGAAGACGCCATTCATCCGCGAGTGCGAACTCTACGGCGCTGACGTCACGCTCGTCGACGGACTGATTACGGGCGCCGGCAAGATGGCCGCGGAACTCAACGCGCAGCACGGATGGTACGACGTCTCCACGCTCAAGGAGCCCTACCGCATCGAAGGCAAGAAGACGATGGGGTACGAGCTCGCGGAGCAGTTCAACTGGACGCTGCCCGACTGGATCATCTACCCCACCGGCGGCGGCACCGGCATGGTTGGTATGTGGAAAGCGTTCGAGGAAATGAGTGCGCTCGGCTGGATCGATCCGATCAAGCGCCCACACATGGTGACTGTGCAGGCCGAGAACTGCGCGCCGATCGTACGCGCATATGACGAGGGGACCGAGAGAGCACGCCCCTGGGAGGGAGCCACAACAATCGCCGACGGACTGCGCGTGCCGCGCGCGATCGGTGACTTCCTCGTGCTCCGCGCCGTGCGCGAAAGCCACGGCGCCGCCGTGTCTGTGGCCGACGGCAACATGGTGCCCGGCATGATGGACTTGGGTCGACTCGAGGGCATCAGCGCCGCGCCGGAAGGTGGCGCCGCGTTGCACGCGCTGCGGGTCCTGCAACAGCAAGGGCGTATCACTGCGGCCGACACGGTTGTCGTATTCAATACCGGTGGCGCCTTGAAGTATCTGGACGTCCTCGGTTAGTCAGGAGCGCGGCAAATGATCGGGATTCTGTTCACCGGCGGCACGATCTCGATGCGGATCGATCCGACGACAGGATCGGCCGTCCCCGCTCTCTCGGCCGAAGACATCGTCGCTGAGGTCCCGGACCTCCCACGCATCACCGATTTCGAAATCGAGGAGTTTGGCCGCCTGCCCGGGCCGCACGTCACGCCGGAACACATGTGGCGAATGGCGCGGCGCGCCGCAGCCTGGCTCGAGCGGCCTGATGTGGACGGTCTGGTGGTCACCCACGGCACCGACACCATCGAAGAAACGGCGTTCATGCTGGATCTGCTGCTGACGACTGACAAACCGGTCGTCCTCGTCGGAGCCATGCGCACGGTCTCTGACCCGAGTTGGGACGGCCCCGCCAACTTGATCGCGGCGGCCCATGTGGCGGCGTCGGCGGCGGCCCGCGGCTGCGGCGTGGTGGTCGTGATGGACGAGCACATCTTCCCCGCACGCGAGGTCTGCAAGGTCCACGTCGAGTCGTCCGGGTCGTTTGCCACGCCGGAATTCGGTCCGCTGGGGATGGTTGACAGTGGCGAGGTCGTGTTCCGCCGACGGCCGATGCCCCGACCCGCATGGCACAGCGACGACGCCGAGCCGGGAATGCGCGTCCGACGTCTTGAGACGCGTGTGGATCTGGTGCAGGCGTTCACTGGTATGACGGACCGTCCGCTGCGCCACGCGATCGCGGACGGCGCCAAAGGGCTTGCCTTGGTGGCCTTTGGACGCGGCAACGTGCCGCCCACCATCGTCCCTGCGGTGCGCGACGCGGTGGCGTCAGGCGTGCTCGTTACCGTCTCGTCGCGCAGTCTGGCGGGCCGTGTGAGCGCCCGCTACGGCTACGACGGCGGCGGGCTGCAGTTGCGTGACGCCGGGGCGGTGCTGTCGGGCGATCTCTCAGGCGCGCAGGCGCGCCTGCTGCAGATGGTCACACTCGGATACACGGCCGGCGACGCCAATGCCGCCGCCGAGCTGATTCACGCGTTCCAGTAGCCGAAATGAAATCGGGAATCAATTCGACGAATTGATTCCCGATTTCATTTCAATCGCCGAAGCAGATGCCGACATGGCGGGCGGTGCGGACGATGTCACCGTCGACCGGCACATTGCGTGTGCGACCGACGATCGCCTCGATCGGCACGGAGACGATATCGGGCGACTTCAGGGCCACCATCACGCCTGACTCGCCCCGCTGCAGCGCCTCGACTGCATACGCGCCAAAACGTGTTGCCAGCACGCGATCGTAGCTGGTCGGCGAACCGCCACGCTGGAGGTGTCCGAGCACCACGTGCCGGCTTTCCTTCCCCGACAACCGCTCGATGTCATGCGAGACTTTCGCGCCGATGCCGCCAAGACGCTCGACGCGGTCCAGAGTTCCGGCGATCGCCACCTCGCGCTCGCCGCCGGACGCATGCGCGCCTTCAGCCACCACAACGATGCTGAAGCGGGCGCCCCAACTGTCGCGCTCGCGGATGCGGGTCACTACCTTGTTCACGTCGTACGGAATTTCCGGGATCAGGATGACGTCGGCACCGCCGCCGATGCCTGAGTAGAGCGCGATCCAGCCGGCGTACCGGCCCATGACCTCGACCACCATCACGCGGTGGTGCGCCTCCGCCGTCGTGTGCAGCCGATCGAGCGCTTCGGTCGCAAACGACACCGCCGTGTCGAAGCCGAACGTCATCGTCGTCTCAACGATGTCGTTGTCGATCGTTTTGGGCACGCCCACCATCGGCACGCCACGTTTGTGCAGCTCGTACGCGATGGCCAACGTGCCGTCACCGCCGATCACGACAAGCGCATCGAGTCCCATCTTGTGAAAGTTTTCGACGCAGCGCACCGAGTAGTCGGCCGTGCCCTCCGCCGTGGTCACCGGGTACGCGAACGGGTTGCCTTTGTTCGTGGTGCCGAGAATCGTGCCGCCGAGACGCAGGATGCCGGTCACATCGCGAGGCGTCAGCGGCCGGGACATCTCGGGATAGATCAGCCCGTCGAAGCTGTCTTCAAGCCCGACGCACTCGATGCCCTCATTGGTCGCCGACTTGACCACAGCTCGAATAACAGCGTTCAACCCGGGGGCATCTCCCCCACCCGTCAGTACTCCAATACGCTTTACAGGCTTAGTCATCTCTTCTGAGTCTAGCATCGGCATTTCACCGCATTGCTTCAGGAGAATGACGCGTGTTAGACTTTCTTCTTTGAGAGTGGGCGACTAGCTCAGCTGGGAGAGCGCTACGTTCGCATCGTAGAGGTCGCGAGTTCGATCCTCGCGTCGTCCACCAAACTTCCCCCCGACAATCAGGCTTGTTTACCGGACTCACGCTTGCGCTGGAGTTCCTCAATCAGGCCCACCAGCGCCATCACCGCTGCGGCGTGGGCCACGGTGACCCGCCGGTACGTTTCCAGATCCAGCGTCTCTGCGAGGGTGGTTTCGGGTAACGCGGCCACCGCCGGCGCCATTTTCTCGATCTCCGAGGCGGCTGTCAGCACGCCATTCCACGCATTTTGCAGGGCCAATACCGCATTTTGATCGCTCATAAGAGCCAATCTTACCGCCCACGAGGTCTAACGGTAAGATGACCTTACCCATGCGGTTCTTTCTGGCGGTGAATGCTCTGGTGACTGGCGTGACGCTGTGGGCCGCGCCCCCTCAGACGCCTCCTGCCCCGGCCGCGCTGGCTCAGCTGATTCAGGCCCACTACTCCGGCGTGAACGCCTTTACCGCGACGTTCACGCATACATTCAGGGGCGGCCTCTTGCCGCAGACCACGGTGGAGCGAGGCCGCGTGAAGATCCAGAAGCCCGGGCGCATGCGGTGGACCTACGATTCACCCAACCAGAAGGAATTCGTCGCCGACGGCCGCGTCCTCTATTCCTACGTCAAGGCGGACCGTACCTGCTACGTGACCGACCTGCCCGCGGGTGATTCCGTGTCGACCGCCGTACTATTTCTGGCCGGCAAGGGCGACCTCGTTCGTGACTTTCGCGCCGGTGCCTCTCCCGCCGCCCCCCAGGGAGAGTGGCGCGTGCAACTCACACCCAAGACGCCCCAGACGGAGTTCACACAGCTCACGCTCGGGGTCGACGCGCGGTCTCTCGCGCTGATCACCATGGAATCCGTGGACGCCGACGGCGGCGTCTCGACGTTTCGCTTTGAGAATCTCCGGGAGAACGTGTCGCTCAAAGAACGCGACTTCGCTTTCACTCCCCCGAAAGGCGTCGATGTCATCCGATAGCTTGCGCGCGTATTCGCTTCGTCTGGCCCTGTGTGGCGCATTGGCGACTGTCTTATCGGCCGGATGTGCCAGCACTCGCGGCCCGTTGCATCAGGCGCAGACCGCCGAGCAGGCGCGTGACTACGACGTCGCGGTGGCGCAATACCTGAAGGCCGTGCGTGCCGAACCCGGCAACAAGGACGCGCAGCTGGGCCTAGACCGCGCCAAACTCCGCGGGTCCGAAGCGCACTACCAGCGCGGCCAGCGACTCGTGACTCTCGGCAAATACGAGGATGCCGTGGTGGAACTGCAGCTCGCCGCCGAACTCAATCCCGGCAGCGGCGATCTGGAGCGCACGCTCAAGACCACACGCACCGCGCTGCGTCACAAGCTGGCGGTCGAACAGAATGGCCAGACGTCCCTGGAAGCCGTGCTCGCGCGAACACGAAGCGCGGTGCCGGCGAGCATGAATATCCCTGAGACCCGCCTGCCGGCGTCGATCACCCTCGGGCGGGAGGCCACGAGCCGCCAAGCGTTTCAGTTGATCACCAGTCTGGCCGGTCTCAACCTGATTCTCGACCAGACGTTCCGGGACGTGCCCGCGCCGATCAGCATCAAGAACCTCACCGTCAAGGAAGCGCTCGACGCGCTGGCACAAAGCACAGGCACGTTCTACAAGGTGAGCGCTCCGGGCACGATCACCGTGATCCCGGACACGGCCGCCAAGCGCCGCGAATACGCCGAAGAGATGATCCAAACCTTCTACGTCGGCAACGCGGACATCAAGGAAACGATCGACATGCTGCGTGTGGTGGCCGACGCGCGCGCCATCTCTCCGATGAGCGGCACCAGTTCCATCGTGATTCGCGACACGCCCGAGCGACTGCACGCCGTGCAGCGGCTGCTGGCCGCGATCGACAAAGCGCGCCCTGAGGTGGTGATCGATGTCGAGATCCTTGAAGTCGACCGCATTCGTCTGCGCGAGTACGGGCTGCAGGTCGCCACGCCCGGCGCCACCGGCGTCAACCCGGGCGTTGATGTGAACAGCGATCAACTGACGCTGCACAGTCTGCGCAATCTCACGGCGGCCGACGCGCTCGTCAGCGGATTCCCTGCGTTGTACTACCGCCTGCTCAAGAGCGACGCGAACACCCGGACACTGGCGAATCCGCATCTGCGCGCACTGGAAGGCGTGGCCGCGAGTGCCAAGTTCGGCGAGCGCGTGCCTGTTCCCAGCGTCACCTTCCAACCGATCGCCACCGGAGGCGTCAGCCAGCAGCCCATCACGGCATTCACCTACGAGGACATCGGCGTGAACATCGACATCACGCCGCGGACGCATCCAAACGATGACGTCACGCTCTCGCTAAAGGTGAATCTGAGTGCCGTCGCCGGCAGCGGCTACAACGGCCTGCCCACGTTCGCGAACCGCCAGATCTCCACGCAGATCCGCCTGAAAGACGGCGAGACCAACATCCTGGCCGGCTTGATCCGCGACGACGAACGCACGACGCTCGAGGGCATTCCCGGTCTGAGCGACATTCCGGTCATCGGCCGGTTCTTTGCGAAGAACCACACGGAACGTCAGGAGACCGACATCGTCCTGACACTGACGCCCCACATCGTCCGCGTACTGGACCTGAGTGACGTGGACCTCAGTCCGCTGAAGGTGACACGCGAGACATCAGTGGGCGGCGCCGCCGGCGGGTTCGATCTGCCGCTGATCGGCGATCCGATGATTCGCGATACGGTCGATCCGACCAAGCCCAAGGGCGCTCTGCCTCCGTCGCCGCTGATCATCAAGAAGTAGATCCGCGGACCTGAAGGTCCGCGGCTACGTCGGCTAGGTCGGCTACGGCGGCTACGGCGGCTACGGCGGCACGTGCTTACGCGTGCTCGACGCGCTCGACGTCGGCGCCGAGTGCCGTCAGGCGTTCCACAAGATCCGCGTATCCGCGCTCGACCGTTTCGATCTCCAGCACACGGCTCTGTCCCTCCGCCGCAAGCGCTGCGGCCACCAGCGCCATGCCAGATCGAATGTCCCGGCTGTCGAGCGTGCGGCCACGCAACTGCGTCTTGCCGGTGATGATGATGCGATGCGGATCGCACAGAAACAGGTCCGCGCGCATCGCGCTCAGTTGCTCCAGCGCAAAGAGACGCAGCTCATACATCCAGTCGTGCACGAGCGTCTTGCCGTGCGCCTGCGTGCCGAGCACCGTCACGAGGCTTACGATGTCGCTGGGAAAGCCCGGCCAGAGGTTGGTGGTGAGTCGCCGTACCGCGTGGAGATCCGACGGGCGAACGGCAAACCGGCCGTCTGACAGATCGAAATCGAGTCCCATCTGCGCAAGGACTGACGTGATGGGCTCCATGTCGACGGCCATCGCACCGAGCACTTCGACGTCTCCGCCCGTGACGGCCGCCGCCACCCCCCAACTCGCCGCCTCGATGTAGTCGCCGCGCAGCGTGTGCGTGGCGCCGCCGAGCACCTTCGGCGGCCGCAGGGTCAACGTGGAGGTGCCGATGCCGTCGATCTCCACGCCCATCTTCACCAGCAACTCGCACACTTCAGCCACGTGCGGCTCGCAGGCCGCATGGCGAATCTGGGTTGGCCCCTTCGCGCAGGCAGCCGCCAGCAACGCGGTCTCCGTACCGGTCACCGAGGCTTCGAGCAGATACATCGACGCGCCGGTCAGCCCATGCGGTGCCTCGACAAAGTGACCGGCGTCACTCGCGCTCACCGACGCACCGAGCGCGCACAGCGCCTGCAGGTGCGTGCTGATCGTGCGCCTCGCGGCGAAGTCGCCTCCTGGAGGCGCGAGCCGCGCACGGCCGGTGCGGCCGAGTAACGGCCCGAGCAACAGTACGGATCCACGGAGCCGGCCGACGAGCGCAGGATCCGGCTCTTCTGTGGTGATGCCCCGACACGTCACTCGAAGCGTCGAGGTCCCCTCGCCTTCCACAATGGCGCCCAGGCTTCGAAGCAGCCGGATCATGACGCCGACATCGCGGATGCGTGGGACGTTTCGGATTTCGCAAGGCTGGTCGGTCACCAAACACGCGACCAGCAGCGGCAACGCCGCGTTCTTGTTGCCTTCCACTTCCACACGGCCCGACAGCCGACGTCCACCGCGAATGACCAGCTCTGCCATTGTCAGAACTCTCCGATGCTCACGACTTCGTCCCGTAACTCCACGCCAAACATCGCTCGGACGGCGGCGCGTGCCGTTTCAATCAGTGTGTGGATATCCGCGGCCGTCGCACCGCGATCATTCACGATGAAATTCGCGTGCGCGGTCGAGATCATCGCACCGCCGAGGCGATGTCCCTTCAGTCCAGCCCGATCGACGAGCGCACCCGCCGATGCCGGAATCCCGTCCGGCAAAGGGTCGCGCGCCGGGTCCGGATTCTGGAAGATGCAACCCGCGCTCGGCAGCTGGAGCGGCTGGGTGCGCTTGCGATGCGCGAGCGACGCGCGCGCCGCCTCACGCAACAGCTCCGGCTGCCCTCCCGAGACATGGAACTCGGCCCACACCAGGATCTCGCGCGTCTGCTGCAGGCGGCTCGTATCGTAGGCGAAGCCCATTTGGCTCGCGACCAATTCGCTCGCATACCCCTCGCGGCTCAACACCTGCACTCGCGTCACCATGTCACTAATGTTGCGCCCGCCGTAGTGGGCATTCCCGTAGATGGCGCCGCCAACCGTGCCCGGTGTTCCGGCCCATGTCTCGATGCCGGCGAGCCCGCGGCCGATCGTCCATCGCACGAGACCGTTCATTGTCACGCCTGCGCCGGCGCGCACGACGTCAGGCAGGGGTTGCGACAGCTCCATCAGACGCAAGCGCGCCACGATACCGCGAACGCCGGCGTCGGCGACCAGGACGTTCGATCCGCCACCAAGCAACGTCAGCGGCACGTCGCTCCGGCGCGCGACCTCCAGCAACTGTCGCAGCTCTGCGAGGGAATGCACCTCGACGAAATAGTCCGCAGGACCGCCCACACGAAATGTCGTCCACGCCGCCAGCGCGACCTGCGATCGCACGCGCGCATGACCGACAATGGCCGCGAGCGACGCACTGAGCGTGAGATCCATCGCCACCGTCAGGCGCCGAGTGCCCGGAGCAGCTTGTCGTGGATGCCGTCAAATCCACCGTTCGACATGAGTAGCACGACATCACCGGGTCGGGCTTCGCTCGCGATCGCACTCACGATCGCGTCGACGTTGAGCAGTGCGCGAGCGCGCTGCCCCCGGGCTTCCAAATCGGCGACCACTTCATCGACAGACAGCCGCTCGGCGTCGGGCAAGGTTGCGCGAAATACGGCGGCGAGGACCACTTCGTCGGCGCCCGACTCGGCAAACGCGTCCGCAAAGTCCTGCTGGAATACTTTTCGACATGAGGTGGCTGAGCGCGGCTCAAACACCGCCCAGACCCGGCGGCTCGGATCCGCGGATTTCACGGCGCGGATCGTCTCGAGGATCGCCGTCGGATGGTGAGCGAAATCGTCATACACCGCGACGCCACGCGCCACGCCGCGCAACTCCAGCCGACGCTTGACGCCGCGATAACCGGCCAGCCCATCGCACATTGTCGCCGTGCCCAGGCCGGCGGCATGCCCGACGGCCATTGCGGCGAGCGCATTGCGTACGTTGTGCTCGCCAAACAACGGCAGCGTGAGGTGCCCCAGCGGCTGCCCCTTGTGATTCACGTGGAAGGTCGTACCGGTCGGGGCGGGACGGATCTCCTCGGCGCGCCAATCCGCCCCCTCGCCGAGCCCGAAGGTCTCCACAACGCATCGGGCGCCCGTCGCCAGCCGCAGCGATTCAGGACTGTCCGCGCCGATGATCAGCCGGCCCGTGCGCGGCACAAGATTCACGAACCGACGGAAGGCCACGCGCAGCGATTCCATGTCGGGATAGATGTCCGCGTGGTCGTACTCCAGATTTCCGATCACGGCGATGTCAGGCAGGTACTTCAGGAACTTCGCCGTCTTGTCGAAGAAGGCGCTGTCGTATTCGTCCCCTTCGATCACGAAATCGCGTCCGCCCCCCAGGCGATAGCTGCCATCAAAATTCAGCGCGATTCCGCCAACCAGCATGCTGGGATCGAGACCAGCGGCGGTGAGCAGCCACGCCGTCAACGCCGTCGTCGACGTCTTGCCGTGGGTGCCGGCGATGACGATCGACCGCGCGTTCCACAGGAAATGCTCGCGGATCGCCTCGGGCAGCGAGACATACCGCACCTTGCGGTCGAGCACGGCTTCGAGTTCAGGATTGCCGCGCGAGATCGCGTTGCCCACGACGACGACATCGATGTCGCCGGTGATCTGCTCCTCACGGTAGCCGTCGAACACCCGGATCTGCTCCTTGGCGAGGAACTCGCTCATGGGCGGGTACACGCCGTGGTCGGAGCCCTGCACATCATGCCCGCGCTGTTTGAGCATCGCGGCCAGAGTAGCCATAGCCGTACCGCAGACGCCGATGAAGTGAACGCGCTTACTCACTGGCCGCAGCCTCCTCGATGATCACACGCGGGTGCGCACCGGCAATCACCCGCGTCTGCACGCCAAACGGCAACGTCACGCTCTCGCACGTCGCGTGGCCGGACGGCAGTCCGAACAGCACGGGCCCCGGAAACCCTTCCAAGGCACTCTGAACGGTCTCCCGCGCGGTCGGCGAACCTGTGGGCTCATCGCACCGGGGCATCTCGTTACAGACGATGGCCGCAGCGCGCGACAGAATGCCCGCGAACTTCAACTGCGTCAGCATCCGGTGAATCCGGTACGGGCGCTCCCCCACCTCGTCAAGAAACAGGACGTGTCCCTGCGGCGGATCAAACGCGAAGGGCGTGCCGAGTGACGCGACCAACTGAGTCAGCGTCCCGCCGAGCAGCGGCCCGCTCACTTCGTCTCCCTGATGCAACACGGCCAGGCTGGGAACCGTGACGTCCCCGACCTCGTGGTCCAGCAGCGCCGTCAGCAGCGAGGCCGGGTCGTAGGCCGCTGGCCCCCTGGACAGCCGCCCCTCGAGCATCGGTCCGTGGATCGACACGAGGCCGGCCGCCTGGTTGAACACCGTGTGCAGCGACGTCACGTCGCTGTATCCGATGAACGCCGTACGGCGCGCCTGCCACTCGGCCGGATCCAGCAGCGGCAGGATCTGGACGCTGCCGTATCCTCCGCGCACCGCCATGATGGCATCCACTCGCGTATCGCGCAGTGCATCACGCAGCGATGCCGCGCGCACGGCCGGTGTCCCCGCAACAAACCCATCGCAGTCGAAGACGCGCTCATCCCATGTGGGGGCGAAACCAAGGCGCCGCAGTTCAGCGACGCCACGATCGAACTCCTCACGCGGAAATGGACTGGCGGGCGCCACCAGCGCGATCGTCGCGCCTGGACGCACCGGCCGGATCTTGATCCAACCCGCCGACGTTCTCGGCGTCACACCCATTTGGCCATGGCCGCGGACAATTGCTGATGTTCCTCGCAGCCGATGCGCGAGATCGGCACCTCGGCCAGGCGACGCCCGGACCGCAGGAACTGGTGCTTCACGCGTTCCTGACGCGTCAATGCATCTTCGATGCGCGCCATCGGCACGCGCTTCGCTTCAACAGCCTTGATCACCGCTTCGAGCGCCGCCACCTGCTCATCCGGCGGCTGATTGCACAGCAGCACCGCATCGCAGCCGGCCAGCAGCGACAGCACCATCGCTTCCCCAAGACCAGTCGACTCGCTGATGGCTTTCATCCCGAGATCATCGCTGATGACAATGCCGCGATATCCCATGGTCTGCTTCAGCAACCCGTCAACGATGGTCGGCGACAATGTCGATGGCCGATTGGCGTCGAGGGCGGGCACCAGCACGTGGCCCGTCATGATGCACGCGACGTCCGCGGCCACCGCGGCGCGAAACGGCACCAACTCCACCGCGTTCAGCCGCTCCGGCGACTGGTCCACCAACGGCAATTCGAAGTGGGAATCCGTGCTCGTATCCCCATGCCCTGGAAAGTGTTTGCCGCACGCGGCAACGCCCGCTTCCTGGAGCGTCGTGATCATGAGCGCGCCGAGACGGGCCGCATCGGTCGCCTTGTCCGAAAGGGCGCGGTCCCCGATCACAGGATTCTTCGGGTTGGTATGCACGTCCAACACGGGCGTGTAGTCCAGGTTGATGCCCACCGCCCGGAGTTCGTCGGCCATCGCGCGCGCAAAACGCACGGTCACTTGGTCGTCACCGCAGCGGCCGAGCGTGATCATCGGCGGCCATTCGGTGAACGGCTGCTTCAGTCGCGCGACCCGCCCGCCCTCCTGATCGACGCTGATCCAGAGCGGCCACTCCTGGGCGAGCGACCCGCATTCACGAGACAGTTCCCGCACCTGCGCCGGCTCCGCAATGTTCCGGGCAAAGTAGATGACGCCGCCGAGATCGAACTCGCGCGCGATCTCCCGGAGCTCCGTCGGCACGCTATGACCGGCAAACCCCACGATCGCCAACCGGCCCACGCTCCGACGCACGTCACGCAATGACATGAGGGCCATTATAATCTGCGGGTGCGCATCCACTCTTCGGCGCCGACGCGCATTGACCTGGCGGGCGGCACCATCGACATCTGGCCCTTGTATCTGTTTCATCAGCCCGCGGTGACGCTCAACGCCGCGATCAGCCTTCGGGCGCATTGCACGATCGAGTCGCGCACTGACGGCCGCGTCGTGATCGCCTCAAGCGACACAGGCGAACGTGCGGAAGCCGATACGCCGGAGGCCCTTGGCGTCGACACGCTCGCGCTGCTCGCGCGCCTGGTGAAACACTTCGGGGCACGCGGCCTCACGCTGACGACGCAATCCGACTCCCCGGTCGGCGCCGGCATCGCCGGCTCGTCGACGCTGAACATCGCCGTCATCGCGGCCCTCGCGGCCTTCACGGGTCGTACGATGACCACCGAAGAACAATTGGAACTGGCCAAGAACATCGAGGCGCAAGTCATCAATGTGCCGACCGGCGTGCAGGACTACCGCCCGGCGCTGTATGGCGGCGTCAACGCCGTCGAACTCGGCGTCACCGGCGTGCGACGCGTGCCCCTGCGCGTCGATCCCGGCGCGTTGGCGTCGCGCATCGTCCTCGCGTACACCGGAGCCACGCGCAATTCCGGCATCAACAACTGGGACATGATGAAGCGCCATATCGACGGCGAAGCGTCGGTCGTTGCCGCATTCGATCGCATCGCGGAGCTCGCGCGGCAGATGCGCGAGACGCTGGAGCGCGGTGACTGGGTCGCCACGGGTCACGCGCTCGCGGCCGAATGGGACAATCGTAAACGGCTCGCGCCTGGGGTCACAACGCCCGCCATCGACGCATTGCTCTCGCGCGCGATCGCTGCGGGCGCCTGGGCGGGCAAAGTCTGCGGCGCCGGCGGTGGGGGCTGTCTCTTCTGCCTGACGCCACCAGAGCACCACGCGGCGGTCTCGACGGCACTCGCCGACGGCGGCGCGCGCCTGCTGCCCTTCACCATCGAAACACGCGGCGTCCACCTGACGCAGGAGTAACGGTCATGACGGCTCTCGAGGAACTCCGCAAGCTCTACTTCAACGCCAAGCGCGGCACGATCAAGAAAGACATCGTGCGCGCGATTGACCTGTTCAAGATGCTCAAAACAGAAGAGGAACGCGAGAAAGCGGCGGTCTATATGGACGGGCTGTCGCAGATGCGCTCGGAATGGGCGCAGGGCAAGAACGAAGACAGCTAGGCTACTTCCAGAAGGAACTGGCCGTGTCGAGCGTGATCATGGCGTCGCGCACGACTCCGGACGCACCGAGCGGCTTCGCCGGCTTGCCGTTCAGCGACCACGAAATCGCCCCGGCATTGCCGAACTGCAACGCGATGTCACGATCCGCTTGAAACGTCTGCGACTCGCCGGCCGACAGATTCCGAGACAGAACCAGCCGCCCGTCGGCGGTCACCTTGACCCAGCAACTCGCGTCCGCCTGCAACTCGACGGTCAGCGCCCGCGTGTTGGCCAGCGTGCCAGCGGGCGTTGAATCCACCGTGCTCGGTGCAGTTTCAGCGACTGGTGCCGACGGCGGGGCCGGCGGCGTCACGCTCACGG
>CAYHEX010000086.1:0-13373 GCA_964355365.1 uncultured Solibacteraceae bacterium | reverse complement strand
CGACCCACGCTACACCACCATGACCGCTCGGTACGGCGCCGGCGCCAGCGCCGAAGTTTCTCATCACCGACAACTCGTTCCTGGTTGAGGAAGCGTTCAATCAGGAGACCGGCATCTTCCAGAATATTTTTGTGATGACGCGTAGTCGCACCGGCGTGTGGAGCGGTTCATTTACGCAGGAATGGCCCGTGCCCGGCATGCGGCACCAGGTGTCCTTCACGGCGCCGATGTCCATCATCAGCGGGCAGGCGTCGGTGGGCGACGGGCTGATCAACTACCGCTTTCAGGCCTGGGATGGCGAAGGCCGGCGTCCGGCGTTCTCGCCCCGACTGAGCCTCGTGCTGCCGACCAGCGCAGACCGCCGCGAGTTCGGGAGCAGCGGAGCGGGCTGGCAGATGAACCTGCCGTTCAGCAAACAGTCCGGCTCGATGTTCTTCCACTGGAACGCCGGCGCGACCACGATACGTGATGCGGGCGCGGGCACGCCGTGGACCACAACGCCGTTTGCCGCCGGCAGCGTCATCGTGGGCGTCCGGCCCATGTTCAATCTGATGCTCGAGGTCTATACCGAGTCGCGGTCCGGCGACGCCGGCCGCGAGGTGAGCACCACCATCGCGCCGGGCTTTCGCACCGGGTGGAACATCGGCGACACGCAGTGGATCATCGGTGTGGCCATGCCCGTGACCCGCGGCGCCATTCACGACACCGGACTGCTTGGCTACGTCTCGTACGAACTGCCCTTCCGCAAGATCGCGTCTTCGAAGTAGGAGCACACCGTGAGCAACGAACCAGATGTCCTCAAAGATGTCGAAGCCCTGAGCGGCGACCCCGAACTGGCCTCCATGTTTGTGGCCGAGGCGCTCGATCACCTCGGCACGATCGAAGCGACGTTGCTCCGGCTGGATGACCAGCCGAACGACAAGGGCCTGCTCAACGATGTCTTCCGTCCGTTTCACACGATCAAGGGCAACGCCGGCGCGCTGGGCATCATCACGGTGCAGTCGACGGCGCACAAAGTGGAAGAGCTGCTCGATCGCTGCCGGTCGGGCAAACACACGATGGGCCGCACCGAAGTGGACGTGGTGCTTCGCGCCGTGGACATCCTGACCGCGATGATCAACGACCTTGCGGAGCGGTCCGCCGGCAAGGCCGGCGTGGACCTCACGGGCGATCGCGTCTCGCTGATCGCCGCGGTGGCGGAGATCCTGAACGGCGCGCAGACCCCGGCACCGGTGGCGGCGCCGACGCCCGTCGCCGACGCGCCTGTCGCCCCCGAGCTCTCGTTCGACATCGCTCCGCGGACGGCGGTCGGGCCCGAAGCAGCTGTCGCCCCGGCGCCACCGTTCGCTGTCGTGCCCGCGCCTCCGGTGTCTGTGGCCGCCGCGAAGCCGTCGCAGACGGTGAACGACGCGCTGGTCGGCGGCGCCGCGCAGCGCAACGCCGTACACTCGGGCATCAAGGTCGACATCAACAAACTCGACACGCTGGTGGACACGGTGGGCGAACTCGTCATCCTGCAGTCGCTCATCCAGGAAGCGGCGGTCATGCAGATCACCGATCCGAAACTCCTGCGCAATCTCGCGCAGCTGCGCCGCATCACGAGCGACCTGCAGCACAGCGCGATGGCGCTCCGCATGGTGCCGATCCGTCAGACGTTCCAGAAGATGGCGCGACTGATGCGCGATCTCACGCAGCGCGCCGGCAAACCGGTGGAACTGGTCCTGAGCGGTGAAGACACGGAACTCGACCGCCGCATCGTGGAAGACATCAGCGACCCGCTGGTGCACATGATCCGCAACAGCGTGGACCACGGCATCGAAGAGACGACCGTGCGCGTCGCGGCCGGCAAACGCGAGACCGGCCAGCTCTTCCTGCGCGCCTACCACCAGGGCGGCAACATCGTCATCGAGATCGAAGATGACGGCGGCGGCCTGAATCGCGACGCGATCCTGAAGAAGGCGATCGCCCAGGGACTCCTGACGGCCGCAGATGCGACGGCCGACGAGGACATCTTCCGACTGATCTTTGCGCCCGGCTTCTCCACGGCCGCCAAGATTACGGAGATCTCGGGCCGCGGCGTCGGCATGGACGTCGTGCGCCGCAACATCGAGGCGCTGCACGGACGGATCGACATTGCCAGCCAGCGCGGCAAAGGCACGAAATTCACGATTCGCCTGCCGCTGACGCTGGCGATTCTCGACGGCCTCGTGGTGCGCGCCGGCGACGAGCGGTTCGTGATCCCGACCTTCGCGGTGCGCGAATCGCTGCGGCCGACCACGTCGCAGATCCACATGGTCAGCGGCGAACCCCGGCTCGTGCAGGTGCGCGAGCGCGTGCTGCCGCTGGTGTGCCTGCGCAAGCTGTTCGGACTCAACCAGGCGGGCAAGCCCATCGCCGATTGCACGCTCGTCGTCATCGAAGACCAGCACCGCCAGGTGGCGCTGATCGTGGACGAGCTGATTGGCGCGCAGGAAGTGGTGGTCAAGCCGCTCGGCGCCTCGATGAACGTCACGGGCATTGCCGGTGGCGCGATTCTCGGCGACGGCAAAGTGGGACTCATTCTCGACGCAGACGGCGTGATGAAGATCGCGACCGCCGCCAGCGCCCATCTCGAAGCTGCGTAACAGGAGCCAATCATGTCCATCCTTCCCATCGCCGGTCTGGCCGGTAAGTATCTGACCTTCGTCCTCGCCGGCGAGGACTACGGCTTTCCCGTGGGCCATGTGCGCGAGATCACACGCATCACCGACATCACCGTCGTGCCGCGCATGCCGGCCCACGTCAGCGGCGTCATCAATCTGCGCGGCAAGGTCGTGCCGGTGATGGACCTCCGGATCCGTTTTAGTCTGACGGCCGCGCCGCCCACCGACGAGACCTGCATCATCGTGACCGAGACCACCGCCGGCGATCGCCGTGTGGTGTTCGGGGCAATCGTGGACCGCGTGTCGGAGGTGCTCAGCATCACCGCGGATGAGATCGAGGACCGTCCGGATTTCGGCGAGCGCCTCGACACGCAGTACATGCTCGGCCTCGCCAAGGTGAAGGGCCACATCAAGATCCTGCTCGATCTCGATCAGATGCTCGAGGACGACCTGCGCATGTCCGGGCGGGCGGCGTAGGCCATGGCCTCCGTCGGATACACCCTCGAAGGCGTGACCCTCGGGGACAAGGAACTCGCGCAGATCTCGAACCTCGTGCGCACCAAGGCGGGCATCGCGCTGACGCCGGCCAAGCGGCCATTGATCATCGCGCGCCTGCAGAAACGACTGCGGCATCTGCAGCTGCGGTCGTACGCCGAGTACATGAAGGTGCTCGAGTCCGACACCTCCGGCGAGGAACTGACGGCGTTTCTGGATGCCCTGACGACCAATCACACGTACTTCTTCCGCGAGGAACAGCATTTCGAGTTGCTGGCCTCCGGCGTCGTACCGGAGTGGCGCAAGCGCAATCCGAGCGGGCCGCTGCGCATGTGGTGCGCGGCGTGTTCGTCCGGACAAGAGCCCTACACCATCGCGATGACGCTCGCGGACATGCCGCAGCCGGTGCCCTTCACGATGCTCGCGTCCGACCTCTCCACCAAAGTGCTCGAGAAGGCGTCGTCCGGCGTCTACCGGATGGAGGATGTGCGCGGCCTGCCGGCCGACATCCTGCGGCGGCACTTCGAACGCGGTATCGGCGCGCAGAGCGGTTTGGCACGCGTGTCCGCGGCGCTGCGCAAGCCCATCACCTATCGACAGATCAACCTGCTGGAGGAAGGCCCGGGCGGCCAGCCCTTCGATGTGATCTTCTGCCGCAACGTCATGATCTATTTCGAGGCCGACGTGCAACAGCGCGTCGTGACCATGCTCGAGCGGCATCTCGCCCCGGGCGGCTATCTGTTCGTCTCTCATTCGGAATCGCTCAATGCCGTCTCACACGGTCTCAAGTGGTTCGCTCCCGCCGCGTATCGGAAGCCACCCCATGCGTGACGCCACGATGCTGCAGATGAGCCGGCCGTCCGAACAACGCGTGGTGATCGGCATCGGCGAATACGGGGTCTCCAAGCACCCCGACGGCGTCATCGTGACGCACGCGCTCGGCAGTTGTGTGGCCGTGTGTCTCTGGGATCCCGTGGCCAGCGTGGCCGGCATGCTCCACATCCTGCTGCCGGATTCGCGCATCAATCTGGAGCGCGCGGCCCAACAACCCGGGGCGTTTGCCGACACCGGCATCCCCTTGCTGTTTCATGCGGCGTATCAACAGGGCGCCGTCAAAACGCGGTGCCGTGTGCAACTGATCGGCGGCGCGGAAGTGACCATCACGGGAGGCCAGGCGATCGGCAAACGCAATGTGCTCGCCGCCCGGGCCATGCTGTGGCAGAACGGCGTGAAAGTGGAACGAGAGATCACCGGAGGCAGTCAGGCGCGCTCGGTGTGGTTGTCGGTTGGGAACGGCGAGGCGCAGGTCACCACGGCTGGCATTCGCGTGGCGTGATGGAGCAGATGAGATGAGCCCCCTACATATTCTGATCGTCGACGATTCCGCGATGATGCGCGCAGTCATTAAACGCGCGCTCAAGCAAACCGAGCTCGACATCGGCACCATGCTCGAAGCCGCGCACGGCCAGGAAGCGCTCGACATCCTCGATCGCGAGCCCGTCGACGCGATCCTGACCGACATCAACATGCCGGTCATGAACGGCATCGAGCTGCTGCGCGCGATCGACGAGCGCGACCCCGAACACCTGCTGCGCATTGTCGTGTCCACCGATGGATCGACTATGCGCCGAGACGAAGCCAGCAGCCTGGGCGTCAGCGCCTACATCGAGAAGCCCTTTCAACCGGAGGTGGTCCGTGGAGTCTTTGATGAATACCTGCGCGCCCGTCGATCTGCTCACTGAGCCCGGCCCCGTCGAGCAGGCCGTCTGTAACGTAGCCGAGCGCAGTTTCTTCGCGTTCGCCGAACGCGGTGATCTGTCGCTGGCCGCCGACGTGCTGTCCACCGGCACGCCGGTCCTGTCGGCGTCCGTCCGATACGTGGGACCGCACCGGGGCCAGATGCACGTGACGATGCCCAGCAGCCTCGCCCGCGAATTGGCGCGGCAGTTTTCAGGCGATCCGGATCTCGACTTCTCGGATGCCGATCTCATCGACATGACCGGCGAGTTCGCCAACATGGTGACCGGCTCGTGGCTCACGGCAACCGACATGACGTCGACCTACGATCTGTCCGCACCGGTGGTCACGACCATCGAGGCCCTGCCGCCCGTGACCCTGCTGATGCTGATCAACAGCCAGCCCGTATTGCTGTTCTGGCAGGCGGAGTAACCGGCGATGGCGCGCCCAGCCAAAGTGCTCATCGTTGATGACTCCGCGATCGTGCGGCATCTGCTGTCCACCGGTCTTGCCAAAGACCCGAACATCCAGGTCGTGGGTCAGGCCGCCGACGCGTTCATCGCGCGCGACCTCCTGCTAAAGCACGAACCGGACGTCATCACACTCGACATCGAGATGCCTCGCGTGGACGGCCTCAGTTTCCTGCGCCGCATCATGGAGCACCGGCCCACCGCCACGATCATCGTCAGTTCAATCAGCCAGGAAGGCTCGGCCGCCAGCTTGGAGGCATTGCGCATCGGCGCGGCCGCCGTCTTCGCAAAGCCCGGTGGTCCGCAGGCCGTCGGCCAACTGGTCGATGACCTCCGGCGCTGCATCGGCGAACTGCGCGCGAGCGGGTTCAAACTGCGTAAGCCGGCCGCGCCGGTGGCCGGCCTCGTGGCGCCCGCCGCGCAGGCACGCGTCAGCACACGGGCACAGGGTCTGCTGATCGCGATCGGCGCATCCACCGGCGGCACACAGGCGATCGAGTCGTTGCTCTCCCGACTGCCGGGGGGACTGCCGCCGATGGTCATCACGCAGCACATGCCGCCGGGATTCACGCAGCGATTCGCCGAACGGCTGAACGCCGTCAGCGGCCATCGCGTCGTCGAAGCCGCGCACGGCGACCAGTTGCGGCAGGGCGTGGTGTACATCGCGCCGGGCGGACGCCACATGGTGGTCGAGCGCTACGGCCTCGAGCTTCGGATCGGACTCAACGACGCCGCGCCCGTGCACTTCCAGCGCCCCGCGGTCGATGTCCTGTTCCGATCGGTGGCCGCGCTGCGGTTGCCGTCGACCATTGGCGTCGTGCTCACCGGCATGGGCTCGGATGGCGCGGCGGGACTGCTGGAAATGCGCCAGGCCGGCGCCACGACCTTCGCGGAAGACGAGCAGTCGTGCGTGGTGTTCGGCATGCCGAAGGAAGCCATTGCCCGCGGCGGCGTCACCGACGTGGTGACCCTGTGGCAGATGCCGCAGGCACTGGTGGCCGCGATGGAGCGCACGGCCGCGCCGGCGCGCGCCCGCACGGTGGCGTAGCGTCCCGTCCGGCTCAAGCCACCGCACCGCCCGCCGATTATGAGGCGAGAGGGACGGACATCGATGGCGACACAATCAGGTCTCGGAGGCCGCGAAGCGATTGAGCTGAATCTGCGCGACATCTCGCCGCCCAGAGAAGACGCGCCCGCGCAACAGGCCGACGCGCTGCGGCCGATTCTGGATCAGGCCCTGGCACTCATCGCGGATTGCGCGGCGGCGTACGGCGATGCCGACGTGCCGGTCGGCATGATTCAAGACTGCCGCATGGCCCTGTCCAGCGCGGGGTCGCCTTCAAGCTTTGCCACGATGTGCCTGACCGGCCTCGAAGCGTGCCGGCAGTTCCTCGCGCGCCACGAAGCCACCGAGTCCGCGCGCCGACGCCAGATGGTCGAACTGGTCACGCTCGTGCGGGAAGCCATGACGACGCTGGTCGGTGACACGGCGGCGTTCGATTCCGGCATGCAGGCGTCAGCGGAGCGCTTCGACGGGATGCTGAAGCTGGAGAGCCTGACGCAGATCAAGATCCAGCTCACGCGGGAAGTGAGCGAGATCAAACGACTCACCGTAGAACGCCAGAAGTCCTGGAACACCACGCTGTCCGGCTTCTCGAACCGCATCAACGAGCTCGAAGAACAACTCGCCGTCAGCGAGCAGCAGGCAACCTCCGATCCGCTCACCGGATTGGCGAACCGCGGCGTGTTCGACCGCACGCTCAAAGAGCTGTCGGGCAAGATCGGCTCGCATTTCGTCCTGGCCTTGCTCGACGTCGACGACTTCAAGTCCATCAACGACACGCACGGCCATCCGACCGGCGACGAAGTGCTGAACCTGGTCGCCACGTGCCTGCGTTCGGCCTTCCGCAACGAGGACGTCGTGGCGCGTCATGGCGGCGACGAATTCGCCGCGGTCATCAAGGACATGAGCTTGTTTCAGGCGGAGTCGCGTGTGTGCGGCGCGCTCGACAGCATGGCGGCCAACCGGCCCTATTCGCTCGAGGGCGACCCCATTGCCTTCACGATGTCCGTGGGTCTGGCGGAGTTCTCGGCCGGCGACACCTCCCGGAGCGTGCTGCAACGCGCCGATGAGGCCCTGTACGAAGCGAAGCGTGGCGGCAAGAACCGCGTCATCCGCCGCGAGCAGGTGTACTTCAGCAGCCTTCGCGGCAAGACGACCAAGTAGGCACGCGCTTTTTCCTGTGCAACACGGTACGCTCTGAGCATGAGTGCTCGTGCGCGTCGAATGGCCGCTCTGCTTGTCCTGTTGGGCGCGCTGACTCCGGTGTGGGCGCAGCCGTCGGCGTTCGAACGCGCGTGGCTGGCACGTCCGCGTCAGCCGCTGACCGGCGCAATCGGCGCCACCGGCGCGGCGAACGTATCGGTCGTGACATTCCTCGACTGGCAGTGCCCGACCTGCCGCGCTGCCGAACGCGCCTACGCACCCGTGTTCGCAGACATCCAGCGACGTCATCCCGGCGTGCTGGCCGTTGAAACGCGCGACTATCCGCTCAACACCGCGTGCAATCCGCATGTGCCGGTCAACCTGCACTCGGCCGGCTGCGAAGCGGCTGTGGCGGTCAGACTGGCGCGTGAGCACAACCGGGCCGCGGAGATGATCGCGTGGCTGTTCGACCGGCAGGAGTCGCTGACGCCTGGTGTGGTGCGCGACGCCGCCGTCGCGGTGGGCCGCGTCCCGGACGTGGCCGCGCGGTACGATGCCGTGCTGCGAGACGTGGCCGTCGACGTCGCCGAGGCGCACCGCGCCGGCGTCACGTCAACACCCAGCTACTTCATCAACGGCATCCTCGCGCGCGGCGACAATGGCCGTCTCTTCTCGGCCGACGAGATGCGGCAGGCCATTGAGATCGAGCGCTCACGAAAAGGACAACACCCATGACCCGGCACTACCGCACACTGGCCCTGACGTTGGCCCTCGGCCTCGGCGCCCAGCACGCCCACGTGCGTCATCAACGGCGTGCTGGCCCGCAACGACGGCGGCCGGAGTCTCTTCACTCCCGAAGAGATCCGGCTCGCCATTGAAACGGAGCTGAAACGGTAGCGACTAGTTCTTCTCTGGGTTCAGAATGACCGGCAGCCCGTTCTTGCCGGCGCCGATGACGACGATCTTGGCGTTGGTGCTCTTGGCCAGGTTCTCGGTGGCTTCAATGCCCTTCCACTGCAGCAGATTCACGTTGATGCTCTGCGACACGATCGTCTGGAAGTCGCTCACGCCCTTCGCTTCGATGCGCTTGCGTTCGGCTTCCTGACGTTCCTTCTCGAGCACGAACTGCATCTGCTCGGACTGCTGCGCGGCTTCGAGCTTCGCTTCGATGGCGTTCTTCACCTTGTCCGGCAGCGCGATCTTACGCAGCATCACCTGCTCGACGACCACGCCGGTCGCGCCCTTGAAGGTCTCGCGCTGCTGTAACAGGTCCTTCACGCGCTGCGTCAGCAGATCCTGCATCTTGATCGGCAGCGCCTCGCGCTTGGTCGAATACGCTTCCTGCGCCGTGAAGCCGGCGATCGCCTCACGCACGGCCGTGCGCGCCGACGGGCGGATGATCTTCTCGGCGTAGTCGGCGCCGATGTCGCGATAGACACGCGGCGCATCGCTGCCGACCAACCGGTACACGACGGTGATGTCGAGCGGCATCGACAGGCCGTCGGCCGACAGCGCCTGAATGGAGTCGTCGCCGCGCACCTGGCCCTCGTCCGCCGTCGCCGACATCGTGTAGACCTCGGTCCGCACCGACATCTCCTGAACGGTGACGAACGGGTTGATCGCCTGCATGCCTTCCGTCAGCGGCTCCGCCTTGACCTTGCCGAACAGCACCTGTACACCGACGTGACCGGCGGGGATGATGACGACCGACGAGATGACGATCAGAATCAATCCGCCCGCGCCCAGCAGGGACGACAGGCTGCCGAGGCGCGGCAGCACCTCGTGGTACCGCGGGTCCTTGCGAACGGAGTGAGCGATCAGGCGCAGTGCCACGGCGCCGAGAAGAGCGAGAAACGCAAACGTAATCATGGGGAAAAGCCTCCGTCACGAGGATACCCCGAAGCGACGGGGCAGACGGGCCGGACCTGAAGGTCCGGCCCTCCGTCAATTATCTGGCGACAGACAACACAGCGAATAGACACACGATCAGCGAACCAAACCTCACGAACCTCGCGAACCTCAGGAACCCCACGAACAGAACCCCCCGAACCTAACGAACCTAACGAACCTAACGAACTGTCTTTCGTCCGCTGATCTCGCGCCCACGGTCAACCATCTTGAACCCGTTCTCGCCCCAGCCGGCCACGAACACGCGGAAGCCCTGCTTGTAACGCAGCTCCATGTCTTCGGGGGTGTTCGATGGGAATCCGCACGCCACCTGGAACTCCTTGCACGCGGACAGCACCTGCTGAATCGCCGCTTCCCACGCCTCGGCGTTGAAGACCGTGACCGGCCGGCCGTTCGCGCCGATCTCGGGCTTGCCGTCGGCGCCGAGTTTCGGATCCGAGAACACCCCGCGGAGTGTGCCCGCGCCGGGCCACAGCACGCCGACGCCCTTCACAGCGGCGATCTCGCGCACGTGCGCCAACCCCTCTTTGCTTTCGACGATCGCCCAGCTGACCAGCTCGCCATCCTTGTTGAGCGGCCAGAGGTCCGCTTTTTTCTTGTAGTCAGCGTCACTCAGCCCCCAGACCCTGGGCGCTTGACCGAAGGACGTGTCTGCGCGCGTGCCGCCCTTGGACGTGAAGCGCATCGCCTTGACGCCGGCGGCCACTTCCGCCGCGCTCTCCGTGCCCACAAACATGATGGTCGTCACGCCGGCGTTGAGCTGTTTGCCGATCGCCTCGGTCGCTTTCGGAACGTCGGTGCCGATCTCCTGCATCTTCACCACGATCGAGTGCGCCAGATGCGGCGACGGATCTTTCACCAGCAGGCCGCCATCCGTGAGCGCGTTAAGGAACTCGGTGTAGGCGGGCAGGCCGCGATCCACGCCGCCTTCCATGCCGCCGTCGAAGATGAAATCAGAGTTGGTGACCGCGAGTGTTTCCTTGGCGCGCTCCGCGGGCGTCTTCGGCGCCGGTGGCGGCGTGGACGGAACGGCGCCCGGAGCCCCCTGCCGCCCGCCAGCCCCGCCCGCCCTCGCGCTCGGCGCGTACAGCCCGAACACGGCCTGCTTCTGTTCGAGCAGATCGACCATCGGATTCAGGCGCGGTTTTGCGGCGCCGAGCGCCGCCATGCCAGCCAACATCGACACACCTGCCACCACCACCGTCATTCGCACGCGCATGAATCCTCCTCGGGAGGGGAGATCATAGACCAAGAGCGCACTGACAAGGGCAAAGGGCAGAGGGCAGAGGGCAAAGGCGAGGGAAAAGGGGGAAGGTCAAAGGTTCCTTGGCCTCATCCTTCCTATGACCTTTAACCTTTCCCCTTGCCTCTGCCCTCTGCCCTTTGCCCTCTGCCCTCTGCCCTTGTCTCTGTTCAGTCTCAGTCCCCGCCAATGCCGTGCCGGGCCGCCATGCGCGACAGGGTCTTACGGTCCACCTTCAGGATCTCGGCCGCGCGGCCGCGGTGGCCTTCGGTGATGCGCAGCACATGCGCCAGATAGCGGCCCTCGAGCAGATCAAGCGATGGCAGGTCTTCGAATCCACGGGGACCGCCGGCGGACGGAATCGGCGAAAAGCACAGATCCACGTCAAAGCGCTCAATGCGGCCGCTGCGCGACGTGAGCACCAGTCGCTCGATGACGTTCTCCAACTCGCGCACGTTGCCCGGCCAGTCGTAGGCCGCGAGCGCATCCATGGCGTCGGGCGTAATCTGGGCCTCGCGCTGCGCCGACGCGCACGCCGTCCGCAGAAACTGCCCCGCCAGCATCGGGATGTCATCACGCCGGGCACGCAGTGGCGGCACGCGAATCACGAACGTGCTCAAGCGGTAATACAAGTCCTGGCGGAAGCGCTTCTCCGCCACTTCTTCCGTCAGGTCCCGGTTACTCGCCGCGAGCACGCGCGCGTTCGTCTGAATCACGCGATGACCGCCCACGGGACGCACCTCGCTCTCCTGCAACACCCGCAGCAGTTTCACCTGCATCGCGGGCGACGTCTCGCTGATCTCGTCGAGAAAGATCGTGCCGCCGCTCGCCTGCTCGAACAATCCCTTCTTGTCCGACACCGCGCCGGTGAACGATCCGCGCACGTGCCCGAACAGCTCAGACTCCAGCAACGTCTCGGCCAGCGCGCCGCAGTTGACGCCCACGAACGGCCGCGCCGCGCCACGACCGTAGTCATGAATGGCGCGCGCCACGAGTTCCTTGCCCGTGCCGCTTTCACCCACAATCAGCACCGACGTCGACGCATCCGCCGCCAGCGCGATCTGCTTGTACACATCGAGCATCTCGCGCGTGCGCCCCACCAGACCGGACGGCAGCGACGACGAGTGCAACGACACGGTCTCGGCCGGCTGATGCGTGGCGAACGCCCGATCCACGCACGTCCGCGCTTCGCCCAGATCGAACGGCTTCGCCAGATAGTCGAACGCGCCCGCGCGCACGCCCGCCACAGCGCTGTCGAGCGTGCTGTACCCGCTCATGAGGATCACTTGCGTGGACGGCCACTGCGCCTTGACCGCGCGCAGCACGTCGAGGCCGTTCTGAGTGCTCTGCAGGTCGAAATCCGTCAGGACGACATCGAAGACCGCGGCGCGCATCAGCGACAAGGCGTCCTCAGGCGCATGCGCCACACGAACCTGCCGCCCGTCCTTCGCCAAAGCGATCGACAACAACTGGCAAGTATCAAGGTCATCGTCAAGGATCAGGATCGATTCCACGGGCCAATTCTAGGCCAGATGAGTCATCTTGACTCGTCTAATGGGTCAAAGTGACCCAATGTTGACGGAAGTCCGACACCACAAATGTCAGTAAACCGATGAGAACAAACGAAATGTGTCGATCTACCGACATTCTTGCGGGCGGGCACGCGAATTGGATATCCAAGGGCACAACGGAGATCCAACAGTGCCCACACCAGAAGCGTTGATCAAGTCCCCGGGGTTTCGGAGCGCCATCGTTGGAGCCAGCCAGGCGATCCGCGACCTGTTCGTCACGCTCGAGCGTGTCGCGCCGCTCACCAGCACGGTTCTGATTCAGGGCGAGACCGGCACGGGCAAGGAGCTGGTGGCCCGAACCATCCACGACAACAGCCCGCGCCGCGACATGCCGTTTGTGGCGTTCAACGCAGCGGCGATTCCGGAAGGTCTGGTCGAGGCCGAGTTATTCGGCCATGTGAAGGGCTCATTCACCGGCGCGGTCTGCGACCGTGTCGGCCGCTTCGAACTGGCACATCACGGCACGCTCTTCATCGATGAGGTGTCCTCGATGCCGCTGCCGTTGCAGGCGAAGTTGCTGCGCGCGTTGCAGGAGCGCGAAGTGGAACGGGTGGGCGCGTCGCGATCCATCAAGATCGACACGCGCGTGATCGCGGCCTCGAACGTGGATCTGCTGGCGCTGGTCAAGACGGGCCAGTTCCGCGAGGACCTCTACTACCGGTTGAACGTCGTCCGCGTGAAGTTACCCCCGCTGCGCGAGCGGCGCACGGATATTCCGGTACTGGTCCAGCATTTCCTGGCGTACGCGTGTGCACACAATCAGGTGCCGCTGCGCGCGGTGACTGACGAGGCCCTCCACATGTTCGTGCGCTACGACTGGCCAGGGAACATCCGTCAACTCGAAAATGCCGTGGAGCATGCCGTGGTGATGAGCGGCCGTGGCGGCGACATTCTGCCGGCCATGCTGCCGGACGAACTGCAGGCGGTCTCGGTGCCTGCGGCGGGATCGATGGCGATGCCCGCCGGGAGTTTCAGTTTCACGTCGTTCATCACGGCGATCGAGCGCGACGTCATCCTGCAGTGCCTGAAGCTGACCGTCGGCAACAAGCGCCAGACGGCGATCCACCTGCAGTTGAGTCGGACGACGCTGATCGACAAGTT
>CAYHEX010000085.1:0-13577 GCA_964355365.1 uncultured Solibacteraceae bacterium | reverse complement strand
ACACCGCGGCGAGCCGCTGCATCGCGTCCAGGAACTCTCTCCATCGTCCGGCGTCGGCGGGCGTCAATCGATTGATCGACTCCGCGGTGAACACCGGATCGCGATGAAAAGAAATGACCTCGCCCGCTGGTCCGAGGGTCGTCAGCGCGGGATCCGGCGTGATGAACTGCAGGCCCTGCTTGTCGAACTTGAGGCGTTTGAGCGCGCGCGTGACGTCTGTGGTGAGCGGGCCAATCGCGTGCGACAACGTCGGCGCTTTGAAGCCGGGCGCGAACTCGCGCGTGATCGCCATCCCGCCCACGGTGGGCTGCTGTTCGAGCACGAGAACGGAGCGGCCCTGTTTGGCGAGCACGCCCGCCGCGATCAGGCCGTTATGACCGCCGCCGATGACGATGACGTCGATCACTTCTTCGTCTCCGCCAACACGCGCATCGCGGCGTTCGCGCCGGGCGCGCCCATGATGCCGCCACCGGGGTGCGTGGCCGAGCCGCACATGTAGAGCTTGCGAATCGGCGTCTTGTAGCCGGCCCAGCCCGGTGCGGGGCGCAGGAAGAACAGCTGCTCGAGCGAGAGTTCCCCCTGGAAGATGTTGCCTTCGCTCAGGCCGAAGTCGCGCTCGATGTCGAGCGGCGTCAGCACCTGGCGGTGTTTGATGATGTCTTTGATATTGGGGGCGTGCTCGGCGATCGCGTCGATCACCGCGTCGCCGAAGGCCTCGCGGTGGTCGTCCCAGTTGGCGGGCGCGCCCGAGGCGTCGCGCAAATCGTACGGCGCGTACTGGACGAAGCACGACATCACGTGTTTGCCGGGCGGCGCCACCGACGGATCGGTGAGGCTCGGAATCACGATGTCGATGTACGGCCGTGTGGAAAACTGCCCGTACTTCGCGTCGTCGTACGCGCGCTCCATGTAGTCCACGCTCGGCGAGATCGACATCGCGCCGCGCAGGTGCGCGCCCGCGCCGGGGAGGCTCGTGAAGTTCGGCAGCCCGTCGAGCGCGAGATTCACTTTGCCCGAGGAGCCACGGTACTTGTAGTGGCTGATGTCGTCCACGAAATCGGACGGCAGCAGGTCGTGGCCGACCATGCGCGTGAATGTCAGCCGCGGGTCCACGCTCGAGAGCACCACGTCCGCGAGGTGGTAGTCGCCGTTCTCGAGGACGACGCCCGTGGCGGTGCCGTTGTTCACGAGGATCTTGCTCACGGGCGATTCGGTGCGGATCTCGGCGCCGGCGGCGCGCGCGGCGGCGGCGATCGATTCGGACACCATGCCGGTGCCGCCCTTCGAGAGTCCCCACGAGCGGAAGGCGCCGTCGATGTCGCCCATGTAGTGATGCAGGAGGACGTACGAGGTGCCCGGCGATCGCACGCCGAGGAACGTGCCGATGATGCCCGACGCGGCCATGGTCGCTTTGAGCACGTCGGTCTCGAACCACTGGTCGAGAAAGTCGATCGCGCTCATCGTGAGCAGTTGCACCTGGTTGTAGCGGTCGGCGTCGGGGAGCGCGCGGAAGCGCGTGAGGATGTCGCGAAGCGCGCGCAGGTCGGCGAGTTTGCCGCGGAACGGATCGGGCGGCGTCATCGCGAGGATCGGCTTCGCGAAGCGGCCCATCTCGACCATCGCGCGGCCGTACTCGTCGTAGGCCTCGGCGTCGGTCTTCGAGTGACGCGCGATCTCGCGGTACGTCTTCGCGTGGTCGTTCACACGCCAGAGGTAGTCGCCGTCGTGCATCGGCGTGAACGTGCCGTCGAGCGGCAGGATTTCGAGGCCGTGCTTCGCGAGTTCGAGGTCGCGAATGATCTCGGGGCGGAGCAACGAGACCACGTAGGAGCAGACCGAGAACTTGAAGCCCGGGAAGATCTCTTCGGTGACGGCCGCGCCGCCGAGCACGTGCCGGCGCTCGAGCACGAGCACCTTCCGCCCGGCCCGCGCGAGGTAGGCCGCGGCGACGAGGCCGTTGTGGCCTCCGCCGATTACGATGGCGTCATATGTGGTCGACACGACAGTGACATTGTAAGTGCGGGATTGGGGGAATGGGGGATTGGGGGAATAGATGGGTGAATGGGTGACGCGTGAATGCACAGTTGGGCCAAACTAAACGAATGGTCAGCGCCGCCGCCCGCCTCCCCGCGCTCCTCCTTGTTGTAGTGCTGGCTACTCCCGCGATCGCCTGGGCTCGCCCCGACGGGCAGGCCCCGGTGTCCGGTGCGCCGCCGCCGAGCCGGCTGCGCGTGTATCTCGACTGCTCCGACTGCTTCCCGACCTACCTGCGTGAACAGATCACCTGGGTCGACTTCGTGCGACAGCCGCAGGATGCGGACCTGACGCTGCTGGCCAGCCGGCAGGAGACGGGCAGCGGCGGCAGCGAGGTCACGCTGCGCTTTGTTGGGCGCGGCAGAAGCGAGGGCGCCAATCACGAGCACAGAGCGTCCACGCTTCCCGGTGAAACGGAAGACACGCGCCGGAAGGCCGTGCTCCGGGAAGTGCAGATCGGCCTGCTCGATTACCTTGCCGAATCGCGTCTGCCCTCCGACATCAGCCTGACGGTGCGGCAGGCCGCGTCGACGCGGGAGGCCAACGCGCCGGCGACGGACCCGTGGAAACTCTGGGTCTTCAGCCTCAGCGCGGAAGGCTCGTATGAGGCGCAGGAGAGCAGCCGCGAGCGGCGCGGCGAGTTCAGCTTCAGCGGCGACCGGGTGACCGACGCGTGGAAGCTCGGCTTTGGCGCGCAGCTGGACCGCCAGATCCAACGCTTCGACCTCGACGAGGACGAGCCCTTCGAGAGTCGGCGGCGCAGCAGCGAGGTGGAGGTCTTCGCCGTCAAGAGCCTGGGGCCGCATTGGTCTTTCGGATTCAACGGCCGGGTCGAGGCCTCGACGTTCAACAACCGTGAGTTTTCGGCGCAGTCCGCCGCGGCCATCGAGTACAGCATCTTCCCCTACAAGGACTACGCGACGCGGACGTTGGTGGCCCAGTACCTGGTCGGTATCGAGCGCGCAAAGTACAACGAAGTGACGCTCTTCGACAAGACGAAGGACACGCTGTACCGCCACGAGATGTCGCTCAGACTCGATCAGCGACAGCCGTGGGGATCGGTGGAGGTGGGTGGCAAGTTCTTCCAGGATCTGCACGATCCGGGTCTGAACCGTTTTGAAGCGAACACCGACCTCAGCTTCCGCATTGCGCGGGGGTTGACCTTGTCGTTCGAGGGCCGGGCGTCGCGCGTGCGCGACCAGCTCTCGCTGCCGCGGCGCAGCGCGTCGGCGGAGGAAGTGCTGCTCCGGCTGCGCCAGCTGCAGAGCGGCTACAACATCGAGGCGCAGTTCGGCATCCGCTACAGCTTCGGCTCCATTTTCAACAACGTGGTCAATCCGCGGTTTGGCGGCTAGCCGGCATGGTGCTCGGGTCGAGGCCGCCCGGCCGGCGGTATGATCGCGCGAGTGTTACGCACCGCGGGAGCCGACCATGACAGCAGGGAAGTCCGAACTCATCTGGGACGTTGATCTGCCGCTGTTCTCGCGCCGCATGTTCGGCACGTGGACGTGGGCCATGTGTCTCGTGGCCCTGCTGGTGGGCGGCCTGCTCGGTCTCATCTTCGTGGCGCAGCGCGAGTGGCGCGCCATCGGGCCCATTCTGACAATGGTCGTAAGTGTGACCGGCGGCTTGTGGCTGCTCGGCCTGATCATCATGGCCGTCATGTTTCGCGGCCGGCTGCCAGTGCGCTACACGTTGTCGGACACCGGCCTCCGTTGCGATGTGACGTCGCGTGCCGCGAAGGTGGCCAATCGGTTGGCCATCGTGGCGGGTGTCCTCGGCCGAAGCCCCCAGGCGCTCGGCGCCGGTCTCCTCGCGACGTCGCGCGAGTCGGAAGCGGTGCTGTGGGCGGGGTCGTTCCAGGCGGCCCATCATCCGTCAAGCCATCGGATCGAGTTGGGCAATGCGTGGCGCTCGCTGCTCTGGGTGCAATGCCGGCCCGAGAACTACGCCGAGGTCGCGGCGGCCATCGAGGCGCACATGCAGCGCCACCGTACGGCGTCGCGCGTCAGCGGCCGCTCGCCGTTGCCGGCCTACCTGTGGCGTACGCTGCTCGTGGCGGTGGCCAGCGCGCCGCTGTTCGCGCTCGCCGACGAATTCCACGTCAGCCTTTTCCTGCCGATCTTCACGCTCTGCTTCGCCCTGGCCACCGTCTGGCTGATCAACCTGTTCGGTTGGTTGGTGCTCGGCGCGCTGGTCGTGATTGCGGCCGGCGTCGTGCTCGACCAGGCCCAGATGCGTGAATCGATGTTCGAGCCGGGCCGCTTCTTCCGGGCCTGGGACGTCCTCGGGGGCGATGACATCAGTCTGCTGGTCCTCTCCGGCCTCGGCGCGTTGGTGCTGGCCTGGGTGTCATGGTCCGCCGTTCGAGGGCGCTGGCTGGCGGCGTTGGTCCAGGGCCACGAGGACATGAGCGGCTGAAGATCAGGTCACGTCCTTCAGCGCGTCCGACGGCTCGATGCGGAGGGCTCGACGCGCGGGCACCGCACACGCACAGAGGCCGATGACGAACATGAACACGGCCAGGCCGGCAGGCAGCCAGACTTCGCGCGCTGATTGTGGCCGGGCGATCAGCACCATCGCGACGCCGGCGATCGCTCCGAGGCCAATCTGCAGCGCCACCCGCGAGAAGATCTCTGCCACGATGCGGCGTGGATTCGCCCCGAGCGCGGCGCGAATCGCGATCTCGCGGGTGCGGCGCGACACGGTGAATGACATCAGGGAGTAGATCGCCGCGGCGGACAGGATGACGCCGATTACCGCCACGGCCGCCAGCGCGATCGCAAACAAGCGGACGCCGATCTGATCGGCGCGGCCCACGACGTTGAGCGGCATCGGATTCTTCAGCTGAAGAACCGGACTCACCTCAAGCGCCATCGCGCGTAGACGCGGCGCAAACGCGGCGGCGTCTCCAGCGACGTGAATCGCCATCCCTTCGACGAAGCGCTCGCCCGGAGCCGCAGGGCTATACAACCCCATCCCTTCCTCCGGCCGCAGCGCACTCATCCCGAGGTCGGGGACGACGCCGATGATCTCCATCCAGGGATTCGGTGCGCCATTTGAAGCGAATCGCACGCGACGGCCGATCGCATTGCGGCCGCCGAACACCTGATCCACGAAGAGTCGATTGACGACGGCGACCTGGCGGCCGGCGAGGGCATCAGCGTCGACAAACGTCCGTCCGGCGATCGGCTGCACATCGAGCGCGCTGAAGAACCCCGGCGCGACGTTGGCGGTGAAGCTTCGCGGCCGAATGCGATCGGCCATTGGATCGCCGTCCACCTCAATGGCACCACGCGTGTGAGACATGCCGGGAAACGCCGAGGCAAACGCCACGCCGCGCACGTCAGGCTCGCGCCGCACGCGCAGCTCAAGGTCCCGGTAGAGCGCAGATCGGCGAGGTTCACTGCCCGGCTCCACATCAAGCGTCACCGCGAGGTACTCGTTTGTGGCAAATCCCGCACCGCTGGCCTGCGCGCGCATGGCGTCCCAGCCCAGCGCCAGCGCGGCCGGCAGCAACGCCACACACAGCGCGATCTGCAACACGATGATCGCCGTCCAGCCAAACCCGAACGTGAGACTCGCCGCTCGGCCGGAGCCCTGCTGCAAACCCGCATGCACACCCGCGCGGGTGCCCTTCAGGGCGGGCACGATGCCGCAGAGCAGGGCGATCACCAGCGTCATCGCGCCGGCGTAGACGTAGGTCACCGGTGCAATGCGATCGTCCCACCAGAAGGGCCGTGGGCTCCCTGAGGACCAGATCCACTGCATCGTCCATTGAATCGTCGCGTTCGCCACGCCGAGCCCGACGGCCGCACCGATGGCCGCCAGCGCCAACGCTTCGACGAAGAACTGCCCGAGGATGCGACCGCGCGCGGCGCCGAGCGCGGTGCGCACGATGATCTCGTTCTGACGCGTGGCGGTGCGGGCGAACACCAGCGCGGCGACATTCGAGCAGCAGATGACGAGCAGCAACACGAGCACCGATTGCAGGAGGAAGGCCCGTCGAATGTACCCGAGGGGCATGATGCCCGATGCGTACGGCACCACGCGCGGCGTCAGCGGTGTCGGCGCGCCCCGCGCAGGCCAGGGCTGTCTCGCGGAAATCGCGGCCAGTTCCGACTGCGCCGCCGCCACGGTCGATGACGACGTCAATCGACCGAACACGCGCAAGACGGGCCCGGCGAGTCGCTCGAGCGCGTCCTGGCGCGTCAACGGAATCCAGAGCGAATGCGAGACCGGAAACCCAAAACCCTCCGGCATCACGCCGACGATCGTGCGACCGACCGATCCGAGATGAAGCGTGCGGCCCACGATGTTCGGATCGCTGTTGAATCTCGACGTCCAGAGGCGGTAGCCGACCACGGCCACGGGCGATGCGCCGATCGCTTCGTCCGCATCGACCAGCGTGCGCCCCAACAGGGGTGCCACGGCGGCGACGCGGAATCCGGACGCGCTCATCTCCGCCGCACGCACTAACTCGCCTTCGCCGCTGTCGGCCACGAGCGTGCGCTCAACCGTCTGGTATCCGCCGATGCTGTCGAACGACTCTGCGTCACGCCAGCGCGTGAGGTCGAACATCAGTCGCGATTCAGGTGAGCCCCATCGACCATCCCACATCTGCACACTCACCACCCGATCGCTCTGAGGCAGCGGCAGCGACGGATTCGACAGGTCGTGGGTGATCTCAAAGCCAATCACGGTGACGCCGATCGCCGTCGCAATCGCGAGGCCGCCGATGAGCGTGAGCCCGGGGTACTTGGTGACCATGCGCGCCGCAAGCTTCACGTCCAGCATCGACAACCGCATCGTCGAAGGGCGCACGGTCACACGCTCGCGCAGGAATCGCCAGGTGAACGAGGCTGCCTCACGCCAGTACCAGCGCCGTGCGGCGGAGATGCCGTCGGCATCAACGCGCTGCTGAAACACGTCGTCGAGATCCGAGACGATCGCAGCGCGCACATCGCGCGGTAGTGAGCGCAGCAGCCATTGTCTCGCCCACGCCGGTGGCTGGCCCTTCATCGCCCGGCCTTCAACTTCACGTCCGCCCCCTGCCACATCGATTCCAGAAACGTCCGCGAGTCTTTGAGCGCGCGCCGGCCCGCCGGCGTGACCTCCACACATCGTCGGGCCTTGCCGCCTGGTTCCGCCGTGGGTTCACTCATCCACGAAGACACCAGGCCCTTCTCCTCCAGCCGACGCAAGGTGATGTAGACGGCGGCGCGCGCGACCGCGCGCCCGGTGCGGCGCTCGATCTCGTCCACGATCGGTACGCCGTAGACGTGTCCTTTGAGATGCACGATGGCCAGGAGCACCACCTGCTCGAACTCGCCCAGTCCCTCACGCGGCATCGCGGCGCCTTTCCGTCTATGGCGAAGTAGTTAAGTTACAACGCTATCAATATACGGGCAGGTCGCGGCCGGGGTTCCGGGAGGGCACGGCCAGCCGCGTGATGGAGACGTGTTTCTCGATGGCGGAGTGCGGACTACTCAGGCGCCGCGTATGCCTGGACGAGGCCCAGTGCTTCAAGCCGACCGAAGTCGTCGTCTCGTGACCACACCAAGGCACCCGTTTCGTGGGCGAGTCCCGCGATCAGCAAGTCGGTCACGCCGAAGCGCTGCCCTTTGTCGGCCGCCGGCGCTACCCACGATTCGATCAAGCGCCACGTGTCCTCTGTGGGAACAAGGACCGGCAAACCGGAGAGGGCGCGTCCAAACGCGCGGCGGTCCTTTCGCGCGATTCCCGCCATGAGCTCCAGTCGGACGGGCAGGGCGAGGCCAACCTCGTCGGCGTCAATCAGTTGTTTCAGCGTGAATTGGACGGCGCCTTTCGGCCGCCGAACCGCCTCGACCCACACCGAGGTGTCGACCACGATCACGCGCGATGCCGATCTCGCTTGCGTAGCTTGACGGGGTCGAAGTCGAAGGAGACCTTGTCCAACAGCGTCTTGAGTTCGTCCGTTCGCCCGCGTCGGACCACTTCACGCAGGGCGAATACCACCGTGTCGGTCTTGGACTTGAATTTCAGCGTGTGGCGCGCTTCGTCAATCAGCTGGTCAGGTAAATCCAAGGTGGTCCGCATATGTATCAGTGTAGATCGTATGCATTGAGAGCGTCAATTCACGCGAGCAGCTTATGCCTGCACGCGTGTTCGCTACCGCAATGGGTTCTCCCAGCGAAGTTCTTTGAACAGCGAGAAGTCGCCGTCGGTCGAACACAGCAGCAAGCCGTGCTCGATCGCCAGCGCCGCCAGATGCGCGTCCGTCACTTTGCGTGACGTCATGGCCGGATGCGCGAGCAGCCGTCCGAAGATCGCTGTGTGGCCCGGCCCGGGCTCTGGGATCCAGACATTGGGACGGACCAGCCATTCTTCGCCAACGCGGCGCCAGGCCTCCGCCGGCGTCACCGCGCCACGCATTACCATCGGGTTCGACGCCAGGCGGACGAATGCCAGGATCGTCATCCACGGCAGCCCCACACGCGTCCGGCCGTTGAGCTTCTCCTCGAGCCACGGCTTGGCCACTGCACACTCGGGCGCCGCCGCGTTGGTGGCGTAGAGCAGGATATTGGCGTCGAGCAGGATCACTTGTGATCTTCGCCTTCGACGCGCGACAACACTGCCTCGATGTCATCGAGACTGCCAACAAGACTGGGTCCCAGATTCCACGGATCGATCTTGTAGGGCGCGGGTGCCGCAGCCGGCGGGGCGTTCAGCGCCTGCAAGCCTGCACGCAGCGCTGTGTTCACGGCCTCCTTCAGCGAACCCCTGTGTCGCCTGGCCTCCTTCTTCAGCAGCGCGGCAACGTCCGGATCAAGTGTCAGGGTGGTACGCATGCTCACAGGATTACATGCATGATGCTTTGATGTCTATCTATTGATGTCTTGATGCCTACCTGTTATCCTCCGCGCCATATGTCCACTGATCGACGCGAGTTTCTGAAGCTGGCGGCTGGCTCTGCCGCCGCCACGGGCATTTTCGGATCGGCTTCGGTTGAGGCCCTCGAGGCTTCCGGGGCGCTGCAGTCCGGCGGTGCGTCCGCGCCGCGCGGTGGCACGCCCGGCGCGATGACGCCGGAAGAGCGCAAGCGTCTCGTGTCCAGGGCCGTGTTCGGCTCGAAGGATCCAGTCTCCGGCAATGGCGGGATGGTGATCTGCTCGCACCCGCTCGCCACACGCGCGGGCGCCGACATGCTCCGCGCCGGAGGCAACGCCGCCGATGCCGTGCTCGCATGCGCGGTGACGCAAACCGTGGTCGAACCGCACATGTGCGGCATTACTGGCGTGTTCAGCATGTTGTATTTCGACGCGAGGACCGGGCAGACGTCGTACGTGAACGGCGGCATGAACGCCCCGTTGGCGCCGCTGACCGGTTGGGGACCGAAGGCGCTCGAGACCGGACTCGGCGCCGGAGTGCCGGGATTCTGGGCCGGCTTCGAAGCCTCGCTCGCCAAACACGGAAGCAAGCCGAAGAAAGACCTGTGCGCGGCGGCCATCGCCTACGCGCGCGACGGCGTCGAAGTGCATCCGTTCATGTGGGCCGAGATCTACGCGCAGCAGAATCTGTTCAATCGTCCGAACGAGGGCCGCGAGATCTTCTTTCCGAACAACCGGATGATTCAGCCGGGCGAGATGCTGCTGCAGAAGCGCGCCGCGGACACGCTCGAGCGCCTCGTCGCCGACGGCAACACGTACTTCTATCAAGGCGATTTCGCGAAGCACTACTCGGACGTGGTGCGGGCCGCTGGTGGTGTTATCACACCGGAGGACTTTGCGCGCTACGAAGTGCGGTACGACGAGCCGGCGCGCGGCACGTATCGCGGCTACGACCTGGTGGCGTCGCCGATGCCGGACCACGGCGGCCAGCATGTGATCGAAATCCTGAACATGCTGGAGTTGTTCGACATCAAGAAGCACGGCCCGGTGAACGAATCACCGGAAACCCTCTGGCAGATGATCCGCATATGCGCTCAGGTCTACGCCGACGGCGGCAAGCATCGCGATCCGAAGTATCACGCGTTTCCCGCGAAGCAGATTCTTTCGAAGGAATACGCGAAGATGCGGTTCGACCTGCTGCAGATGGATGCGCCAGTCGCCAAGAGCGAGGCGGCGCCGCCGGCCGGCAGTTGCCACGTCACAGCGGTTGACGCGGCCGGCAACGTCGCCACCGTGCTGCACTCGTGCATGTCGCTGCCGTGGAGCAATGGGCTCTTCGTGGACGGCGTCACGATCGTGGCGTCGGGCGCGCATTTTGGACGCGTGATGCCGAGCCCGGGCGAGCGCGCCACTGTGTACGTGGCGCCGAACATGGTGATGAAGAACGGCAAGCCGCTGATCGCCTCGGGCTCGCCGAGCGGCAGCCTGCTGCAGAACATCGTGCAGAACTACACGAACATCCTCGACTTCGGCGTGCCGATCGCCGAGTCGGTGAATCGTCCGCGGTTCGGCAATGCCTACACGCCGGCCGGTGGCATGGTGCTCGCGGTTGAAGCCGACTTCCGCGCCGACGTGCGCGATGCGGTCCGCAAACGCGGCCTCGCGCTCGACACCGTGAACTCGCAAAACTTCGGCATGGGCTCGTTCGAGGGCATCTACATCGATCCGGCCACGGGTCGGCGCAGCGCCCGGCCCGACACCCGGCGCTGCTCGGCAGCCGAAGCGGTGTAGGCGGGTCAGAGCTTCGTGTAGACCGCGATCAGACGAGCCCACCTTCCGCTGCCCCAGCAGGCCGGGATGCGTGCCGTCGTCCGCGAATTCGCCACAGCTCGCGACAAATCGATGCACGCCTGAAATTCCTGCGTGGTGTTCGACAGACCGATCGAGATCAGGGCGTAGCGGTCGTACCCGTCCTTCTGCCGGTGGAACCGCGCTATTCTTCTGTTCGCTCATGACACGCACATCGTTGGTGGCCGCGCTCGTCTGTCTCGCCTGTGCCACGACCCTGGCGCAACAGCCCTTCGCCGGCAAACGCAAGCTCGGGCCCGAAATCAACACTGAGCAGTTCCGCGAGATCCTCCCGATCATCGCCGCTGACGGCAAGACGCTGTACTTTGTGCGCGAGGACAAGGGGGAGGAGATCGCGGGCCGCATCAACGGTCAGGCCGACGCTGCGATCACCGACCTGGAAAAGGCCGTCGCCGGCATGACCGATCCCGCGATGAAGAAACAGATGGAGGCCATGCTCGCGGACCTCCGCACGACGCAGACGGCGAACCTCAAGACGGACATGGGCATTCAGCACCAGACCATCTGGTTCAGCGAGAAACAGGCGAACGGCACCTGGGGGCGGGCCACACGGATGCCGGCGCCGCTCTCGCATGACGTCGACACGATCTTCATCGGGTCCGTTCTGCCCGACAACAACACGTTGCTCGTGGCGGGTCAGGTGACCGGCGACATCCTGACGCGCTGGCAGCAGGTGGTCGAGAACGCCAAAGGCATGACCTTCATGGAGATCCTGCTGGCCGCCGCGCCGAGCTCGAATCGTGATCCGGATGCGCCGCCTCCGCCCGACAAGCCCACGAAGTTGTTTGCGTGGTCGCATCGCACGGCCACCGGGTGGTCGGTGCCCGAACTGCTCACGTTCCGTAGCTTCAAGAACGATTCGCCGCGTCTCGAGATCTTCCTGTCGCCAGATGGCCGGCACACCTTCTTTTCGATTCACAACGCAGAGTCGCTCGGCGATCGCGATCTCTACGTCTCCACGCTCGCGGCCGATGGCGTGTGGGAGAAGCCGGTCAACCTCGGCCCCGTCGTGAACACGAAGGGTGTTGAGCTCGGGCCGTTCATGGCGCCCGACGGGCGCACGCTCTACTTTTCGAGCGATCGCCCCGGCGGACAGGGCGGTTTCGATCTGTACCTGACGCGACGACTCGACGAAACGTGGACGAAATGGTCGTCGCCGCAGAACCTTGGCGCCGAGGTGAACACGAAAGACAACGACATGAGCATCGCAGTGGATGCCACCGGCGCGCTGGCGTTCATGGCCATCGGGCCGATGATGAAGGAAGACATCTACGAGTTCGCGTTGCCGCCCGCCGTGCGTCCGCGGCCGGTCGCATTCGTCTACGGCAAGGTGACCGATCCGGCCGGCAAGCCGGTGCCGGCCGCCATCGTCTATGAATTCCTGAAGACCGGCGAAGGCGCCGGCCAGGCCGCCGCGAAGCCGGACAACGGCACGTATCAAATCGCGCTGCCGATCGGCGAAGACTTCGCCTTCCGCGCGGCGGCGCCCGGCTATATCGCGGTGAGCGATCGCATCGACCTCACGGCTGCGAAGGAGGGCGAGCGTTTCGAGCGCAATCTCATTCTGATTCCGCTCGAAGTGGGCAAGCCGATCCGCCTCAACAACGTGTTCTTCGACACCGCGAAGACCGCGCTGCTGCCCGAGTCCACGCGCGAACTCGATCGCCTCGTCGCGCTGCTCAAACAGATGCCGACGATGCGCATCGAAGTGCGCGGGCACACCGACTCGGTGGACGACGATGCCGCGAATCTCACGTTGTCGGAAGGCCGCGCCGCATCGGTGACCGCGTATTTGGTGAAGGCGGGCATTGCCGCCGCGCGGTTGCAATCGAAAGGCTTCGGCGAGACGGCGCCGATCGGTTCCAACGCCACTGACGAAGGCCGCAAGCTGAATCGTCGCGTCGAGTTCGTCATTCTCTCGAGGTAGTTCATGATCCCGCATCGCATTCGACTTGCGGCGCTGACGGCCATCGTCTGCGCCACCGCTCTCACCGTGCTCATCGCACAGGGTGTGATGGTGCGCACGGACGCCACCTCGGTCGCTGCGGGGCAGTCCGCGGTCGTCATCGTCCGCGCGCCGGCCGGTGTGCCGATCACCCTGGTTGTGGCCGGACCATCGACGGTGGCGCCCGTGCGGGCCGTGGGGACGGGCAGTGAACAACGCATCACGGTGGGCCCGTTCACGCAGGCCGGGCCCTACAGCATCAATGCCGTTGCAGGATCGCAGCAGGCGACGACCACCGTCAACGTGGCGTTTCCTCCGTCAGAGCAGCCGCCGGCGCCCGCCGGCACTGCGGGGCCGGCGTATCGCTCGGCCACCGATGCTCTGCTCGATGCGCTCAACGGCGCGCGCACTGGCGTGTCGCGCATCCCGGGACGCGAGCCGACTGTGGAAGAGGCGAAGCGCGCCATGGACGATTTGCAGCGGCAGTTGTCGGAGATCCGGTCGCGCGCGAACGACACGGCGAACACGCTGGATGAGTACGGCCAGTTACTGAATCAGGAAACCAACGCGAGTCGCGAACAGAAGGACGAGTTCACGCGCCTGCAGAACGAGATCAATCAGGTGCTCACTGAACAGGCCCGGCAGCTGCGCGAGTTCGGGCGCGATGCCGCGGCCCCGGCGGAAGATCCGTGCGTGGCGGCGATGTCGGCGAGTGCGGCGCTCCGTGGTTCGGCGGCCATGCTGGGCGCGATGCGCAATGGCGGCAGCGATGTGGGGCGGCGCCAGGGAGTCACGCCGGGTGGCGACGGCGCGGACTGGGCGCGCAGCCACGTGACCAACGGACGCCCGTTGCGCGG
>CAYHEX010000084.1:0-13625 GCA_964355365.1 uncultured Solibacteraceae bacterium | reverse complement strand
CGAGATCTCATCCGGCAGCGGACCGCTGTTGCCGATGCACGTCGTGCAGCCGTACCCGACGAGGTTGAACCCGATCTCGTTGAGGAACGGCGTGAGGCCGGCCTTGTTGAGATATTCCGTCACGACCTTCGAACCTGGCGCGAGCGACGTCTTCACCCACGGCTTGCGCGTGAGCCCACGCTCGGCGGCCTTCTTCGCGAGCAGGCCCGCGCCGATCATCACCGACGGATTCGACGTGTTCGTGCAGCTCGTGATCGCCGCAATGACCACCGACCCGTGTTCGAGCTGCGTCTTCGTCGCCACCGCAGCGCCGCCACCGGCCGCCTGCCCTGAGCCCGTCGAAGGGGCCGCGATCTTCTTCACGCCTTTTTCCAGGTCGGGCAGCGCGTTCGCGAACGACACCTTCGTGTGGCTGAGCGCGACGCGATCCTGCGGGCGCCGCGGTCCCGCCAGGCTCGGCACCACCGTGGTCAGATCCAGTTCGAGCGTGTCGGAGTACTTCGCTTCCGGAGACTCCGGTGTCTGGAACAGGCCCTGCGCTGTCGCATAGGCCTCGACGAGTTCCACCTGCGCCGCATCGCGACCCGTGAACCGCAGATATTCGAGCGTGAGTTCGTCGATCGGAAAGATCGCCACCGTGGCGCCGTACTCCGGGCACATGTTGCCGAGCACGACGCGATCCGAAATCGTCAGGTCCTTCAGCCCAGGCCCGAAGAACTCCACGAACTTGCCGACGACGCCCTTCTTGCGCAGCGCTTCGGTGATCGTCAGCACGAGGTCGGTCGCCGTCGCGCCTTCGGGCAGTTTGCCCTTCAACCGGAAGCCCAGCACCTGCGGAATCAGCATCGAGCTCGGCTGACCCAGCATCGCGGCCTCCGCTTCAATGCCGCCCACGCCCCAGCCGACGACGCCGAGGCCGTTGACCATGGTCGTGTGCGAGTCGGTGCCGAACACGGTATCGGGATACACGACGCCGTTGTGCTTCACCACCACGCGCGCCAGATACTCGATGTTCACCTGATGGACGATGCCGGTCTCCGGCGGGACGACGCGGAAGTTGTTGAACGCGGTCTGTCCCCAGCGCAGGAACACGTAGCGCTCACGGTTGCGCGAGTACTCGAGTTCGGAGTTGAGCGTCAGCGCCTCCTCGGAGCCGAAGTAATCGACCTGCACGGAGTGATCGATGACGAGCTCGACCGGCTGCAGCGGGTTGACCTTGTCGGGATTGCCGCCGAGTTCGACGATGCCGTCGCGCATGGCCGCGAGATCCGCGATACACGGCACGCCGGTGAAGTCCTGCAGGATCACGCGCGCGGGCATGAACGAAATCTCGTTGTCACCGGTCTTCGCCGACGCGAGCGCTTCGATGTCGTGCTTCTTGACCGCGCCGCCGTCTTCACGCCGCAGTAGATTCTCGAGCAGGATCTTGAGCGAGTACGGCAGCGTGGCGACCGTGGGGAACTTCTTCGCGAGTTCCGGGAGGCTGTAGTAGGTGAGATCTTCTGAACCGACCTGCAGGTGACGACGAGTGCGGAAGGTGTCCATAACCCTCTTATTGTGTCTCTTTTAGAGCTTGAAGATAAATGCTGCCGAGAATCCGGGAGCGATCACCCGGGATTGGTGCGCCAGTTCCAGGCCGCCGCTGCGCACATTGATCCAGACGTCGGCGCGCACACCGTACGGCCTGACGTGGCCGCGCTTCTCGCGCCAGGCGTACCGCAGACCGCCGCCCAGGTCCGCTGACAGTCCATCCTGATAGAGCGTCTCGTCGTTCGACAGATGGCGCAGCCAACTGACCGCGCCACGCGCAAACGGCGTCCACTTGCCGCGCGGCCTGAACGACACCACGAGTCCGCCGCTCGTCAGAAACTGCGACACCGCGGACGTGGCCGTCGTGTCGGCCGCGCCCTCGAAATCGCCGGTGATCTTTGACCGGATGTCGGGACGCGTCCACGATCCGCTCAACTCCACCGCCACGCGCGGCTTCAGCCGAACCTGGAGGTGCGCGGTCGCGCCGACGCCGGTCGACCACGACTGCGACGTGGAGAACAGCGTGAACGGCGCACCCGTGGCGGTGACGTACGTCGCGTCGGTGGAACCGAGTGCCCCACCACCGAGCACCGTGCCGCCGACATCGAGCAGGACTCGAGGTGGCAGCGGCGCCACCTGCGCCGACACGGGCGCCGCGCACCACACGCTGGCGACCATGACCGCAGCCGAGATGATGCGACCACGCGCGCTCACTTGCGCGTCACCTTGATCTCCACGGGAGCGCCGGCGCCGCCCGCCGGCGCCGTCACCAACTTCGAGTGAAACGACGTCCTGAACCCTAGTTCCACATGCGCATCGGCGTCGAAGAAGCTCGTGAGGTCCGCGTCATCGAGCGGTTCCGCGCGCAACACGTAGACGCCCGGCATCAGGCCGTCGATCGCAAACTGGCCGTCCGCGTTCAGCGAGAAGCCGCCAACCATTTCCTGCGTCCTGGTGTTGAACGCCACCACGTGTGCCCCGAAAATCCCCGCGCCGTCGAGCGTGACGCGACCGGCAATGCTGCCTTTGTCGTGGAGGAACTGGCCGGTCGGATACGTCGCCGAGAGCCCCGCGCGGTCGTCGTCCTGCAGCGTGCGATCGAGCGTGGTGCCGACGGCGTACGCGATCGGGAACATGACGGATCGCTTGCCGAGCACGCGGCGCCCACCCGCCGCCCGCAGTTCGGTTTCCCCCAGCAGCGAGTGCCCGAGCCCCAGCAAGTGCCCCACCTCGTGGGTGAGGATCGACTGGACGTCAAACCGGTTGGCCTCACCGCCGGCCGCGGTGGACCAATCGAAGAAGCTGTTCAGAAAAATGTCGGCCTCGACCAGCGCGCCCGTCGTGCGGTCGAGCGTGAACGACGTGACGCCGAGCGTGCGCTCGAGTTCGCTGTGACTCTGAAATCCGATCACCGTCGCGCCGTCGTCGCGCACTGGATCCGCATTCGTGAAGCCGACGAAGGTGGCCGACGAGGTGGCGGTCGCCACCGAGGTCCACGCGGCGAACGACTGTGTGGCCGCCGTCTGGAGCTGGTTGGCGGTCACGTTATCCGCCGCGCGATTCGTCACGAAATACCGGATCGGCATCGACGCCCATCGCATCGTCACCGACCGACCGCTTATCGTGGTGCCGAGCGACAGATAGGCAGACAGCGCGACCGGCGCCGCAAGCGCCAGCCCGCCGAGCAGCACAGCCAGCGCCGCCGTCGTGCGCGGGCGCGAACTCACTTGCCGGCTCCGGCGCGCGCGGCCATCAGCAGCCGCACGACGCCGGCAAAGTCGGAAACGGCCATCGGCGAACGGCGCGCGTCGCCGCGAACGACCGGGGCGCCCGCGGTCGCCGTGATGCCGGCGACGACCGGAGGATTCACCACGGGCCGCCGCGACGGACCCGCCGCGCTGATCTTGTACACGCCCGCGCCCATGCCCACGGGCCAGAGCACACCATCGGGCGCGCGTTTCAGGAACACGTACACATCGTCATCGGTCGCGAATGTCGGTGCACCGATCGTGACGTGGCGGTAGCGGCCCAGATCGCCGCCATGCACACGGAAGGTGACGACCCGGTCGGCGCGGCCCTTCAGCACGTCGGACACGCTGACCGTGACGGCCGTCATCACCGGACCGTTGGCGATGTCGGCAAACGCTCGTGTGTCGACCACCCGGCCGCGCACGATGAGGGTGGCCATGGAGACCACGTCGGGCAGGTCGGTCGGAATCGTCACGGTGGCGTGGAGCGCCGCGGTCAGGACCAACGCGACCGCACACCAGGCGAGCACCGCTCGGGTCATGCGCATCAGTCTATCGCCCTCTGTCCGGCGCGGGCGGTGGCGAGGACCGCGTCGGCCGCACGCTCGGTCGCGCCGGCGCCGCCCAGCTTGGTGCGCACGTCGAGCAGGTCGCGGCGCATCGCCTCGGCGCGCGCCGGCGAGGTCAGGAGGGCAATCGCGTCGGCGGCCACCGCGGCCGGCGTGAAGCCATCCTGGATCAGTTCCGTGACGATGGGCTTGCCGGCCACGAGATTGACCATCCCGAATGAGGTGAGCCCCACGAGGCGTCGCGCGATCGCATACGACAGGGCGGACAGGCGATACACGATCACCATCGGCGTGTCGTGCAGTGCGGTCTGAATCGTCGCCGTGCCGGACGCCACGATCGCGACGTCGGCCGCCTCGAGCACGTTGTCCGACTGCGCCACCACCGCAGGCACATCCGTCCCCGCAAACAGCGCGTCATCCAGCCCCGGTGCGCGCGCGAGCAGAAACTGCACGCCGGGCACGGCCGCGCGGATCAGCGGCAGCGACTCGATCACCGTGTGCAGCACGTGGCGAATCTCGTTCGGACGACTGCCCGGCAGTAACGCGACCACCGGCCGCGCGGGATCCAGTCCGGCGCCGCGCAGGAATTCGTCTCGCGGGCGATCGGCGCGCGCGAGTTCGATCATGGGATGCCCGACGAACTCCACCGGAACACCGGCCCGCTCGTAGATCTCGCGCTCGAACGGAAAGATGACGAGCATCTTGTCCACGTACCGCTGAATGGTCTGAATGCGCTTGGGCCGCCACGCCCAGAGCTGCGGGCTGACGTAATAGACGATCGGGATGCCGAGCTTGCGCATGCGCGGCAGGAGCCGGAAGTTGAAGTCGGGAAAATCAATCGCGACGAAGACGTCCGGCCTGTGCTCGCGCGCCGCCGTTTCGATGTTCTTCAGCGTCGCCAACGACTGGCGAAGCACGAACAGGGCTTCGGTCAATCCGGTCACCGTCAAACCGTCATAGGTGCCGATCAGCGTGGCGCCCTCGGCGGCCAGCCGCGGACCGCCGAACGCCGTCACCTCCAGATGCGGTTCGCGGGTGCGCAGCGCGCGGACGAGTGCGGCGGCGTAGAGATCGCCCGAGGCTTCGCCGCAGGAGATGAGTACGCGCAGACCGCTGATGGTCACGCCGCTTTTCGGACGAACGCGGCCGGCGGCAACGTCGCGTTCATGCGGGCGCTGGTGATCACGCGATCGATGGTCACGCCGTCGCGCTCCACGCGCGCGCGAAACGCCACCCGAATACCGGAGACGTCACGATAGTCGCCGAAGGTCTCGGTGGCCTGCGGCGCATTCGGCGCCAGCTCCGTGGGGTAGCGCAGGCCGCGCACCTCAAACGTCTTGGCATCCACCAGCATCACGAGGGGCCCACCGGCCGTCAAGGCGAACTGCAACACGTGCACGGCCTGCCCGTCGACGGTCTCATCGGGCAACTGCGTGACGCCCGTCTTGCCGTCCACGGTGCTCACAATCAGCGGCACGAGGTCGCGCGCCGCGGACAACTGGTAATCGGCGCGCGCGGCCGCGTCGGCGTCCATCGGACCGGCGGGCGTCTCCACCCACGCCTGCGCACCGGCGTACACCTGCACGATCCTGCCGCCGGGCATCTCGGCCTCAACGCGGAACCTGTCGGGATACGCGACCAGATTGCGCGTCTGCATCTTCACGGGCGCGCCATTTCCGGAAATGGTCACGTCGGCCTGAACATCAATGGTCTGCAACGCCCGCAGGGCCGGCACGCCGCCCTTGGCCGCCGCCACCTTCTGCACGAGCGCGAGCGCCGCCGCCTGGGACGCCGCCTCGGGCCGGGGCGCATCCGCGGCGCCGTTCTTGCGCAGCGTCGGGGCGGTCAGATCGAGTTGCTCGATCGGGATCAACTCGAAGTTGTTGAAGCCCTGCGATTTCAACTGACCGACGAACTTGGACGCATCGCCAACGAGCACAATCGAGAGTCGGTCGGGCTTGACGAACTGTCGCGCGGCGGCCTGCAGGTCCTCGACGGTGACGCCATCGACACGATCGCGCAGTTGTTCGAGCGACTTGAGGTCGAGACCGTAGAAGAGCTGGTTCAGCACCTGGAGTGCGATGGCGCTCGGCGTCTCGATCGTCAGGGGGAAGCTGCCCTGGAAGTAGTCCTTTACGCCGCCGAGTTCCCGCGGGTCTACCTTCTCGCGCTGCAGGCGCCACATCTCATCGATCACGATGCGCAGCGCCTCGCCGGTGGTCTCGGTGCGGGTGTTGGTCGACGCGACGAAGCCGCCGGAAAACTTGAACGTCTGCAGATCGGCCGAGGCGCCGTAGGTCAGGCCCCGGTCGGAACGCAACACACCGAACAGGCGGTTCGCGCCCTCCCCGCCGAGCACGCGAATCAGCAATTCCAGATCCAGCCATTTCGGCGACGTGCGCGGCAGCGTGAGGTTGCCTGCGCGAATCTCGGTTTGCACGGCGCCCGGCTTGTCGACCACGACCACGCGGTACGTGGGCGGCGGCGGATCGGCCTGCGTCTGCACCGGCACGTCATGCTTCGGCCAGCTGCCAAACGCTTTCTCTGCAGCCACGAACATCTCGTCGGCAGACATGTCGCCGACAATCGCCAGCAGCGAGTTGTTCGGCGCAAACCATGTGCGGTGAAAGGCCACGAGATCGTTGCGGTTGATCTTCGCCAGCGACTCGAGCGTGCCGCCAGGCGGCCGGCCGTACGGATGGAACCCGTAGATCAGCCGGTCGAACACGACGCCCGCAACAAACTCCGGATCGTCGTAGCTGACCTGCATGCCGGAGATCGTCTGTTGCTTCTGGCGATCGATTTCCTTCTGGTCGAACGCGGGCTGCTGCACCACTTCCGATGCCAGCCCCATCACCGAGTCGATCCGGTCCTTGATCACACCGGCGTTGACGAAACTCAGTTCATTGCCGGCGCCAACGCCGAGCACGCCACCGGCCGACTCGACCAGATTGGCGATGCCCTCGGCGGACTTCATGGTCGTGCCCTGGTTGAGCAACGCGGAGACCATGCTCGCCACACCAGGCTTGTCGACCGGATCCTGCGCCGCGCCGGCCTTGATGATGAGGCGCACACTCACCGACGGCTGCTCGTGCCACGGAATCGCCAGCACCTGCAGCCCGTTGGGCAACGTCTTGAGCTGATACGGCGGAAACGCCACGGGCCGCGAGGCCAGCGGACGCGGCGCCCGTTCGCTCGGCCATCCCGCCGCGCCGATCGTCTGCGCGCTCGCGGAGGCAGCGAACAACCCCACGAACCCCACGCACCAGGCGAACCTCACGAACCCCACGCAACAGAACCCCACGAACCTCCCGAACCCCGCGAACCCTGTCACTGTCCCCCTCCCGCGCGTCCCGCTTTCGGCAGGATGGTCAGCACCGTGCGGTTGGCCGCGGTGAAATAGGTCTTCGCCACACGCTGCACGTCGGCCACGGTGACGGCCTGAAACAGGTCGAACTCGCCGTCCGCGCTCGTGATGTCGTCGTGGATCACCACGGCGTGCGCCAGGTGCAGCGCGCGCTGCTGGATCGTCTCGCGGCCCAGGATGTAGTCGCGCGCCCACTGACGCTTCGCGCGATTGAGTTCGGCGTCGGTGACCGGCTCGGTCTTCAACTTCTCGATCTGCGCAATCATCTCGCGTTGCACGTCCGCGGGCCGGTTGCCCGGCTGCACGATCGCCACGGCAAAGAAGAGGTTGGGATGCTCGATGATCTTGGCTTCGCCAAAGGCCGCCAGCGCCATGCGCTTCTCGTAGACGAGAGACCGATACAGACGCGAACTGTCGCCATCGCCAAGGATCTTGTCGAGCACATGCATCGGGTACGCATCGGGCGTCCCATCGGCGGCGATGTGGTACGCCACGATCACGGCCGGCAACGGCCAGTCCTCCTGCAGGTTGAACACGCGCTCGGCCGTCTGCTCCGGCTCCTTCGGAATGTCGCGCGGCACCGGCTTGCCCTTCGGCACGCGCGCCAGATACTGCTGCACCATCGCCTGCGCGTCCTTCGTGTCGAAGTCACCGACGATCGTCACCGTGGCGTTGTTCGGCACGTAGTAGGTGTCATGGAAGTCGATGACATCCTGCGTGGTGGCCGCCTGCAGGTCCGCCATGCTGCCGATCGTCTCGTGCTTGTAGGGATGCGTCGTGAACGCCTTGTCGTTGAGGATCTCCGACAACCGGCCGAACGGCTGATTGTCGAAGCGCATGCGGCGCTCCTCCTTGACGACTTCGCGCTCGTTGGCGAACTTCGCCGCGTCGATCTGGAGCGACGCCATGCGGTCGGCTTCGAGCCACAACACCATGGGCAGATACTGCGACGGCACGGTCTCCCAGAACACCGTCGAGTCCTCATCGGTGAACGCGTTGCTCTGGCCGCCGATGCCCGTGATGCGCGACGGGTGCTCGTCCGGCCCGACGTTCTTCGACCCCTTGAACATGAGGTGCTCGAAGAGATGGGCGAAGCCGGTGCGACCGGCCTTCTCGTTTTTCGAGCCGACGTGATACCACACGGCCAGATGGACGATCGGCGTGGAGTGGTCTTCGAGGAAGACGACCTGCAGGCCATTCGGCAGCGTGGTCATCGTGTAGTCGAACTTCGGAGGCCGCACCGTTTGATCGACGGGGGCCGCGCCGGCCAGCGGCAACAGGAGCACAAGCGCGCCGGCCACGGCCAGCACGCGCACAGCGAGTTTGCGAACCATTGCCCGAATTATGTCACCGCTTGGCGCGGCGTCGTGTCTTGACCGGCGGGGCCGGGCGCTTCCGTCCCGACAGGCGGAACAGGACGCTGGCCTTCTTCCATGCACTCAGGTCAAACGCCGGGAACCCCGACACCACCGCGTTCGGCGGCAAGTCGTGGGTCACCCCCGACTTGGCGGTCACAATCGCGCCCGTGCCGATGTGCACGTGGCCCACCGCCCCCGACTGCCCCGCAAACACCACATCGTCATCAATCGTCGTGCTGCCCGAGATGCCGACCTGCGCGGCCAGCAAGACGCGCCGCCCGATCTGCACGCCATGCGCGATCTGCACGAGGTTGTCGATCTTCGTGCCGGCGGCAATCCGCGTCTCGCCGACCGCGGGGCGGTCCACCGCCGTATGCGCGCCGATCTCGACGTCGTGTTCGATCACCACGCGACCAACCTGCGGAATCTTCTGGTGCGTGCCATCGGGACGTTTGGCGAAACCGAACCCGTCGCTGCCGATCACGGCGGCGTCCTGCAGGACCACGCGATCGCCCAGGACCACGCCCTCGCGGATCGAGACGTGCGCGTGAATCACGCAATCCTCGCCGATGACCGCCCCGCGTCCCACGGTGACGTGCGGGAACAGCACGGTGCGCGCGCCGATCACCGCATCAGCCGCCACACTGACAAAGGGCCCCACCGAGGCACCGGCGCCAACGGACGCGCGTGCATCGACCGCGGCCAACGGGCTCACGCCGGGGCCGGGCAGCGCCGGCGGTGCCAGCACGGCGATCGCCTGCGCAAAGGTGAGGTACGGATTGGCGCTGCGGATGATCGGGCACGGCGCGGACGTGACGGACCGGTCGGCGATCAATGCCGACGCGCGTGTGGTCGCCACGTGTTTCGCGTACTTCCGATTGGAGAGAAACGAGACGTCGCCCGGATGCGCGTCTTCCAGACCGGTCACCCGCCGGACATCGACGTGCCCGTCTCCTTCGAGCGGGCAGCCCAGCAACTTCGCCAGTTCGGAGAGCAACATGATCGACGCCCCGCGCTACTTGCGGATGCGCGCCGGCGTGCGAGGGCCGTCCTCGGGCAGCTTGGGCTTGCCTGCCTTCTCCCACGCAGCGACCCACGCGCTGGCCACGGCGCTCGCCGAATCGCTGAAGCGCTTCTCGGCGGCCGCCAGCGCGCCGTACTTCGCGAAATCCGCGAAATAGGCGTCGTCGTACAACTCACGGCCCTCAGCGGCCTTCTTGTCGGCGGCCAGCGCGGCCGCGGCGACCGGCTGATCGTCGAGCAGCGCGTCGAAGATGAAGGTCTTGAAGTCGCTGATCGGCGTGATCTTCACCGGCGTCAGCTTCAGCGTGGCCTTGTTGCGCAGCACGAGCTCGGTCTCGAAGCGCGAGTGAATGCCGCGCTGATTGGTGAGCTGTCCGTCGTAGTTCAGCACCGCGTGAAACGGCTGGTGCGCATCTTCGATGTAGTGCGCCAGGACGGCGGCCTGATACCGCGCGTTTTCGCCGCCGTATCCCTGGGGAAACTTGTGCAGATCATTGAACGACGCCACCATCTTGTTGAAGATCTCTTCCGCGCGCCACGGCAGGCGGCCGTTCTTGTTGGCCAGCTCCGCGCCGTATTTCTGCACGACGGCTTTCCAGTCGCGCGGCACGCCGGCGAACGGCGCCGGCTCGTTGAATCCGTCGAAATCAAGAAAGTGATTCGGGTCTTCGTTGCCGAACTGGTTGGTCAGGTCGACGATCTTCCACATGTCGGGATCGACGGAATGCTCCGAGATGAAATCGGCGCGCGCCATGAAGAAGGGTTTCAGCTCGGGCGGCAGGCCTTCGATCGCGCGCCGGGTGATGAGACGATGCACGTCCACGCCCCATGCCGACACGCCCGCCTGCAGCGCCAGCACGGCGATTCCCACCAGAGCGACCAGCAGCTTCTTCATGGCCACATGCTAGCATTCCCGGACCATGTCGACAGATGCCAAGCGCGCCATACCAGATGATGCGGCGCGGTTCTCGCGTGCGGATGTCGCGCGCATCGCCACACTCGCCAGGCTCGAACTGAGCGACGCCGAGCTGGATCTGTTTCAGCGACAGCTCGGCGGCATTCTCGAGTACGCCGAATCCATACAAGAGGTAGACACGGACGGCGTGCCGCCCTACGCCGCCACCGTGATGAGCGACGCGCTGCGGGAGGACTCGCCAGCCGCCTCACTGTCGCAGGACGACGCGTTGATGAACGCACCGCAGGGTGATCGCGCGTCGGGCACCTTCGTGGTGCCGAAGGTGATCGGCTGATGGCCGCGCGATCATCGGCCACCTCGCTCCGTGACGCGATCGGCCGGCGCGAACGCACCGCCTCCGACGTCTGCAACTACGCGCTTGCCGAAATCGACGTCGTCGACACCGCCGGCCCGACACTGCACGCCTTCCAGCTGGTGATGGCCGATCGCGCCCGCGCCCGCGCCGCCGCGCTCGACCGGCTCGCCGCGCCGGCCGGTCCGCTGCATGGCGTCCCCATCGCGCTGAAAGACAACATCCTCGTTAAAGGCACGGTCGCCACGGCCGGCTCCCGGATGCTCGAGACGTTCATCTCGCCGTACGACGCCACGGTCGTAGAGAAACTGGAAGCGGCCGGGGCCGTGATCATCGGCAAGACCACCTGCGACGAGTTCGCGATGGGGTCATCCACGGAGAATTCGGCGTTCGGACCCGCAAAGAATCCGGTGGATCCCACACGCACGCCCGGCGGTTCGAGCGGCGGGTCCGCCGTCGCCGTCGCCGCGGGCATGACGCCATTGGCGCTGGGGTCGGACACCGGCGGATCCATTCGCCAGCCGGCGGCGCTGTGCGGCGTTGTCGGACTCAAGCCGACCTACGGACGCGTGTCGCGCTACGGGCTCATCGCGTTTGCTTCGTCGCTCGACCAGATCGGGCCATTCACGACGAGCGCGCGCGACGCCGCGCTGGTGCTCGAAGTGATCGCCGGACATGATCCGCGCGACGCGACGAGTGCGAACCGGCCCGTGCCCTCCTACACAAGCGCGTTGACCGGCTCTGTGGCCGGGCTGCGCATCGGGATGCCGATGCGGCTGCTGGAAGACGGGGTCGATCCGGAGGTGCGGCAGGCGTTCGTGGCGGCGGCCGTGCGACTCAGCGCGGCCGGCGCCGACATCATCGACATCGAGCTGCCGCACAGCCAGCATGCGATTCCGGTCTACTACCTCGTGGCGACGGCTGAAGCGAGCGCGAACCTCGCGCGCTACGACGGCGTCCGATTCGGCGCGCGCGCAGCAGGTGGCGGATCACTCACCGAGATGTACGACGCCACGCGCGGCCGCGGCTTCGGCGCGGAAGTGAAACGCCGCATCATGCTCGGCACCTACGTGCTGAGCGCGGGTTACTACGATGCGTATTACCTAAAAGCGCAGCGAGTGCGCACGTTGATCCGGCGGGATTTCGAAGACGCGTTCGCCAAGGTCGACACGATCATGATGCCGACCAGCCCCGTGCCGGCGTTTCGCTTCGGTGAGCGCGTGGACGATCCGCTGCAGATGTATCTCGCGGATGTGTTTACGGTGAGCGCCAATCTGGCGGGCATCCCCGCGATCAGTGTGCCCTGCGGTGTGACCACCACCGGGCTGCCCGTCGGCATGCAGTTCCTGGGAAAACCGTGGGACGAAGCCACGATCCTGCGGTGCGCGGACGCCTACGAACAACTGGGGTAACAAATAGAGGGAGGCAGGTCGCCCTGCCTCCCTCCCGATCAACTTCTGTTGAGGTTACCCGCGCACCTCAATGTTGCGCGGCTGCGCTTCCAGCTTCTGCGGCAGCGTCACGGTCAGCACGCCATCGGTGTAGCTCGCCGACACCTTCGATGAATCGAGCGTGGCCGGCAGCGTGAAGCTGCGCCGGAACGCGCCGAACCCGCGCTCGAGCCGGTGGTATTGATCGCGCGCCACTTCCGACTCGAACTTGCGCTCACCCTCGATGGTCAGAACGTTCTGCTCCACCGTGACCTTGATGTCTTCCTTCTTCATGGCCGGGATCTCGGCCTTCACCACCAGATCGTGATTCGGCGCTTCGAAGATGTCCACCGCCGGCGTCCACGCGCCCGACGCAAGCGGCTCTCCGCCGAACACCGTGCTGAACATGCGATTCAGTCGATCCACTTCAACCGCGGCCAGATCGTGCATTGGGTTCCAACGAGTGATTGTCATAGCTGTGTCCTCCTGCACCCTCAGGGGGTGCTGAAGAGATCTTCACAAGAAATGAGATGCAAATCAACGCATATTATCTATTTGCAACGCGCTCATATTTTAACCAGAGCGCACGGGCTATCATCTCTACAGACACCTGTGACTGATGCTCGCCTCCTTGCCGACGACGCCCGTCGGCTCCTCGATGAACTGGATCGGGACGTACCCGGCGCCGTCCTTTCAAGCGGCGAGTGCCGCCCTGCGCTCGACATCATCGAGACCACCGACGCGGCTGAAGTGATCGTGGACGTGCCCGGCATGCCGGCGGCAGCACTCCGGGTTGCCATTCGCCGCAACACGGTGATCGTGGTCGGCGCAAAACTGACGCAACCCCCGCCTGGTGACGCCCGGTTCCATCTCGCCGAGCGCAACTACGGCCGCTTCGCACGCGCGGTGCGGGTGGCCGGCGCCTTCGACGCGAGCCGATCGAAAGCCGTGCTCTCGAACGGACTGTTGCGCGTGGTCCTTCCGCGCATCGACGATCGTCGCGGCCGTCTCGTGCACATCGACGTGGAGACCGCGTGACGCGGCTCCTGTTTGTCGGCGACATCGTCGGACGCCCCGGACGCGACCTGGTCACGCGCGGGCTCAAAGCGATCATCAGCGCGCATCGCATCGACTGCGCCATCGTCAACGTGGAGAACGCCGCAGCGGGCTTCGGCGTCACGCCGGAAATCGCCAATGAAATTCTGGACGCCGGCGCGCACGTGATGACCGGCGGCAACCACACGTTCGACAAGAAAGAGATCCTGCCGTTCTTCGCGCAGGAATCTCGGCTGCTCCGGCCCGCAAACCTGCCGCCCGGTGCGCCGGGCGCGG
>CAYHEX010000083.1:0-13688 GCA_964355365.1 uncultured Solibacteraceae bacterium | reverse complement strand
GGGGCTGCGCGACCATGGTTTTCAAGATCGTGCGCATCCGCTGGAGCGTGGCCACCGCGCCCGACTCCTGGCCGATCGTCAACTGCCGACACGCCTGATCGGCCTCGTGCAGTTGCTGCTTGAACCACAGCTCGTAGACCTGGTGAATGACGATGAAGAGCATCTCGTCGTGTTCGGGCCCATCGGACACGGGCGTCTGCAGGGAGAGCAGTTCGGGGATGCGGAGGTAGCTGCCGTAGGTGAGGGCCATCAGCCGGGCATTGTCGCACGATCGCTTCACGGTACACTCTGTGCCGCGAGGAATGACCCATGGCCGACATGCACGAGATTGACTACAAGATTTTCGGCGACGACATGCAGTTCGTCGAGGTGGAGCTGGACCCGGGTGAAGCCACGGTGGCCGAGGCCGGCGGCATGATGTATATGGACGACGGCATCGAGATGGAGACCATCTTCGGTGACGGGTCGGCGCAACAGAAGAGCGGCATCATGGGGGCGCTGCTCGGCGCAGGCAAACGCCTGCTGACCGGTGAGTCGCTGTTCATGACCGTGTTCCTCAACCGCAGCACCCAACGACGCAAACTGGCGTTCGGCGCGCCGTACCCCGGCAAGATCATCCCGGTTCACCTGCGGGACATCGGCGGGGTGCTGATCGCCCAGAAGGACTCGTTCCTGGCCGCAGCCAAGGGCGTCAGTATCGGCATCGCCTTTCAGAAGAAGCTCGGTGTTGGCCTGTTTGGCGGCGAGGGGTTCATCATGCAGCGCCTCGAAGGCGACGGATGGGCGTTTGTGCATGCCGGCGGCACATTGCTCGAGCGCACGCTCGCGGCCGGCGAAATCCTCCGCGTCGACACGGGCTGCATCGTGGCCATGCAGCCGTCGGTCAACTACGACATCCAGTACGTGGGCAAAATCAAGACGGCGTTGTTTGGCGGTGAAGGGCTGTTTTTCGCCACGCTGACCGGCCCGGGACGCGTCTGGTTGCAGTCGTTGCCCCTCAGCCGCCTCGCGAATCGCATCGTGGCCGCGGTTCCGGGCGTCACGCGCGGGGGGAAAGAAGAGGGCTCCGTGCTCGGAGCCCTCGGTGGGTTACTGGACGGCGACCGCCGGTAGGCCGGCTACCTCAGCGGATCTGCGTCCACCTTCACCATTCCCTGCAGTGGCGTTGCCACACCGGGGATGGTGATCGTGACGATGTAGGTGCCCGGCGCGACGAGTGGGCCTTGCGGTGCTCCACCGCGGCCGCCGCCACCTCCACCACCGCCGCGCCCGGCCGCGCCCGCGCGACCCGCGGCGTCAGCCGCCGGCGCCGGTGGCGCGCTTCGCAGATCCCACGTGATCCTGTTCAGTCCCTTCGCGGCCGGGCCGGTCAGCGTTCGTACCACGTTGCCGAAGCGATCGCTGATCTCGATCGCGGCCGAGGCCTTGGCGTCTTTCACGTAGTAGTTGACGCCCGCGTTGAAGTCTGGATTCGGCGCGAAGAACGTTCCTGTGCCGAACCACGCCTGCGGCGAATTGGTGATCATCTGCCGCGCCGGTGCAATCGGCATCAGCGCCGCGTCCATGGCCAGCACCTGCGGCGTGAGCGCTTCGAGCGGGCCCATGTCGTCGAGGATCCAGATGCTGCGGCCATGCGTGCCGATGACGAGCGCGTTGTCGCGGGGATGAATGAACAGGTCGTCGGTCGAGACCGTCGGCAGGTTCGTCACGAGTGACAGCGGCAACCAGGAACTGCCGCTGGTGTTGGAGAAGTGCACGCCGCGCTCATGCCCCAGCACGAGGACGTTTGCGCTGCGCGGGTGTTCGCGCAGCCGGTTGATCGACGTTTCGGGCAGACCGGCCGCGAGCGACTTCCACGTTTGGCCAAAGTCCTCGCTCACGAACGCATACGGGGCGTAGTCGTCGACGTAGTGGCCGTCGAACGTGACGTACACGCGGCCGACGGCGTGTTGTGATGCGAGCACCGTGCTCACGTAGGTGTACTTCGGCACGCCCGGGAACTTCGACGTGAGGTTCGTCCACGTCTTGCCGCCGTCGCGGGTGACCTGCACGGTGCCGTCCTCGGCGCCCACATAGACCACGCGCGCGTCGATTGGCGATTCACTGATCGACGTCAACGAGCCGAGCGGCGACGTGCCGTCATTGCGCGAGAGCGCGTCGGCCGGCACTTTGGCGCCCATGATCTCGAGCGACGCGGGATCGACCGGGATCGTGAGGTCGGGGCTGATGGCGGTCCATGTCGTGCCACGGTCGTGCGACCGGAAGAGCATCTGCGCGCCCATGTAGATCGTTTTCGGATCGGTGCTCGACACATGGATCGGCGTGTCCCAGTTCCAGCGCAGCGCTGGACCACCGGGGAGCGACGGACGAACCGACTGACGTTCCATCGTCGTGAGGTTCACGCGCGAGGCCGCGCCGTTCTGCGACTCGGCGTACGCGAAGTTCTCGTCGGACCGGTCGAACTTCACGTTCAGTCCGTCGCCGCCGCCGATGTTCCAGGCGTCTTTCGCGGAGATGCCGTTGCGATCGCGCACGGCGCTCGGCACGCACCACTCGCCGTTGTCCTGCAGACCGCCGCACACAGTGAAGGGGATCTTGTTGTCCACGTCGATCTCGTAGAACTGGCCGATCGGCATGTTCATGCGGAAGTCCCACGTGATGCCGCGATCCCACGAGATCGACACGCCGCCGTCGCCGCCGATGATCAAGTGATTGGTGTTGTCCGGATCGATCCACAGCGCGTGGTCTTCACCGTGCACGCCGTTCACGCCGGTGTCGACAAACGTCTTGCCGCTGTCGTTCGACACGAAGAAGCCGCGGTTGGAGCCGAGCGTGTACACGCGGTTGCGATCTTTCGGGTCCACGCGGATCTGGCTGTAGTAGCTGGGCCGCGTGTTCTGCTTCGAGACGGCGTCCCACGTCTCACCGGCATCGAGGCTGCGGAACACGCCGCCGTCTTTCGCTTCAACCGTGGCGAACACCAGTTTGCTGTCGCCCGGAAAGATGTCGAGTCCGATGCGGCCCATGTGGCCGGCCGGCAGGCCTTTCGTCAGCTTCTTCCACGTGGCGCCGGCGTCGACTGATTTGTAGATGCCGCTGCCCGGTCCGCCGCCGTTGAAGCCCCACGACTTGCGCTCGCGCTGGTACATCGCGGCGATGAGGATCTTCGGGTTCTTCGGATCGATCACCAGGTCCGTGGCGCCCGTGTGGTCATCCACGTAGAGCACCTTCTTCCACGTGGCGCCGGCGTCTACCGTCTTGAACACGCCGCGCTCCTGATTCGCGCCCCACAAGTGGCCGGCGGCCGCCACATACACGACGCTGGCATTGAGCGGATCGATGACGATGCGCCCGATGTGTTTGGTGTCGGTGAGGCCCATGTTCGTCCAGGTCTTGCCGGCGTCGATGGACTTGTAGACCCCGTCGCCCCAGGAGGAACTCTGTCGATTGTTGGCCTCGCCGGTGCCGACCCAGACCGTCGCCGGACTCGATGGCGCGACGGTGATGTCGCCGATCGACTGCATCGCGTTCATGCCGTCGAAGATCGGCGTCCACGACGTGCCGGCATTCGTGCTCTTGAACACGCCGCCGCTCGCCGTGGCGACGTAGATCGCGTCGGGTTGGCCGGGCACGCGACCCACGGCGAAGTCGTCGATGCGTCCGCTCGTGTTGACGGGGCCGATACTGCGCCACTTCAGGCCGCTGAACGGCGACGCGGTGTTGGCCGCGCCCTGTTGGGCGGCGCCGCTCGCCGTGAGGCAGGCGACGAGGGTGGCGAGCGAGCCGATGAAGAGTGACGGGCGGAACAGTGGTGAGCGCATAACCGGCCTCCGGGACGCAGTGTGGCTCGGAGTATACGCCCCGTTGAAGTAGAATCCGGCTCGTCCAACCCGTTCACCCTCGTGACGAGAAAAAGGCAGGCCGATGTCGTATTCGCTGGGCGTGTGCATTCCCGTGTGGAATCGTGGCGAGCTGTTCCGGATCGCGTTTGACGCGCTCCTCGAGCAGCTCGACGGCGTTGACGCCACGATCTGGCTGTTCGACAACGGCAGCGAGCCCGAGACGCGCCGGATCGTCGAAGACGCGCACAGCGACGTGTTTCCCATTCACAAAGTCTTTCTGCCCCGGAACATGGGGATCCCGTACGTCGCGAATGTGTTCGCGCACGCGGTGGGCGAGGATTGCGATTACGCCGGTTACCGGGCTCCGACCTACGTGATGCTCATGGACGCCGATGCGTACTGTCAGGCACCGGTGCGCGAGCTGATCGAGTTGCATGCCACGCACTACCGGATCGGCATTCTCAGCGGACACGATTCGGTGGAGCACCCCGAGATCGACGCCTTCGACGCGACGGTGGGCGGCCGCACGGTGCGGCTCAAGCGCAAGAGCGTCGAGCGCATGATCACGATGCTGATGCGCCGGGAGGAGTTCCTGATGTGCTACCCCTTTCCGCACTATCGGAACCGCGACGTCGATTGGGAGCTGGCGCAGTGGAATCCGAACGCGTTCGTGCGTCGGGGCCGCGACATCTACGTCGCCTGCGACTACGTGCTGCATCTCGGGATCGGCATGAGCACCTGGGCCGGCCCCGGGCACGCCGGCGCGTCCCAGGCTGAGTCCGACGCGGTGACGCGAATTCTACGCCGGCACTCGTTGTTGCGGGCGTGACGCGTCGGCGCATTCTTGTCTTCGCGCCGTACCTGCCGGCACTCGGCGGCGGAGAGCGCTACGCATGCGGTCTGGCCCAGGTGGCTGCCGGTCTGGGCACGGCCACGCTGGCCGGGCCGAAACCCAGTGAGGGCCGGCGCCTGCGATTGGGTTTCGAGTGGCCGTGCCCGTTTCGCGACATGCACGTGGACGAATTCACCACGGCCAGCGCTGACTACGATCTCGCGATCGTCATGACCAACGGCATGCCGCCGGAGAGTCGCGCCGGTCGCTCGCTCCTGGTCGTGCAGTTTCCCTTTGAGCCGCTTCGCGATTGGCGGGCGCGCCAGCGCGTGCTCAGCTACGCCGGCGTCATCGTCTATTCCGAGTACGTGCGCGGGTGGCTCCGCCGGCTCTGGGGCGTTGATGCGACCATCGTCAATCCTCCGGTCGACGGCGGCACGTATGATCCGCGTCGTAAGCGAAATCGCGTCCTGGCGGTTGGACGGTTCTTCGTCGGCGCGCATGAGAAACGGCACGACGTCCTGATCGCGGCCTGGTCGGCGCTCGAGTCGCAGCTCGATGCCGATTGGCGTCTGACCCTCGCCGGCGGCGCATTGCCTGATCCTTCGACGCGCGACTATCTGGATCGCCTGGCGAGGGCCGCCGAGGGGCATCGGATCGATCTCGCCGTGAACGTGCCCGAGCCGGAGCTTCGCGCGCACTACGGTGAATCCCAGGTGTTCTGGCACGCCACCGGATTCGGTCGCCTCCCTGACCAGCCCGAGAAGGCGGAGCATTTCGGCCTGACCACCGTGGAAGCCATGAGCTACGGTGCGGTTCCCGTCGTGTATGCCGATGGCGGCCAACTGGAGATCGTCTCGGACAGCAATGGACACACGTGGCGCACCGCGACGGAGTTGGCCGACCTCACACTGGCATTGGCCGCCGACCACGCGCGGCGGCATCGACTCGCTGCGACCGCATCGCAGTCAGTGGCGAAGTTCAGCTTCGCCCAATTCTCGGCGAAGGTGCGGCGACTGCTCGGGGACTGACGGGCCGGACGCCGATCGCGTTCGCAGAGGTCAGTCCGGTGGCCGCTCGGGACGGATCAGCGCCCAGATGCGCGTCCACAGCGGCTCCTTCGGATCGGGCGGTGGCGGCGGTGTCTTTTCCGGCGGTGGCAGCATCACCGGTTCGCCGAGCACCGAGGCCGCGACCGTGTCGAGCAGGACGATCGCTCGTGCCGCGTCTTCGGTGAGCTGGCCGCCGAGGCCTTCGGCGGCGGTGCCCCATTGTTCGATGAACGCGTCGTAGGCGCGTCCGTGATCGAGTGGATCGTAAAAGGCGGCGGCGTCGAGAAACCCCGCGAGGATCTGGCGTCGCGCCACTTTGTGGCCGCCGAGCGCCACCGTGCTATCGAGTTCCGCCTGCAGCGACGCCCACGCGCGGTCGGCCTCACCGAGGTCGGGGATCGGCGTGGCTGCGACGGACACCAGCGTGCGAGTCGTCATCAGCGCTGTTGAAAACGACACGCGATCGGTGGGGTTGAGGACGCGCCGGACGGGGATCGCGAGTCGCTTGTAGCGCTCGATCAGGTTGGCGTCGCGAATCTGCCCCCGCTCGACCTGGAGCCGGCCCTCCGGATGCGTCAGCCCGTCGAGGCCCTGGCGGACCAGGACCGCGTTGCGGCGGAACGCGCGAAGGGCGTCGGCGGACATCTCAGAGACATGTTACGCCCCTGTAGAATGTCTCTTCCGAATGATCTCCATCGCACAGCGCATCGCGACCGAACTCAGCGTCCAGCTCAAACAGGTTGAAGCCACCGTCGCCCTGCTCGACGACAAGGCGACCGTCCCGTTCATTGCGCGGTACCGCAAAGAAATCACGGGCGGACTCGACGACACACAGCTCCGCACGCTGGCCGAGCGGTTGAGCTACCTGCGCGAGCTCGAAGAGCGCCGCGCGGCCATCGTCAAGAGCATCGAGGAGCAGGGCAAGATGACGCCCGCGTTGTCTGAGGCGATTGCTGCCGCAGAGACCAAGGCGCGCCTCGAGGATCTGTATCTGCCCTATAAGGTGAAGCGCCGCACCAAGGCGCAGATCGCGCGCGAAGCCGGTCTCGAACCGCTCGCGCTGGCGCTGCTCGAGGATCCCACGCAGGTGCCCGATCAGCTCGCTGCGACGTTCGTGGACGCCGAGAAGGGCGTCGCCGACACGGCCGCCGCGCTCGAGGGCGCGCGCTGGATTCTGGTCGAGCGCTTCGCCGAGGATGCGGAACTGATCGGCACCCTGCGCGAGTTGCTCTGGGCGCAGGCCGACGTGGTCTCCTCGGTGGTCGCCGGCAAGGAAGAGGAAGGCAACAAGTTCTCGGATTACTTCAGCGCGTCTGAGGCACTCAAGAACGTGCCGTCGCATCGCGCGCTGGCGCTGTTTCGCGGACGCACGGAAGGCTTTCTGCGCCTCAGCGTGACGCTGCCTGTGCCCGAAGGCGCTACGGGCCCGACCGAACCGGAGCGGCGCATTGCGGCACGCGCCGGCATCGAACAACGTGGACGCGCCGCCGACGCCTGGATGGTCGAGACCGTGCGCTGGGCGTGGAAGTTCAAGATCCACGTCCATCTCGAGCTTGAAGCCGAAGGCCGTCTGCGCGAGATGGCCGAGGCGGAGGCGATTCGTGTATTCGGCCGCAACGTGCGAGACCTGCTGTTGGCCGCGCCGGCCGGCGCGCGCGTCACGATGGGCCTCGATCCGGGGATCCGGACCGGCGTCAAGGCGGCGGTGATCGACGCCACGGGCAAGGTCGTGGCCACGTCGACGGTGTATCCATTTCAGCCGCGCAACGATCGCGAGGGCACGCTCAAGACGCTGTCGGCGCTGGCGGCCGCGCACGGAGTGCAGCTGATCGCGATTGGCAACGGCACGGCGTCACGCGAGACGGATGCCCTCGTCAGCGAATTGCTGACGCGCCGCGCCGAACTCCACATGCACAAGGTCGTGGTGTCCGAAGCCGGCGCGTCGGTGTATTCGGCCTCCGCGCTGGCCGCGAAGGAACTGCCGGACCTCGACGTCACGTTGCGCGGCGCCGTGTCGATCGCGCGGCGATTGCAGGATCCGCTCGCCGAACTGGTGCGCATCGATCCGAAGTCCATCGGCGTCGGCCAGTACCAGCACGACGTCAATCAGTATCAGCTGGCGCGCACACTCGACACGGTCGTCGAAGACTGCGTCAACGCCGTCGGCGCCGACATCAACACCGCCTCCGCGCCGCTGCTCTCGCGCATCTCCGGTCTCTCCGAATCCATCGCCGACAACATCGTCTCGTTCCGCGATCAGCACGGCGCGTTTCAGGATCGCCAACAGTTGCTCGACGTGCCGCGTATCGGCGCGCGCACGTTTCAGCAGGCCGCCGGGTTTCTCCGCATCGCGAATGGGCGCAATCCGCTCGATCGATCGGCCGTGCACCCCGAGGCCTATCCGGTGGTGGAGAGAATCGTCACACGCACGGGCCTGCCGGTGGGTGAATTGCTCGGCAAGACCGACGTGCTGCGAAAGCTGCAGCCCACGGACTTCGTCGACGCGCAGTTCGGGTTGCCGACGGTGAAGGACATCCTCCTCGAACTCGAGAAACCCGGTCGCGATCCGCGCCCGGTCTTCAAGACGGCCACGTTCAAGGAAGGCGTCGAAGAGTTGTCGCAGCTGGCCGTGGGCATGATGCTCGAAGGCGTGGTCACCAACGTGGCGAACTTCGGCGCGTTTGTGGACATCGGCGTGCACCAGGACGGCCTCGTACACATCTCGCAACTCGCGGATCGCTTCGTCAAAGATCCCCGCGAAGTCGTCAAGGCCGGCGACATCGTAAAGGTGCGCGTGGTCGAGGTCGACGCGAAGCGCCGCCGCATTGCACTCACGATGAAGAAAGAGGTGACGCCGGGAGAGACACCGGCGCCGCGCCCGAGTGGCGGCGACCGCCGTGCCTCCGGACCACCGCCGCGTACGCCGGCGCCTCCGGCCGCGCCCTCAACGGCGATGGCGGCGGCATTCGGCAAGTTGCGATAGAGCGCGGTGTCGTTCAGGCCCGATAGCGCTCGATCAACTGGGCGGCGCGCTGGACCGCCTGCACCGCGGCGTCGTGATTCTGCGAGAAGTTCAGGCGAATGCTGTCCGTGGCATCCGGGCTGAATTCGGTGCCGGGTGTGACGGTGACGCCGGCCTGAACTCGGAGCGCGCGCACGAAGCTGTGGAGAGAAATGCCGAGTGCCGGCAGGCGCGGAAAGAGGTAACTGCCCGCCTCGGGCGCGCGAACAGTCAGGCCCGGCACAGTCCGGAACACCATCATGAGGTCATCGCGAATGGCCTGGTGCTTCGCGATCCGATCCTGCAACCATCCGGCCGGCTCGGCAAACCACGTGCGCAGCACCGCCTGACTGTAGCCGGGCGCGCGCAGCGACACGATGGCCTGCAGCTTCTCCATGCGATCGACGAGATGCGCGGGACCGAAGGCCACACCCAGGCGGTATCCGCTCAAGGACTCCGTCTTCGACGGTCCCATGATGGTCACCACGTGGTTGGCGTCGATCGACGACGCTCGCAGGTGCGTGTAGACGGAGTCGGAATAGAGCAGGCGCGAGTAGAGCTGGTCCACGATTACCGTGGCGCCGTAGCGGGCGGCCAGCTCGGCGATGCCGTGAATCTCAGCCGCCGAGTAGATCACTCCAGCCGGGTTGTTGGGGTTCGAGAAGAGGAACGTCCGGACGCCAGACTTGAACGCGTCTTCCAGCTGGCCAAGGTCCAGGCCGGCCCGATCGGTGTGGGCCAGGTAGTCCATCCGGACGGGAACGATGTCAGCGCCGAGGAACTCGACGAGTTTTCGATTCGCGAAGTAGTCGGGCCGGACGATGGCGACGCGGTCGCCCGCGGTCACGGTGGCGCCCAGCGCGAGGAAGAGCGCGCCTTGCGTGCCCGGCGTAATGATCAGCTCCGCTGCGCCCGAGACGGGCCGGCCGGTGAACGTCGCGAGTGTCCCGGCCACGCGGTCGCGCAGTTCGGCGCCGCCGCGGTACTCGGTGTAGGCCTGCGGGCCGCCGCGGTGCACGCCCTCGACAAACTCGTCGAGCGAGCCCGGCGTGGGCGCGAAGGCGTTCTCGTTCACGTCGCCATGCGAGAAATCAACCGGTGTGCCGGGCAGCGATGCGCCCCGCAACTCCGCATCCGCACCGCCGCCGCGCTGTCGCACTTCCTGTCCGGGGGCGTGGTCGGTGCCCAGCTTTGCGAACTTCGCTTCAATGGATGTCATGCGGAACGATCATAAACCGGGAGGGGGCCGGGCGTCGCGGCAGACGAGCGGACATTCTTTATCTATGAAAATTGTTCACGCGATGATCATATTTCATGGTAACTTCGCGACATGCTCGGTCGGGCTGCTGATTCGGACGATCTGCGCAGGTGTCTGCGCCGTCAGCCCGTCGTGGGCCTGCTCGGGTCCCGTCAGGTCGGCAAAACCACCGTGGCGCGCGAACTGGCGGATCGGTCGGGTGGTCCCGTGGCGTTCTTCGATCTCGAGTCGCCGGCAGACCTGAACCGGCTGGATGACCCCGCCACAGCCCTGTCGAATCTGCGGGGCCTGGTCGTCATCGACGAAATCCAGCGTCGCCCCGACCTGTTTCCCCTGCTCCGCGTCCTGGCCGACCGACCGCGGCGGCCGGCGACATTCCTGGTGCTCGGCAGCGCGTCGCCGCATCTGCTCAAGCAGAGTTCCGAAACGCTGGCCGGACGCATCACGTACGTTGAGCTCGATGGTCTGGGCATGGCTGACGTGGGATCCCGGCACTGGCGCAAACTCTGGCTGCGCGGCGGCTACCCGCGCAGCTACCTGGCGCGGAGTGATGCGGAGAGCGTGAGCTGGCGCGGCGATCTGCGGCGCAGTTACGTGGATCAGGATCTGCCCGCGTTGGGTCCCGGGTTCCCGGCTCGCACGATCGAACGGATGTGGGAGATGCTCGTGCACTACCACGGCCAGATCTGGAACGCCTCGGAACTGGGCCGAGCGTTTGGCATGTCGCACACCACCGGCCGGCGGTATCTGGATCTGCTCGTGGACACGTTCATGCTCCGGTTGTTGCCGCCATGGAGCGAGAACGTCGGCAAACGCGTCGTCAAGTCGCCCAAGATGTACTTCCGCGACGCCGGGCTGCTGCACCTGATGCTGGGTGTTCGAACAGCCGACGACTTGTTGCGGCACGCCAAGGTGGGCGCGTCGTTTGAAGGATTCGCCGTGTCTGAGGTGGCGCGGCAACTGGGCGTCAACCGTCGCGAGTGCTTCTTCTGGGCGACCCATCAAGGGGCGGAACTCGACCTGTTGGTCGTGCGCGGAGCGAAGCGGATCGGGTTCGAGTTCAAACACACCGTCGCGCCGGCCGTGACCAAGTCGATGCGGATCGCGATGGCTGATCTTGGGCTCGAGCGGCTCGATGTGATTCATATCGGGAAGGACACCTATCCGCTCGGCCGCGGGATCCGCGCCGTCGCGTTCGACCGGCTGCAGCAGGACATATCGCGCCTTCGGTGAACCTCCGGCGTTTCTTCCCAACAACGAGGTAGGATGCTCCGCACTCTCAGGAGGATCACCATGGCTCGCGGGTTTGGACGTCGTGACTTTCTATCCCATGCGGCACTGACAGGATTCGCGGTTGGCCTCTCGCCGGCCTCGGCGCTCGCGCGGCAGTTTCCCGCCGTCGATACGCAGCCGTTCGTGCCCAAGGCGGGCGACTCAGATGCCGCCGTCTTCGCGGCCGCGCGTAAACAGTTCCTGTTTCCGACCGACGTCACCTACTGCAACACCGGCACGCTCGGCGCGTCGCCGCGCGAAGTCGTCGACGTGCTCCGCAACGTCGAGCGGCTCGAGCGTGAGTTGCCCGACTGGCCGTACTTCCAGGCCGACGGCGAACCGCTCACCGGCTACCAGGAACTGAAGGACATTCGCGCGCGCGTCGGCGCATTCATCAACGCGACCGCTGATGAGATCGCGGTGACGCAGAACGCCACGATGGGCATGAGCTTTCTGGCCAACGGTCTCGATCTGGCTGCGGGCGACGAGATTCTCACCACCGATCAGGAACACTCCGGCGGCATCGGCGGCTGGCAACTCCGAGGCAAACGCCACGGCGTGGTGGTGAAGGAGTTGAAGCTGTTGCCGGTGCTCGACCAGGGGCCCGACGCGATCGTCAAGCTGTTTGCCGACGCGATCACGCCGCGCACCAAAGTGGTGATGTTCAGCCAGATCACCTCGGGGCTGGGGATCCTGCTGCCGGCGACGGAACTCTGCGCGCTGGCACACGCACACGGCGCGCTCGCGATCGTTGACGGCGCGCAGGTGGTTGGGCAGCGGAAGGTTGACGTGAAGGCCATCGGCTGCGACGCGTACGTGACCAGTCCGCACAAGTGGATGCTCGCGCCCAAGGGCACCGGCGTGCTCTACATCAAGCGCGACGTGCAGTCCCGTTTCTGGAACACGCTCGCCAGCGGCGGGTTCGACGATGACACGAAGGGCGCGTTCCGGTTCATGCACTACGGCACTGGCAGCGTGGCGGTGGTGCAGGGCCTGGCGGCAGCGTTCGCGTTTGTGGATCGCATCGGCATCGAACGGATCGCGCGCTGGGATGCCATGTTGACGAAGCGACTGCGCGACGGTCTCGCGACGATCAAGACCGTGCACATGTCGACGCCGTCCGACCCGCGGTTCGCGTCGGCGATCACGACGTTCGCGGTGGTCGGCAAGACCGGGCGCGAACTGCAGGACGCGCTCTGGGCGAAGAAGATTCGCGTGCGCGCGCAGGGCGGCGACCGCGGCGTGCGCTTGTCCGCGCACCTCTACGTCAGTCCAGCCGACATCGATCGCGTGCTCGAGGTCACGGCGGCGCTGCGGTAGGCAATCTGACTCGCCCCTCTGAGACCAGTCACATGTCCGACACGCACCGCCGGCTCTATCTCTGGCTCTCGGCGACGACGAGCGCCGTCGTCCTGCTCGGGTTCTCATTCACGTACTTCGGACCGATCGTTCGCGGCGAGTATCCGGCGGTGTCGCCGACGGTGCACGTCCACGGCTGGACATTCTTCCTGTGGTACCTGTTGCTGCCGGTGCAGGCCGGGCTGATCGCGACACGTCGAGTGGCCCTGCATCGCACGCTCGGTGTCTGCAGTGTGGCGCTCGCGGTGGCGATGGTCGGCACCGGCTTGGTCGTGGTTGGGACGCAGATGGAACTGGCGCGTCAGCCGGACGCGTCGCCTTTTTGGCAGGCGATGGGGCCGGCCATCTTCATCACGCTGGTGTTGTTTGTCGTGTTCTTTGCGCTCGCGTGGCACTTCCGACGTCAGCGCGAGCTACACAAACGATTCATCCTGCTCGCCAGCACCGGTGCGCTCGGCGCGGCGGCCTTCCGGGTGGTGGGCCGTGTGATTGGTTTCAGCGCCACCGCCAGCGCCGTCGGCATTCTCGCGCCCAACCTCATTGTGGTGGCCGCCATGTTGTTCGAGTGGCGCCGGGGCGAGGGACTGCATCGGGTGTACCGCGTGGGCCTGCCCGCCTCGTTTCTGCTCGAGGCATCAACGCTGCTGCTGACCCCGACGGCGGCGGGACGCGCGTTGGCGGAGTCGCTCGCCTGGATCGGCAGACTGGTCGCGCCGCTCTACTGACGACCGCGTGTGCCCGGCGGTCGCGAGACGCGGATGCTGGAGTCGTGTCAATCGTCTTACTCGTCCTGTGGCTCACCGGCAACATGAACGGCATGGCAATTTGCTGAGGCGTGTCTCAAGGGCTTTTCACCATGGAGATACATGGAGGGGCATGGAGAAAGGCCTGAACAACTGCGGGCCTGTCGGCCCGGCTACGCCGGGCTAACGACGAGCGAGCGAGACCAAGAACGAGAGAGCCCGGTGATCGTGGGGCTTTCTCGTTCTTTGTCTCGCTCGCTCGTCGTGCCGCCGAAGGCGGCCACCAGGCCCCGCGTTGGCAGAGCTCCGAGTCTTCACGTCCGCGGGCC
>CAYHEX010000082.1:0-13844 GCA_964355365.1 uncultured Solibacteraceae bacterium | reverse complement strand
TGTACCTGCTTTCCGGTACCGGTGATCTGATCGAGCCGGATGACGGCATCATGGGCATCGGTTCGGGCGGCGCGTACGCGATGGCCGCGGCGCGCGCCCTCGTGAAGCACAGCCCGCTGGATGCGCGGGGCGTCGTCGAGCAGGCGATGTCGATCGCCGCGGACATCTGCGTGTATACCAATCACACCGTCACGATGGAGTCGCTCACGTGACGCCGCGCGAGATCGTGGCTGAACTGGACAAGTACGTCGTCGGGCAGGCGAAGGCGAAGCGCGCGATGGCGATCGCGTTGCGCAATCGGTACCGGCGTCAGCGGCTTCCGCCCGAGATGGCGGAAGACGTGGCGCCGAAGAACATCCTGATGATCGGGCCCACGGGCGTGGGCAAGACGGAAATCGCGCGGCGGCTCGCGAAGCTGGCCCAGTCGCCGTTTGTGAAAGTGGAAGCGTCGAAGTTCACCGAAGTCGGCTACGTGGGACGCGACGTCGAGTCGATGGTGCGCGACCTGGTGGAGATCGCGGTGAAGATGCTGCGCGAGGAGCGCGAGGCGGACGTGCGCGAGCGCGCGCGGCATGCCGCGGAAGAGCGGCTGTTGGATCTGCTGTTGCCGCCCTCGACGGCCGTGTCCGCGGACGGGTCGAGTGCTTCGCTCGGCGCGGAGTCGACCGAGGCGCAGTTGGCTCGCGATCACGCGCACTCCACGCGAGAGAAGCTTCGCGAGCAACTGCGCGCGGGCAAGCTCGAGACCCGGATGGTGGAGGTCGACGTGCAGCAGCGATCGACGCCGTCGTTCGAGCTCGTGTCCGGCTCGAATATCGAGGAGATCGGCGTCAATTTGCGCGACATGTTGCCGGGCATGTTCCAGGGGCGCAACAAGCGCCGCAAGGTGCCGGTGCCCGAGGCGTTCGACGTGCTCTCGCAGGAAGAGGCGGCCAAGCTCATCGACATGGACGGCGTGATGAAGTCGGCCATCGAGCGCGTGGAGCAGAGCGGCATCATCTTCATCGATGAGATCGACAAGATCGCCGGACGTGACGGCGGCAGCGGACCCGACATCAGTCGTGGCGGTGTGCAACGCGACCTGCTGCCGATTGTCGAGGGCACTACCGTCCATACCAAGCACGGCATGGTGAAGACCGACCACATTCTGTTCGTCGCCGCCGGCGCCTTTCACATCTCGAAGCCGTCCGACCTGATTCCCGAGTTGCAGGGACGATTTCCCATCCGCGTGGAACTCGATGCGTTGGGCCGTGATGACTTTGTGCGCATCCTCACCGAGCCGAAGAACGCGTTGATCAGCCAGTACATCGCGCTGATGGCCACCGAAGGTCTCACGCTCGTGTTCACCGACGAGGCGATTGGCCGCGTGGCGGAACTGGCCGCGGTGGTGAACGATCGGATGGAGAATATCGGCGCGCGGCGGCTGCACACGATGATGGAGCGGCTGCTGGATGAAGTGTCGTTCCACGCGTCGGAGCTGCCCGGGCAATCGATTACGATAGATGTTGCCTACGTGGATCGCATGCTCGCCGACATCGTGAAGAGCGACGACCTGTCGCGGTACATCTTGTGAGTCGAACCTCGCCGCTGCCGCTGCGCGTCCTGTTGCTCGGCGCGCTGGTCGTGGTTGTGCCCGCGTGCGGCAAACGCGGGCCTCCGCTGCCGCCGTTGCATCCGGCGCCGGATCGCGTCACCGATCTCACTGTCGTGAGGCGCGAGCAGGACGTGATGGTGCGGTTCAGCACGCCCATTCGCAACGTGGATGGTTCCGAGCCGCTGCGCTTCGATCGCGTCGAGATCTACGCGCTCACCGTTGCTGCCGGCCTCGCGCGTCCGGCGCTCGAACAGATCGTGGTGGCGAAGAACCGGCTCGCAGAACTTGGAAAGACGTCGCCGCCAGCACCGCCGGTCGGCGACGCCGTTGCGGACGCGCCCGTGGCGGTGGCCCTGACATTCACTGAGAAGGTGGCCACGGTCATTGCGCCCGACGTGCCTGCCACTCCTGCTCCCGAGTTGCCGGCCGCTGTTTCGCCGGCCGCTACTCCGCCGGCTGGTGCTGCTCCAGTGCCTGTCGCTGGCGCACCGGGTGCCGCGGCGGCACCTGCCGTCCCCGTCGCGCCTCCTGCGCCGGCCACGCTCCCGGTGGCCACGCGGTTTTACGTGGTGGTCCCGTATGCGAACCGCACGCGGGCCGGCGGAATGTCCGAGGTTCTGGCGGTGCCGCTCGGTCCGGTGCCGCTGGCGCCGCACGACGCGAAGATCACGTTCGATGAGCAGACGTTGACGTTGACGTGGGTGACGGGCGCCGCCGGGCAGGGCTTCCATGTGTACGACGCAAACGCCGCCTCGTTGGAGGCGGCGAAGCCGCTGACCGCGGCGGCACTCACGACGGCGGAGTTCACGCGACCCGTTGGTTTCGGCACACGCGTGTGTTTCATGGTTCGCGGCGTGCGCGCGACTGGCCCCGTCTCGCTGGAGAGCGCTCCGAGCACGGCGGTCTGTGAGACGCCGGTCGATATCTTTCCGCCGCCGGCGCCATCCGGCCTGACCGCGTTTGCCGGCACCGGAGCGATCACGCTGACGTGGGATGGCGTGGCCGCCGCCGATCTGGCCGGCTACATCGTCTTGCGCGGTGAAGGTTCGGGTGAGAGACTGCAGCCGCTGACGCCGGCACCGATGTCGGGCACGTCGTTCGCCGACACGACGACCCGGGCCGGCGTCCGGTATGTGTATGCCGTGGTGGCCGTGGATCGCGCGACGCCGGCCAATCGCAGCAAGGAATCCAATCGCGTGGAAGAGACGGGACGTTGAGCATGATGCGGCTGTATCGAATTCAGGATGGCCAGGCGGCGAAGTACGTGTCGGAGCGCGAAGGCACGTGGCGCGCGATCGACGGCGATATCTTCGGCACGTTCACCGAAGGCGCGGAGGTTTCGTCCGAGGGCCTGACGTTTCTGGCGCCCGTGTCGCCGTCGAAAATCGTCTGCGTCGGCCTCAACTACCGGGACCACGCGATCGAGCAGGGCAAGCCGCTGCCGCCCGAGCCGCTGCTGTTCATCAAGCCGTCGACGTCGGTGATCGGACCCGGCGCGTCGATCGAGGTGCCGACCTGGGCCGGCAGCATCCATCACGAGGGTGAACTCGGCATCGTCATCGGCAAGCGCGCGGCGAATGTGCCGCTCGGCCGGGCGCAGGACTACATTCTCGGCCTCACGTGCGTCAACGATGTCACCGCGCGCGACCTGCAGAACAAAGATGGGCAGTACACGCGTTCGAAGGGCTTCGATACGTTTGCGCCGGTTGGTCCCTGCATCGCGGTGGGCCTCGACGGGCGTGACCTGCAGGTGCGTTGCTTCGTCAACGGCAACGTGCGCCAGGATTCGCGCACCCGCGAACTCATCTTCACGATTCCCGAATTGATCGCCTACATCTCGAAAATGCAGACGCTCCTGCCCGGTGACATCATTTCCACCGGCACACCGTCGGGCGTTGGGCCGATCGTGCCCGGCGACACCGTCACCGTTCACGTTGAAGGCATCGGCGCGCTCACTAACCCTGTCGTCGCGCGAGGTTAACCATGAAGTTCTTCCTGGATACCGGCAACATCAAAGACATCGAATCGCTCGTGCCACTCGGCATCGTCGACGGCGTCACCACCAACCCGTCGTTGATGGCGAAAGAAGGCGGCGATCCGCGCGTCATCATCAAGCAGATCTGCCGGCTCGTGCAGGCGCCGGTCAGCGCTGAAGTGGTGGCGCTCGACGCCGCCGGCATGATCAGCGAGGGCCGCGAGTGGGCCGCGCTCGACGAGCACATCGTCGTCAAGGTGCCGTTCACGCGCGAGGGCGTGAAGGCGACCAAAGCGCTGGCCGACGAGGGCATCAAGGTGAACGTGACGCTGTGCTTCTCGCCAACGCAGGCGCTGATTGCGGCGAAGGTGGGCGCGGCGTACATCAGCCCGTTCGTGGGCCGGCTCGACGACATCGCCACGGACGGCATGGGGCTGATTCAACAGATCGCGGACATCTACCGCAACTATGACTTCGCCACCGAGATCCTGGTCGCGAGCGTGCGCGGCCCGATGCACATCGTGGAAGCCGCGCGCATGGGCGCAGACATCTGCACGTGCCCGGCGTCCGTGATCGAGGCGTGCTTCAAGCACCCGCTGACCGACATCGGGCTCGACCGGTTCATGAAGGACTGGGCCGCGGCGACGGCGGGGAAGAAGTAGTCGACGTCGGGATCGCCCTGCGAACGATCCCAAGCACGATAAGCTGACAGCGTGACAGCCCCTGCCCGGTCGCTCGTGGTCCGCCGCTGGAGCCGTCGTGTGCTCGGCGTGTTGCTGGCCGTGGTTGCGGGCCTGCTGGTGTCGGCGTTCTACATCGACCTCGGACCGAGCGTGCGGCGTTTGGCGGAGCGGGAAGCCTCCGCGTATCTGCAGCGGCCGGTGCATATCGAGCGGGTGCGCGCGAGCATCGGGCGCGGCGAGTTCGAGTTCACCAACGTCGTCATCGAGAGCACCAAGCCTGAAGACGTGCCCTTCGCGCGCATTCGGAGAGCGGCGATCAGCGTGCCGTGGTGGACCATCATCAATCGCGCGCTGATCATCGATCGCGTGCACCTCTCCGGTGTGAACGTGTCCATCGTCACGTTTCCCGATGACGTCAACAATTTGCCGAAGCCTCGCAAGGGCTCAGACCGGCCCCGGTCGTTCACGGTGACCGCTCGGCAAGTGATCACCGACGACAGCGAGCTGAGCTACTTCGATAACGACACCAACTGGCATGCCATCTGCCGGAATCTTTCGGTGGTGGTGGTGCATGCGCTCGGGACGTATTACGGGAGGGCGCACTTCAGCAACGGCACGATTGCGGTGCAGACGTATCTGCCGATGACGGCCGAGTTCGACGCCGGCTTCAAGATGGACGGTGGCCTGCTGCGCCTGAATCGAGCCACGATCAAGACCGATGGCGCCGTGTCGGAACTGGCCGGGACCGTGGACCTCGACCATTGGCCGGAACAGCAATACACGCTGGGCGCCGCGCTGGATTGGCCTGAGGTGCGTCGCGTGTTTTTTGACGGCAGCCGTTGGGAGCTTGCCGGTCGGGGGCGGTTCGACGGCACGTTTCACAAATATAAGGGCGGCTATGAGGTGAACGGCCGCGTCAGCAGTCCGCTGTTCACCGTGCAGACGTCGTTTGGCGACTATCGCTTTCCCGCGATCGCCGGCACCGTCAAGTGGGCGCCCAAGCGCCTGGACGTGACGCGTCTCGAATCTGCGTTCAATGGCGGGCGCGCGACACAGGACTACACGTTGGCGCCGCTCGGCGACAAGGCGCCACCGATCGCGACGTGGAATGTGAAGTATCAGGACGTCGATCTCACTCAGTTCGGCGACGAACTCAAGTGGCCGGTGCTGCGTCTGGCCGGGCGAGCGACCGGTTGGAACAACATGACCTGGTCGAGCGGTTTCTTCGGCGAGACGAAGGTGGGCGAGGGCGAGATCTCGTCGCTGGCCCCCGAGAATGCCGCCTTGACCAGTCCGGTGATTCCCGACGGGCTGCAGCCCGTGCCGGCGGACGGCACGTATCGGACGTTCGACACGAAGAAGCGGCTCAGTCCGTACCCGGCGTCCGGCCGCATCAAATACACGTGGGCGCCCCAATGGATGGACATCGCCGACGGCAGTTGGGCATCCACACCGAACACGTATCTGTCGTTCAGCGGCCGGACCGAATACGGAGATAACTCGGCAGTGCCGTTCCACCTGACCAGCACCGACTGGCAGGCGAGCGACCGTCTGTTCGTGGAGGTCCTCGCGGCGTTTCGGTCACCCAGCACGCCGTTCTTCACCGGCGGGTTCGGCACGTTCGACGGCGTGTTGACGAAGGCGTTCTGGAAGCCGCGCATTGTCGGTTCGTTCGTGGTGGACCACGTGCGCTACTGGGACGTGGATTGGGGACACGGCACCGGCAAGGCCGTGATCGAGAACTACTACGCCGACATTACCGATGGCGTGTTCGAACGTCACGGCGGACGGATCGAGACGGCGGGGCGCTACTCGCTCGGGTATCCGCGGGCCGACAAGGGACAGGAACTCGACGCGCGGGTCACGATCACGCGATGGCCGATCCGCGAATTCCGTCACGCGTTCGAGATGGACGACTGGCCGGTGGACGGCCTGGCGAGTTCGGAGCTGCATTTGTACGGCGGCTACGACCGGCCGGACGGTTTCGGCAGCCTGCGCTTCGATCAGGGGGTCGGGTGGGACGAGTCGTTCGAGTATGCGACCGCGAGTTTGCGGTTCGAGTACGCGGGCGTGCGCACCGACGGCATCGAGTTGCACAAGAGCACGGGCATCGTGCGCGGCGCGGCGTTCAGCGACTGGCACACGTCGACGTACTCGTTCAACTTCGATGGGCAGCGCATTCCCGTGGAGTCGCTCGACACCTGGCGGTTTCCGCAGGCGCCGTTGTCGGGGATGCTGCAGTTCACGGCCAACGGCACGGGCAGTTCGCTCGATCCGACGTTTGAGGCGCGGGGGTCGATCGCGGATCTCTATGCCGGCGACGAAGGCATCGGTCAGGTATCGAGCCGCCTGCACTACGTGCACGAGACGGTCGTCATCGATCAACTCGAGGCCGCATCGCCGCGGTTGAGCATCTCCGGGGCCGGGCGTGTGGCGATGAACGACCAGATGGACGCCGAGCTGTCCCTGCGTGTGACCAACACGGCGATCGATCCGTACCTGCGTCTCATCGCGCCGCAAACGAAGATCTCGCCGTACGCCAGCGCCATCGTCAGCGGCTCGGTGCGGGTGTCCGGCGAACTCATGGATGCGCGGTATATGAGCGTGGACGTCACCGTGGATCGCGCGGACCTGCGGCTGTTCGACTACCCGTTGCGCAACGACGGTCCCATGCACGTGACCTTCGAGGACAACACCGTCCATGTGGGCCGGATGCGCCTGGCCGGCGACGACACACAGCTGGATGTGACCGGCAGCGTGTCGCTGACCGACGAGCAGGTGAATATCAAGGCCCTCGGCGGCGCGAATCTGGCCATTCTGCAGGCGTTCTTCCCGGATCTGCGCAGTTCCGGAGCCGCTGAAGTGACGGCCAACATCACCGGCGACATGCGTGAGCCGCAGTTCTCGGGCAACGCCACGCTGAGCGGCGGGCGGCTGCGCCACTTCGCGTTGCCGCACAGCTTCGATGACCTGCGCGGCCGCGTGCTGTTTGACGCGGACGGCGTGCGCCTCGACGGCGTCCGCGGCAAGCTCGGCGGCGGCGATGTCGACCTCGGCGGCACGATCAGCCTCCGTGGCTATCTGCCCGACGAGCTGAATCTCACCGCGACAGGCCGCAACATGACCCTGCGCTATCCCGAGGGGTTTCAGTCGCGGCTCAACGCGGACCTGGCCGTGCGCGGCACGATGGCCGCGGCCGAACTGTCGGGCACGGTCACCGTGCTGCACGCCACGATGACGCGCGAACTCGACAGTGAGATGGGGCTGCTGGGATTCGGCGCGGCCGAGGCGGCGGCGTCGGGCGGCACGATTACGGGGACCACGGCGGAGACTGGTATCCCGCTCACGTACGAAGTGCAGATTCTCGCGCCCCAGACGCTGCGCATCGACAACGCGCTCGCGCATATCGTGGCCAGCGGCGACCTGACGGTGCGCGGCACCTACGATCACCCCTCGATCACGGGTCGCGTGGACATCAACCGCGGCGAAGCGATCTTCCAGGGCAACCGCTACGTCGTCACGCGCGGTGCCGTCGAGTTCACCAATCCGGCCGCGATCGATCCGGAATTTGACATCGAAGCGGAGACGCGCATTCGGGTGCGGAGCGGCAACGGCTTCCAGTATGGGCAGAACTACCGCGTGACCGTGGCGGTGAGGGGCACGACGGCGCGGCTGACGCCGGTGTTCAGCTCCGACCCGCAGTTGCCGCAGATCGACATCATCTCCCTGATGTTCGGCGAAACGGACCCGACCAAGTTGAATGAGGCGGAATTGCGCACCCTCGACGCGAGCCAGCGCGCGAATCTGAACCTCCTGCAGGCCAGTGCGGCGCGACTGCTGACCAGCCCGATCTCGGCGCAGGTCGGCAAGGTCGTGGAGCGGACGCTGGGCGTGGACACCGTGCAGATCACGCCGCTCCTGGGGTTCAGCGATACGGCCCAGCTCAGTCCCACCGCGCGGGTGACGCTCGGCAAGCGCGTCTCCGATCGCGTGTTCGTCACCTATACCCGCGCCCTCAACACCGGTCGCGCCGAGGTGATCCTGCTTGAGTACGATCAGAACGAGCAGCTGTCCTGGGTCCTCTCGAAAAATGAGGATCAGTCATTCGCGCTCGATTTTCGCGTGAGGCACCGCTTCTGATGATGCGCATCCGCGCTCTCGCGATGGTCTGGTGGGCGGTGGCCGCGCTCGCGGCGACACCAGCACCGGCGCGCGCGCAGACACCGGACGCGATCGATCGGTTGGCCGGCCGCCGGATCACATCGATTCACCTCGACGTTGAGGGGCGCCGGACCGACGCGCCGGAACTACTGGCGCTGCTCGATCTGCAGCGCAACCAGTTGCTCGATCTGGCCGCGCTCCGCGCGAGCATCATGCAGTTGCACAACGCGGGGCGGTTCGATGACATCCGCGTGCGCGGCGTCGTCTCGGCCGACGGCGTCGAACTGGTGTTCGATCTCGTGCCGCGTCATCCGGTTGACCGTATTGCGTTTGCCGGGGTGCGCGGTCTGTCGTCTGGCGATCTCGAACGCGAATTGCGGCAGCGCTTCAACGGACTGCCGCGGGGAGCGCAGGCGGACGCGGCGGCACGCACGGTGGAACGCGCGCTGGCTGAGCGCGGCTACCGTCGCGCTGCCGTGCGCCCAACCCTCGAGCCGACGCATTTCCCGGACCGCGCCACGCTGCTGCTGACGGTCGACATGGGCCCGCTGACCATCGTGCGCAGCGCCAGGGTGGAAGGCGCGTCGCCGCTCAGTGCCACCGACGTCCTCAAGCGGGCCGGCGTGGTCGTGGGCCAGCCGTATCGGAGCCGCGAGATCGATCTGGGACTGGACGCGGTCATCGAGGACCTGCGGAGTCGTGGCTACTACGACGCCACGGTGTCGCACGCGCGCGACGTGGTGGCCGAAGACGGACTGAGCGCCGACGTCATCATCGCCGTCGATGCCGCCGTGCCGGTGGTGCTCCGGTTCGCCGGCGATCCACTGCCCGGCAAGGAGAGCGACCTCGTACCGATCACGCGCGAGGGTTCGGCCGACATGGACCTGCTCGAAGACGCCGTGCGGCGCATCGAGTTGGCGCTGCGCCGGGAAGGGTACTGGAAAGGCCGCGCGGTGTTTGCGCAGACGGCGACGTCGCCGAACCGCGTGATCACGATGACCGTCACGCGAGGAGCACGCTATCGGTTCGACCGGCTGGAGGTCTCGGGCCACCGGCAGATGACGACCGCCGCCCTCACCGCCATGATCGCGCTCGAACCGGACGCGCTCTTCGATGAATCGAAAGTGGCCCGCGGTGTGGCGGCGATCCGCGACGCGTATCGGCTGCAGGGGTACGCGGCGGCCACCATCACGGCGACGCCGGAGGAGCTGCCGCCGGCGAGACCGAATGCCGAGCCGCGGGTCGTCGAGCGTCTGGTCATTGACGAGGGCGTGCAGACCACGGTCGGTGACGTCGTGGTCACGGGCGCCTCGCAGATGTCGCGGGCCGACATCTTCAGTGTCATGCGCCTGAAGCGCGACGGTCCCTACGTCGCCGGCCTTGTGCCCGGAGATCGTGACGCGATTCGGCAGAAGTATGACGAGCGCGGCTATGGGGCGGCGGTCGTCGAACTGCGACCGAAGCTGAATGACGATCGCACGCGCGCCGTGATCCAGGTCGACGTCGTGTCCGAAGGGCCGCAGACCCTGCTCGATCACGTGATCATCGTCGGCAACCGCCGGGTGAGCGAAGAGACCATTCGGCGCGCGATCGGACTGACGGCAGGTCAGCCGCTCGGGATGGACGCGCGACAGGCGCTTCAGCAACGCCTGTCGGCGATGGGTTTCTTTCGTCGCGTGGGGATTGCCGAAGCCCCGCATCCGGGCGGCGAAACGGGCACCGACCTCATCATCACGGTGGAGGAGTCGCCGACGACGACGATCGCGTACGGTGGTGGTCTTGAAGTGGGCCTGCGGGCGCGGACGGCGACAGACGGCGGCACGGTGGACAAGCTCGAAGTGGCGCCGCGCGCGTCCTTCGAGGTCGGTCGCACCAACATCAACGGCAAGAACCGGTCGGTGAATCTCTTCTCGGGCGTCAGCTTGCGGCCGGTCGACGCGCCGGGTGATCCCACCCGTGACGGCAAATGCTGCGGGTTCAGCGAGTATCGCGTGAATGGGCTGGTGCGCGAGCCGCGGCTGTTCGGCTGGAATGCCGACGGCCTCGTCAGCCTCACGGTCGAGCAGGCGATTCGCAACAGCTTCAACTTCCTGCGCTCGGACGGCAGTCTGCAGGTGCTGCGCCGCCTGCCGGCGCGCGCCACGCTCATCGGTCGCTACTCGCTCGAGCGCGTGAAGCTCTATAACGTGCGCATCGCGCCCACCGAGCAGTTGCTCGTGGACCGGTTGTTCCCCCAGATCCGCCTGTCCGTGCTGTCCGGTACGGTGCTTCGCGATACCCGCAGTGACCCTGTGTCGCCTGCCGCCGGTGCGCTGCTCAGTGCCGACACCGAACTGGCGATGCGGGCCATCGGGTCGCAGGTGGGTTTCGCCAAGCTGTTCGCGCAGGGGTTTGCCTATCGGCGCATGGACGCCGCGCCGCGCGTGGTGCTCGCCGGCGGCGTTCGCCTCGGTCTGGTGCGCGGGTTTGCGCAGACGCTGAATGGCGAGTCGGTGGAGCTGGTGCCGGCCAGTCAGCGGTTCTTCTCCGGCGGCAGCACGACCGTGCGCGGGTTTCAGCAGGACCGGCTCGGCGCGCCGGATCTGCTCGACGCGAACGGTCTCTCCAACGGCGGCAACGGCCTGATGGTGTTCAACGCGGAAATGCGGACGGCGATCACCGAAGAACTCGGGGTGGCGACCTTCGTCGATTCAGGCAACGTGTTCTCACGCGTCGGTGCCATGCACTTCAGTGATCTGCGGACCGCGCTCGGCGCAGGCGTGCGGTACAAGTCGCCGATCGGACCGCTGCGTTTTGACGTCGGCTGGAAAGTTGGCGGGCTGCGCAGCACGGACAGTCGCCGGTGGGAATTCCACTTTTCGATCGGGGAGGCGTTCTGATGAAAGAACACCTTCGGTTCGTAGGGTTCGTCAGGTTCGTGGGGTTCGTGGGGTTGCTGTTCGTGGGGTTCGGTGGGTTCGCCGGGTTCGTGAGGGCGGTTCCGGTGCTCGCGCAGGATGTGGGCATCGATCGCATGTTGGCCGTCGTGAATGGCAGCGTCGTGACGGCGTCGGATGTGCGGGCGGCGCGGCGGTTGCAGTTCCTGCCGTTCACCGCGTCGCTGGATGACGACGCCCTGGTCACGCTGCTCATTGAGCGACGATTGACGCTCGCGGAGGTGGCGCGCTACGCGCCCGTGGAGCCGACGGCTGAGCAACTGAGCGCGCGGCGCGCGGCGTGGGCCGCCCTACTGCCGCTCGGGACCGACCTACCGAACGCGCTGGCCAACGTCGGCATGCGCGAGACCACGCTGATGGCCTGGCTGCGCGATGACCTGCGGATTGCGGCGTACCTCGACCAGCGGTTTACCGCAGCATCGCAGCCCACCCGCACGCAGGCGGTGGCCTACTTCAGAGAGCACGAGGCCGATTTCGCCGTGGCTGGCGTGACGCCGGAGTTCGCGGCGGTCGAGGCCGACGTTCGCCGCCGCGTGGCCGCCGATCGCCGCGCCGCGCGGATCCGTGACTGGATCGACGCGCTCGCGCAGCGGGCGGAGATACGGCGTATTCGCTAATTCGCTAACTTGAGTAGCAGTTGTTGTAAGACCTGCGTGCCGTTGAAGCCCGCGTGGCTGACCATCGACGCGACCACCGATCGGCGCCTCATGTACAGCCACCCCCAGAACAGCCCCAGCAGCCCTGTGGCGACCGCAACGTCCCATCCCTGCGTGTAGTGGAAGGCGCCAAACGCGACGCTGAATACGGCCAGTCCGACCTTTATGCCGCCAAGGCTCTGTTCGAACCGGTGGAGCAGAAAACCACGCTGCAGCTCTTCGCGGACGCCGCCGGCCACCATGGCCACGACGGTGAAGACCAGTGCGCGCCATGGCGTGTCGAAGAACGATTCAAATGGACTGACCGGCACGTTGTGGAGCGCGGGCACGACCGTCTTCAGGAGTGCGACCACGCCGAGGGCGCCGACCAGCACGACGGGGATCAGGATGATGCCGAGGCCGGTCTCGCGCTCGAGGTTGTAGGGGCCGTGCTGGCGCTCGCGCGCGCCGAAGAACACGCGCATCGACGACTCGTGACTGTCGGCCAGGAAAATGCGCATCAGCGCGATCACCACGACGGTGTCGATCAGGGTGAGGGCGGCGAAGAAGCCGAGGGTCACCTGCCCGTTGGATTCCGGCGTGATGCCCGTGAGCAAAAGCAGTGCGGCGATAGCGGTCTGCGTGGGGATCTGGCCGCAACAAATAATTACTTGAAAAGCGGCGGCCCATCGGCTGGGTTTCTGGACCGGAATCTCAGTGACTTCCATGCGTCATCCTGTCATCTCGGGCGCGAAAATAAATAGGGCAGGTGAAAGAACTGCAACACCTGCCGAACGGAATTGTCAATATCTGGCGTGGTCGGCTTTTCCAGACCACAATATGTCGTGGGTTCCCGCTTGACAACGATGTAAAGGGGGAGCATATTCGTCGTCCGGCACCAATCAGCCGTCGGCAAAACGATCCCAGCGTTTTGTTGCGTGAAGCTGAGCCCCACTCACGATGTTTTTGAGTAGGGCGGGGCTCCTGGTTGGCAGCCTAACGAAGGGTAATACCGGTCGTTCGGAGTAGTCGTTCCTGTGGCAGCGTTTGACGTAGTTATGTACGAAAAAGGGCTGGCGCCCTGGGTCGTAGAAAGAAGAGAGTCCGAGATGCAGAGAACTCAGCACGTGGAAACCACCACCACAACCGACACCCCGCGGACGTTCGGTCCAGGCGATTCGATAGTCGGGCTCGAGTTCGAACGGCATTTCACGAAAGACGGTATTGACCCCTTCGACGAAGTGGACTGGGAACTGCGGTCGGCGGTCATCGCGAACGAACGCGGCGAGCTCGTGTTCGAACAGCGCGATGTCGAGTTTCCGAAGCAGTGGTCCCAGCAGGCCACCAACATCGTCGTCTCCAAGTATTTCCGTGGCGTGATTGGCACTCCTGAGCGTGAGCGCTCGGTGAAGCAGCTGGTGGGCCGCGTGGTGGACACGATTACGCGGTGGGCGAAGGAGCAGGGCTACTTCGCGTCCGACGCGGATCTGCAGGCGTTCTCGGACGACCTGAAGCATCTGCTCGTGTATCAGAAGGGCTCGTTCAACAGCCCCGTGTGGTTCAACTGTGGGTTCGAGAAGGCGCCGCAGTGCTCGGCCTGCTTCATCAACGCCGTGCAGGACACGATGGAGTCGATCCTGGGACTGGCCAAGACCGAGGGCATGCTGTTCAAGTTTGGATCCGGCACGGGCTCGAACCTGTCGTCGATCCGGTCGTCGAAGGAAGTACTCGCCGGTGGCGGCACGGCCTCGGGGCCGGTGTCGTTCATGAAGGGCTTCGACGCGTTCGCGGGCGTCATCAAGAGCGGCGGCAAGACGCGCCGCGCGGCGAAGATGGTCATCCTCAACGCCGAGCACCCGG
>CAYHEX010000081.1:0-13879 GCA_964355365.1 uncultured Solibacteraceae bacterium | reverse complement strand
AGGGGGGGCCACATTTCGGCATCACAGGGGGGCCAGATTTCGTTGACAAACGCAGAACGCGGGCGCCGCCACCGAAGCGATCATCATGCACGCGCACAGCGTCGACTACGAGCGCATCCTCGACATGGTCCGCAACGAGGGCACCATCCGCCTCTGCTTCTCCGGTCCGTCCACCGACGACGGCATCGCGGAACTGCGGTCGATCAGCGAGAACTTCTAAAGACAGGTTCGCGAGGTTCGTCGGGTTCGAGCTTGCCCGCCGGAGCAGCGAGCGAAGCGAGCGCCTGCGTAGGCTGGGGGTTCTGTGCGGAAGGTTCGTTGGGTGCGTGGGGTTCGCGAGGTTGGTTCGTCGGGTTCCATCCTCGACACGAACCACCCTCACCCCCTAGCCGTAGTCGTGGACCTTTAGGTCCACGAATGAGGATCTGACTGCCGGGCCTGGTGGCCCGGCGGTTGCCCGAACACGCTCACGGCGAATCGGAAGTTCTTGCAGCGCAGATGCTCACGGTTCGTGATGCCGTTGAAACCCTCCGGAAGTTCAGGGATCGGCAACTCTTCGGCGTTGGTGGCGGTGAAGACGTAGCCGTTGTACGTCGTCTTCGTGGCGACGGCGCCTTCCTTGTATCGGAGCGGGAAGTGCAGGTTCTTGCCGCCGAGTTCCTTCTTGGGTCCCGTGCCAACGCCGCACACGTAGACGTAGGGATACGTGTCCATCTTGTCGAATGCAATCGTTCGTCCGCTGACAGCGGTTGACGTTTTGAAATCGTCAACTACCTTCCCAATCAAGCCCGGCTGACAGTGCTTCTCGAGTCGATAGCCCTTCACGTAGAACGCCCACATGAACCGGAAGCCCTCGATCTTGCCGGGCAGGATTGTGGGGTGGGTGACGGTGAGGTGAATAGTCATCTTCCTCGTTTGCTCCGAAACTGGCACTCGACGTAGCGAATCACGGCTGAGGATGGCCGGTAGAGATTGAGCTTCCCGGATGTCCTCACTGGTTTCTTCAACCGACGAATGTTCGCTAGGACGAATCCGTACTTGCCGCTGAACCACCAGCCAAATCGCGCCGCGCGTGACTTTGTCACCACGTCCACATCTTCAACGCCAGTTCGATCCAACTTCCCGCTGGCGTGAATGTAGATTCGGCCACGATATGGAGTCGACCAGTCGCGATTCTCGACTCGCTTGCGATCCTGGGCGATGGCCCATGCCCAAGGCTGCTTAATGGAGAGGACGCGAGGACCAGAGATTGTCTTCATCACTGCTTCTCCCCGCGGTTCGGCTCGGCCCGGAGTATTCCTGCGCGTTCAGCCCGGAGTTCGCGCGGAACTGATCCGCGGCGTCCCAGAGCCGCTTCTCGAGCGCGGCGTTGTCGGTGTCTTTCTCGGAGGGAGCTATCCAGCGCATGTGTTCAGGAACCCCTGCGGAGGGTAGCACGGGGGCCTATTAATAGATGTGGGGAAGGGTTCGATATTTGTCTACAGATGCAATTTGCCACATTGTGGCAAATTGCCATTATAGGCAAATATCGATACAATTGGCGTTGGTCGAAGCCATGGTCCAGGAACAGCAACTCGTCAAAGACTCGCTGCGCATCATCAGCAGCCGTGTGCCCAATGGCTGGGACGTCACCGCGAATGACGCCTCGCTGTCGGTCAAGGCGCCGGATGGCAGAAGCACGACGCTCGCGATTGCCACCACATGGCCTGGCCAAGATCGCGCGCGACCGGGAAACACGCTCTTCATCGCACCCTACCTCTCCGCCTCGCAGCGCCAACGGCTCACGACGCAGGGCATCAACTACGCCGACCTCACCGGCAACACACGCATTGTCATCGCCAAACCCGGCCTGTTCATCGAGACCACCGGCGCAACGAAAAACCCCGCGCCGGCCGTCGCAGAGCGCACGCTGAAGGGCGCGAAGGCCGCGCGCGTCGTCCGGGCGCTGATCGAACTGCCGCCGCCATTCAGGCTCCGCGACCTTGCCGCACGTTCGGGCACGGACGTGGGTTACACGTCGCGCGTGCTCAGACAGGTCGAGCTCGACGGCCTTCTCCGCCGCGAGCGCCGGGCCGCCGTCGTCGAGGTGCAATGGGAGTCGCTCCTACGGAGATGGACCGACGACTACGGCGTCACTGCGAGCAACGCCGTCACGTACGCGCTCGCGCCTCGAGGAATCACGGCGCTGCTGGAGTTGTTGCGGTCAACCTCGTCGCTGCGCTACGCGCTCACTGGATCGGCGGCGGCGGCCCTTCGCGCCCCCTTGGCACCGACGACGCTGGCGACGTTGTACGTCGATGATCGCGAACTGGCATTGAGCACGCTGGAGCTCAAGAAAGTCAGCGCCGGCGGCAACGTGGCGCTGCTGACGCCGAGAGATTCACTCCCCTTCGAAGGCACGACGACGAATGGAGGAATCGTGGTGGCCGCGCCGGCACAAATCGCCGCCGATCTGCTTACCGGACCGGGCCGCAGTACGGAAGAAGCCGAAGCGTTCATTGAGTGGATGGCGGCGAACGAAGATGTCTGGCGCCACTGATCCGATCTACATCGCCGCGCGCACTGTCCTCCTCGACGCACTCGAGGCTCTCGCCGACCATCGGGCGTCACTCGTACTGATCGGGGCGCAGGAAATCGTGGGCATTTGGGCGCCCGCCGGTGAACAGTGGGCCACCGTCGATCTGCTCGTTCCGGCCGCGCTGGCCGGTCGCGGCGGCAGAGGCGCCGAACTGCCCGGGCACGATGATCATGCGGTCCGCCAGGTCCGCGGCATCGAAGGCTGCGTGATCGACGTGACAACGATGATGATCATGGCGCTTCGTGACGATGATCATCGACGGTTCGATATCGGTGTGGCGGGTCCCGCGGCACTGATGGTCGCGAAATGCCACAAGCTCAACGATCGACTCGGTGAAACTGGCCGGCGTCGACCGAAGCCCAAGGATGCGCACGACGTGCTGAGGCTGCTTCGAGGTGTGCCAACCACGAAGCTGGCGGATGGGTTCGCAAGAATGTTCGGCGATCCGGTCTCGAGAGAGATCGCACGCGAGGGCCTCGATCTACTGGGCGGCCTGTTCGGAAGAGCCAGAGCACAAGGCAGCCTGCTCGCGGCCGACGCGGCGGAAGGGCTCGAAGACCGCACGACCGTGGCTGCATCGTGCGAAGCGCTCACCAACGATCTTGTTGCGCGGGTTCCGCGGACCTAAGCGCACGCACCCACGAACCACCCTCACGAACCCCGCGAACCCTAAGCACCCCACGAACAGAACCCCACGAACCTTCCGAACCGTTCGAACCTCAGGAGAGCTATCCTTTGCAAATGTCTGCGAACTCGTGGTCCCGTCGCCGCCTGCTGAAGACATCCGCCGTCGCCGCCGCTGGGGTGGCGTTGGCGCCACGTTTCACCGGCGTGCTCGACGCGGAGCAGACGACAGACGCCGCGATGAACGCCGGCGGTCGCGAACGTCTCCTCGCCGACTTCAACTGGAAGTTCTCGCTCGGACATGCGAACGATCCGGCGAAAGATTTTGGCTGGGGACGCGGAAGCGCGTTTGCGAAATCCGGAACCCTGATCGGCGGACGCAACGGCGTCACGGGCACGAACTTCGATGACAGCGCATGGAAGTCCGTCGACCTGCCGCACGACTGGGCGATCGATCTGCCCTTCAACGACAACCGCGACCTGAACGAACACGGCGCCTACCCTCTCGGGCGCACGTACCCCGAGACCTCGATCGGCTGGTACCGCCGCACGTTCGATATCCCCGCAAGCGACGCGGGCCGACGCATCGCGATCAACTTCGACGGCGTGTTCCGCGACGCGATGGTGATCCTCAACGGCCACTACATCGGCCGCAACCTGAGCGGCTACGCCCCCGCTTACTTGGACATAACGGACTTTATTTCATACGGCGGCAAGAACGCGCTCGTCGTCCGCGTGGACGCCACCGAATACGAAGGCTGGTTCTACGAAGGCGCGGGCATCTATCGCCACGTGTGGGTCGAGAAGACGGATCCGCTGCACATCGCGCACAACGGCGTGTTCGTCACGACCACGACCAACGCCAATGGCAGCGCCACCGTGAAGATTCAGGTCGAGGTCGTCAACGAACAGGACAAGACCGCCGACGCATCGCTGATGTGCGAGATCGCCGGGCCCGACGGCAAACCCGTCGGTCACACGATCGGCCCGACCGCCGTGTGGTTGAAACCGTGGGCGAAGCAGACCTACACGCAAACCGTGAACGTGCCCGCGGCCCGGCTGTGGAGCCCCGACACGCCGCTCCTGTACCGCGCGGCCGTGCAGCTCGGCAAATATGACGCGGTCGACGTGACCTTCGGCATCCGCACGTTGAAGTGGGACGCCGACAAGGGTTTCTTCCTCAACGGCGTGCGCACGGAACTGAAAGGTACCTGCAATCACCAAGACCACGCAGGCGTCGGCGCGGCGCTGCCCGACGCGCTCCAGTACTTCCGAGTGAAGAAGCTGAAAGAGATGGGCTGCAACGCCTATCGCACGTCGCACAACCAGCCCACGCCGGAACTGCTCGACGCCTGCGACCAGCTCGGCATGCTCGTGATGGACGAGACGCGGATGATGTCGTCCACCGACGAAGGCCTCAGCCAGCTCGAACGCCTGATCCTGCGCGATCGCAATCATCCATCCGTGTTCATCTGGTCGATCGGCAACGAAGAACCGGAACAGGGCACCGACCGTGGCGCGAAGGTCGCAGCCACCATGAAGCGGAAGGCGCGTGAGTTGGATCCGACGCGCCTCATCACGCAGGCGATGAACGGCCAATGGGGCAAAGGCCTCTCGCCCATCGTCGATGTGCAGGGCTTCAACTATCGCTATCAGGGCATCGACGAGTACCACAAGCAGTTCCCGAAGCAGCCGACCACGGGCACGGAGTTCGGCAGCACCGTGAGCACGCGCGGTATCTACGAGAACGACGTCGCCAAAGGCTACGTGAGTTCGTACGACCGCAACTACCCGCCATGGGCGTCCACCGCGGAAGGCTGGTGGACGTACTTCTCCGAGCGCGAGTACCTCTCGGGTGGATTTGTCTGGACCGGCTTCGACTATCGCGGCGAGCCCACCCCGTACGGCTGGCCGTGCATCAGCTCGCACTTCGGCATCATGGACATGTGCGGCTTCGAAAAAGACCTCTTCTACTACTACAAGAGCTGGTGGGGCCCGGAGCGCGAGAGCGTGCTGCATCTCTTCCCGCATTGGAACTGGCCGGGCAAAGAGAACCAGGAAGTGGAAGTGTGGTGCTTCACGAATTGCGAGATTGTTGAGCTGTTCGTGAATGGCGTGACGCAAGGCTGGCAGAAGGTCGAGAAGAACTCGCATGCGTCATGGAACGTCCGCTATCAGCCGGGTGTGATCGAAGTGCGCGGCCGGCATCACGCGCGGGCGGGCACGCTAATCGACCGGCGAGAAACCACGGGCGCGCCGTCGAAACTCGCACTCCGCACAGACAAAGCCGCGCTCACCGCCGACGGAGAAGACACCGTCGTCGTCTCCTGCGAAGTGCAGGACACTGAAGGACGCGTGGTCCCGACGGCAATGAACAACGTCCAGTTCAGCGTCACCGGTCCAGGAAAGATCATCGGCGTCGGCAACGGCGACCCGAGCAGCCACGAGCCCGATCGCGCGACGAAGCGCAACGCGTTCAATGGCCTGTGCATGGCGCTCGTGCAGTCATCGACCGGCGACGGCACGGTGACGGTCGAAGCGCAAGCGCAGGGCCTGACGACAGCGACGATCAGCGTGCGCGCGAGCGGGAATCGGCGACCGGCGCTGGCGTAGCGCACGCCGGCCTTCGAAGTCCGCCGCGTCCCCAACTCGTCGCCTTGACCACGCAGTGAGCCGTGGACACAATGCGACAATGAAACGGCTATCGCTTGTCGTCCTGCTCGGTCTCTCGCTGGCCGTTGGCACTCACGCTCAACGACCCGCACGCGCTGCGGATGCCCCGCGCCTGATCGAGTTCACGACCGACGAAGGCACGTGGATCTCACTCGACGTCGCGCCCGACGGGCGCACGATCGCCTTCGAGTTACTCGGCGACATCTACGCGTTGCCGATCGGGGGCGGACACGCACAAGCGATATTGACCGGTTCGGCGTTTCAGTCGCAGCCGCGCTTTTCTCCCGACGGTACATCGCTCGCCTACATCAGTGACGGCAGCGGCTCGGACAACGTCTGGATCGCGGGCGCGCAGGGCGATCAGCCGAAAGCGCTGACGTCGTTGCCGCGAGCGACGATGATGTCGCCGAGTTGGTCGCCGGACGGGCGTTCGATCTTCGTCACGGTGGTTGAGAACCGTCAGGCCGGCATCACCAAAGTCGACGTCGCCACGGGGAAAACCGAGAAACTCGTCGCAAACGCGAGCGGGGCGGCGGCGCCGCTCGTGTCAGCCCCACCGCCCGGACCTTTCGGTCCGGAGCCGACGTCGGACGGTCAGTCGTTGTACTACACGAGCGTGACGCCGCGGCCGTACGGCAGCCGCGACGGCGCTTCGAGCCGGATCATGCGGCGCGATCTCGGGTCTGCGCGCGAGGAGGTGGTTCGGCTCGAACAGTCGATCTCGATGAAACCACGGCCGTCGCCGAATGGCCAGTTGCTCGCGTACGGCGCGCAGGCGCAGGGCCGCACAGGACTGCGACTGCGCAACCTGGTGACCGGTGCCGAGCATTGGTTGCGATTTCCACTGCAGCGCAACGGCCTCGAGTCGAACGCGTCTCGAGACGTGCTGCCCGACTACGCGTTCACACCCGATGGACGCGCGGTCGTCGTCGCCTACGACGGCAAGATCCACCGCATCGACGTCGCGTCGAACGCCGACACCGTGATCCCCTTTTCAGCCGCCGTCTCGATGCAGGTCGCGCCCACGCTGTCCTTCCCGCGCCGATTGCCGCAAGACGCCGTCACGGCGCGCTACGTGCAGCAAGCGACGGTCGGAGGGGACGGCCGCGTCGCCTACTCGGGTCTCGCGCGCATCTGGATCACCGCCTCGACTGGTGCGCCGATCCGCCTGACGAACACGGCGCGCCCGGCCGAATTCATGCCGGCGTGGTCACCCGACGGCCAGTGGATCGCGTTTGTGACCTGGTCTTCAGAAGGCGGCGCCGTGTGGAAAGCGCCGAGCCGCGGCGGCACGCCGGTCCGCGTCTCCGAAGGTTCAGCGTTCTGGATCGATCCTGTCTGGACGCCCGACGGCGCGTCCATCGTCGCGCTTCGCGCACCCGAGGGGTCGGCGCGAAGGTCGCCGGCCATGCCGGCAGACACGCAACTCGTGCGCGTGCCCGCGTCAGGTGGCGCCGCCACGACCATCGCGGCGACCGGCGGACTGCGTCATCCACATTTCACCGCCGATGGGACGCGCGTGTTCGTGTCGGCGCCCGATGGCCTCGTGTCGATGAAGCTCGACGGCAGCGACCGCGCGGTCGTGGCCAAGCCGGCCCGGTCCGGGCCGAACGTCGATGTCCGCATGAGTCCCGACGGCGCGCACGTCGCGGTCATGGCGGGCGAGCAGGTGACACGGTTCAACCTGCCGGCGGCCGGTGCTGCGCCCGTGACGCTTGACGCCGCACAACCGGGTGCGCGCGCGGTGCCGACCGGCGGAACGGGCACGAGTCTCGGCTGGACCGCCGACAGCGCGTCCGTCACATGGGTCGCCGGCGCGACGCTCCATCAACTCGCTGGCACCACCGATGCCGCTGACACCGCTACACCGCTCGTGGCGTCGATGCCGCGCGCGATTCCGAACGGCACGGTCGTGCTGCGCGGTGCCACGGCCATCACGATGCGCGGCAACGAAGTTATCCGCAACGCCGATATCGTCGTCACCAACAACCGCATCGCGGCGATCGGCGCGCGCGGCGCGGTCAGCGTGCCGACGGGCGCACGGATCGTGGATGTCACCGGGAAGACGATCATTCCCGGCATCGTCGACATCCACGCGCACGGCCTGGCGGGCCGGCGCGAGCTGCTCGAACCGGAGATGTCTGCGCCATACGCCAACCTCGCGTTCGGCGTCACCACGCAGCGCGATCCGCAGTCAACGCCGGACATCTTCGCCTACGCAGATCTCGCAGAGGTCGGTGACACACCCAGCCCGCGTGTATTTTCCACGGGACCCGGCCTGATGTCCGGCTCGAACTTCCAGTCGCTCGACGACGCGCGCAAGACGATCGCACGGTACCGCGACGAGTACGGCACCAACCTGTTGAAGTCGTACATGGTTGGCAACAGACAGCAGCGACGGTGGGTCGTTGAGGCGAGCCGCGAGATGAGCATGCTGCCCACGACCGAGGGTGGCTCGGATTCGAAGATGGACATCACGCACGTGCTGGACGGCTTCAGCGGGAACGAACACGCGCTGCCGACCGCGCCGTTGTATCGCGACGTCATTCAACTCTTTGCCAAGAGCGACCTCACCTACACGCCTACGCTGCTGGTCTCGTTCGGCGGCGCGCTGCCGGTGTACCGGATGCTCTTTGAAGAGCGGCCGTTCGACGATCCGAAACTGCGCACGTTCTTTCCGCTCGACGATCTCTTCCAGCGAACGGCCACGCGATTGCTGGCGTTTCCGAAGGAGGACTATCAGGTGCGCGAGGTGGCCGCGGGCGCCGACGCGATCCTGAAGGCGGGAGGTAAGGTGGCGCTCGGCGGCCATGGCGAGATGCAGGGCCTGCAAGTGCATTGGGAAATGAAGCTTTTCGCAGAGGGCGGCATGGCGCCGCACGACATCCTGCGCGTCGCGACGATCAACGGCGCCGAAGCGCTCGGGCTCGGCCAGGACCTCGGCAGCCTCGAGACCGGCAAACTCGCCGACCTCGTCGTCCTCGACCGTGACCCGCTTCAGGACATTCACGCGACGACGGCGATTCGGTACGTGATGAAGAACGGCGCGCTGTACAACGGCGACACGCTCGACACCGTGTGGCCGAGCGCGAAGACACTGCCGGCGCCATGGTGGAAGCGCCAGACTGCGGCGGTGACGAACCGCCCACGGTTTGGCGCATAATCCTCAGCACTATGAAGAGACTGTCTTCGGCTCTGGTCCTCGTCGTCTCGGCCATCGTCGCCATGCTTGCGCAGAACACACAGACCGGCGCGCAGGGCGGTGACCAATTCCTCGACGGGATCGGTGAAACGGCGTTAGTCGCGCGGTATCAACTCAACGGCAACGCGGAGGATTCGTCGCGCAATCAGTTGCACGCGACCTTGCGCGGCACCGGCCCCTTCTTTGTCGATGACACGAACGCGCGCCGGGTGCTGCTGCTGACCGGCGACGGCAGCCACGTGCAGTTGCCGGCCGCCGCGCTGGCCGGAGAAGACGCCATCGCCGTCACCGGCTGGCTGTATCTGCCGACACGGTCGTCGGGTCCGGTGTTTGACTTTGGTCAGAGCGCGGCCGCGCGACTCTACGCGATCGTCGATCAACAGCAAGGCTTTCGTGCCGCGGCTGTTGTGGACGGCCAGGTTCGCGGCGAAACGGCGCCGAAGCCCGTTGTCGAGAATCAGTGGGTCCAGTTTGCCGTCGTCCTCGATCCCGCCAGCCACGTGCTGACGACTTACCTGGACGGCATGCGCGCTGGGCAAGCGACGAACGTCGCCGCGACTCCGGCGCAGCTCCTGCCGCAAACGTCCACGACGAACCGGCTGTTCCTTGGCCGCACGCAGAACGACGGCGCGCCAACATTGCATGCGCGTTTGCGCGATGTGCGGTTGTACCGGATTGCGCTCGGCGATGAGCCGATCGCCGCCATTCGGCGCAACGCGCTGGCCGTCAGCACGCAGGCCGCTCGCGGCCGAGGCGCGGCGCCCGAGATCTCGACCGCGGCGATTCCGCGCGAGTCGCCGTTTGCCGCGCGGCTCACGAATGTGCCCGACGTGACGGTGGAGACGGTGATCGGCATGATGCCGCGACTGCCCGTCACGCTCGCGGCGACCTTCACGGGTGGTGCGAAGGGCGAGGTGCGCGTGATCTGGCCGTCGCCGACCGACACCAGCGAAGTGCAGAAAGCCGGCACCTACACCGTGTTGGGGCGCGTGCCGGGCACGCGGTTCGAGCCGAAAGCGACCGTGATCGTGAAGGTGGCGGTCGGCATGATGACGCCGCCGGACCGTCTGGTTGAGCCGTTTCCGCTGGCGCAGGTGGTCTTGAATAAAGACGCGCGTGGCGGCGACACGCCGTTCATCAAGAACCGCGACAAGTTCCTCAAGGGTCTCGCCGCCAGCAATCCCGACAACTTCCTCTATAACTTCCGCGACGCCTTCGGGCAGCCGCAGCCCGCGGGAACGGTTGCCCTCGAGGGGTGGGACAACCAGACGACGCGGCTACGCGGGCATGCGAGCGGGCACTACATGACCGCCATCGCCCAGGCCTACGCGAGCACGGGCTACGACCCGGCCCTGCAGGCGACATTCCTGAAGAAGATGAACTACCTCGTGGACGTGCTGTACGACCTCTCACAGAAGTCGGGCAAGCCGGCGCAGCCTGGCGGTCCTTCGGTGGCCGAGTCGACAGCGGTGCCTGTGGGGCCCGGGCGTCAGAGTTACGACTCCAACCTTCGCGTGGGCGCGATTCGTACCGACTACTGGAATTGGGGCACGGGCTTCATCAGCGCGTACCCGCCGGACCAGTTCATCATGCTCGAGCGCGGCGCCACCTACGGCACGCAAGACAGCCAGATCTGGGCGCCGTACTACACACTGCACAAGATTCTGTCGGGGCTTCTCGACACGTACGAACTGACGGGCAACACGAAGGCGCTCGACATCGCGACGGGCATGGGCGGGTGGGTGCAGGCGCGTCTTCGGGCGCTGCCGCCCGAGACGCGGACGGCCATGTGGGGCCGGTACATCGCCGGCGAGTACGGCGGCATGAACGAAGCGATGGCCCGCCTGTTCCGCGTGACCGGCGAGCGACGCTTTGTGGAGACGGCGAAGCTCTTCGACAACACGACGTTGTTCTTCGGCAACCCGAATCGCGACGGCGGCCTCGCCAAGCGCGTGGACACGATTCGCGGCAAGCACGCGAATCAGCACATCCCGCAGATCACCGGCGCGCTCGAAACATTCCGCAACACGAAGGAAGTGCCGTATTACCTGATCGCAACGAACTTCTGGGACATCGTCAATGCCGGGTACACGTACAGCATCGGCGGCGTCGCGGGCGCGCGGAATCCGAATAACGCGGAGTGCTTCCCGAGCCAGCCGAACTCGCTATGGGAGAACGGGTTTGCCACGGGTGGCCAGAACGAAACGTGCGCCACGTACAACATTCTGAAGCTCGACCGGCAGCTCTTCATGTACGACCAGACGGCGAAGTACATGGATCACTACGAGCGCGCGCTCTACAACCACATCCTGGCCTCGGTGGCCGAGGAGAATGCCGGCAACACGTACCACGTGCCGCTCAATCCGGCCGCGCAGAAGCGGTTCGGCAACGCCGCGATGAACGGCTTCACCTGCTGCAACGGCACCGCGCTCGAGAGCAATACTAAGTTGCAGGACACGATCTACTTCCGGAGCGCGAACCAGCAGGCGCTGTACGTCAACCTGTTCATTCCCTCCACGTTGACGTGGACCGAGCGCAAGATCTCGGTACAACAGGTGACGGATTTCCCGTACGCGGACACGACGAAGCTGATCGTGAAGGGCGCCGGAAAGTTCGACCTCAAGGTACGCGTGCCTTCCTGGGCCACGCGTGGCTTCTTCGTCAGGATCAACGGGCGCATCGAAGCCGTCACGGCGAAGCCGGGCACATACCTGACACTCGCACGCACGTGGCGCGACAACGACACGGTCGAGATCCGGATGCCGTTCACGTTCACCCTCGACCACGTCGTGGATCAGCCGAACGTCGCCAGCATCCTGTACGGCCCGGTGCTTCTCGCAGCTGAAGAAACGGCGGCGCGCACCGACTGGCGCCGCGTGGAACTGGACGCGAGCGACATCAGCCGGTCCATCGCGGGCGACCCGGGCACGCTGAGGTTTTCAGTGGCCGGCGTGCCGTTCAAGCCGTTCTTCGAATCCTACGGGCGGCATTCGGTGTACCTGCAGGTCGCATTCAAGTAGACGCGTGACGTCCATCAGCGTGTCCGTAACAACTTCAGATGCAGATGCGCGGCTGCCTTCATGTCCCACTGCCCTTCGAAGCGATGGCCGACGCGCTGCATGACCAGAAACGGCAGCGCGTCCATCTGCTGATTCGGCGGCGGCGACATCTGGAGCCGCAGCGTCTCGCCGTCGAAGGTCAGCGTCTGCAGCGGAATCTCCGCGCCCCTGAAGCGGTTGAGCACGACGCCGTGGAGGCCGTCGGGTCCGTCGCGAAAATCAAAGTCGACACGGTGACCCGGCAGGTTGTCCTCGGGCGTGTCGATCGACACGAGCGACCAGCGACCAAGCACACTGAACGTGTCATCACTCATGTCCGCACAGCTCCCCGGGCCTTGTACCACCGCGCCGTGCGCTCGATGCCCACATCAACCGGTGTCGGCGAAAGCGCGAACGCGCGCTGAATGCGTGTGGAGTCAACGACGAACGGCTCGGTGAACTCGTAGGCCATCTCGACCATTTCCCGCGCGCCTGAATCGAAGAGGCCGGCGAGGCGCAGCAGCAATGGCGAGACCACAGACACGCGCGCCGGCACACCCAGCGCCTTGCCGGCCTTCTCCACCATGGCGCCCTGCGTACGCGGCGAATCGTGCGGCGCGATCCACGTGTGGCCCAGCGCATCCTCACTGGTGCCCAACATGGCCGCGGCCCGCCCCACATCTTCGATGTACGCCCACGAATGCGGTTGCGTCGCCGAGCCCAACACCTGCGCCTGCTTCTTCGCCAGGAGGTTACCAAACACGCGCTCAGCCATCGCCGACATGACGACGCCCGGGCCGTAGTAATCGCTCGATCGCAGCGCCGCCACGCGCACGTCGCCGAGTTCGTGCGCGGCCCACAGGTCTTCGGCCATCCGGGCCCGCAGCGCGCCTTTGCGCGAGCGCGGCGACACCGGTGAGTCCTCCGTCATGACCCCGGACGAGTCGTACATGTAGAGATTTTCGATGGAGACAAACCGCGCATGCGTGGCGTGCGCCGCATCGAGCGCTGCCGACTGCAGCGCGGGAAACAGCTCGTGCCACTGGTGATACGGCGGATTCAGCGCCTGATAGATCACCGAACACTGATCAGCCGCGTCGATCATCGCATCGGGATCGGCCGCGTCAGCCGCGACAACCTCGACCTCAATTGGCATCAGGGCCGGTCGCCGGCCCGAGCGATTGACGGCCCGGACCGAGTGGCCCATGTCGCAGAGGGCGCGGGCGGTCCAACAGCCCACCGGACCCGTTCCAAGAACCACATGCAGGCTCATAGACATGACATTATCCCGGCGGAGGTGGCTGTGGCAGGTCGCGATATCCAACTGGCTGCGAGGACACTGGCACGCAGCCCGGTCTTCGCGCTCACCGTGGCGCTCACAATGGCCGTCGGCATCGGCGCCACCACGGCGATCTTCAGCGTGGCCAACGCCGTGCTGCTGCGCCCACTCCCCTATAAGGACCCCGATCGCCTGGTGACGTTGTACGCGGACCTCCGCGCGCGCAACAACCTCGGGATGGCGTTCTCCTACGAGGAATTCGTTGACGTCCGCGACGGCTCGAAGAGCGCGTTCGAAGACATGGCGATCGTGCAGACGCAGAAGCAGATCTTCCCGGCAGCCGACGGCACACCCGAACAGGTCAAGATCGGCGGCGTCTCCGCGAATTTCCTCCGCCTGCTCGGCGCCAACGTGATCAAGGGCCGCCACTTCGAGGACGCGGACGGCGTGCCCCTCAGCCGCGATGGCTCCAGCGTCGAGACGAA
>CAYHEX010000080.1:0-13961 GCA_964355365.1 uncultured Solibacteraceae bacterium | reverse complement strand
GTTGGCTCCGCTCTTTGTCGGCGCTACTCCAGCTAGCGCGCTTATGACGTTCGAACGGCAAGTGTCTTGCGTAAACGAGATTCCCGGTGTCTCAGTTGTGGCCCAGGATCTATTGTCCTGCTATTCCTACTGCGCAGATCAGGGCGCGCAGGGATGCGAGTGGCAGCTTCCGTCGCAGATGTGTTCGCCGACATTTGGTCAGAGTTGCAGTATCACAACGACAATTGCGAGACAGTACGCGGCCCTCACAAACACAAATGAAATGGGGAGATTCAAGTGCGGCAGTGACCAGGGGTGCTATTGGGATGCGAGCGACAACGGCCCGAACCAGTGTGAGCCGCGAAATGCGGACGTTTGCCGTGTAGCTTCGGCTCCACCGCCAGCGCCGCCGGGCGGCTATCCTGGCGGGTCCTTGCTTACTGCGGACACTGCCATTCGCAGTTGTGTTGGGTACTCTGCGCAGTCGCCCGTGATTCAGCCGAGCGGAGATGCCTGCCACGCATACTGTGCGCAGAACGGTGCGGACGCGTGCGAATACTATGCCTTGAGCGGTCAGTGTTACGTAGAGTTTGGAACGAGCTGCGCATTGAATGGCGGCTTTGGGGGTTGGTACTCGAAGGTGTTTACGCCCGCGCCCCCTCCTCCCCCTCCTCCCCCTCCACCACCTCCGCCGCCTCCACCGCCTCCGCCTGGCCCAACCATGGCTGCAGGCACTGCCGTCCGCGGCTGTTACGGCTCGTGGTGGGGACCGGACTCCCAGCCTAGTGCAGCGAGCTGCTTGGCCAGTTGCATCAGCAATGGGGCGGACTTCTGCGAGTGGCAGGAAAGCACTGGCGACTGCTGGATCGAATTCCGAAGTTCAGGCCAATGCTACTTGGATGGCGGCTATTCGGACTGGCACTCTGCGGTGATCAACGGCGTGACTCAATCGTCTGCGGCGAGTGACGTGTGGGCTATGTTCATCGCCACGATGGGCGGCCTAGTGGCAGGCGTTACACTGCTGCTTTCCCGATGCCGGTTGAACGTCTTCGTGAACGCTCCACGATGGTCGCCCGCATTGGTCGGGCGGCAGGCGCGGTGGGTGGGAATTGTGATCGCACTGATCGCGAACTCGGCGGGTGTTGGATCATCGGGAGTTCGTTCGGCGAAGGCGAGAGTGGTCAAGAGTCCAGGTGCTGTCGGTGTAACGTCTGAATTGCCAGCACCCGCCCGCGCTCATCGCCAGTAGTTCGAAGGAGATTTGTGAATGGCCCTGCTTACCCTGACGGATGGAGCAGGGCCATTTCCATTTCACAGGTGTTGACGTACTGCTGCCACTGCAATGTGAACTGGAGCGTCGCTTCTTTGCTGCAGTCACTGCCCCTTACGTTCGAAAGGGCAGAGCGTGGGAGGTGGGAGCAGGCTAGTACTACTTCGTCAGATTCTCCCGAGAGGCGGCGTGTCGGAGCGTCATGCGCCGTTCTGCCAGCATCTGTTCACCGAATCGCCCGGGCACGAGTCGTGGTCCCGCCCAACTGCAGGTCCTGCACCTTCTTCTCACCTTCACCGATGGTGACTGTGACGGACGTGGGCACCATCTGCTCGAGTAGAGCGGCATTCTGCCAGTCCTCCGGATCGACGTCGGTCACGACGCCTAGCAGGTACTCTCCTGGCGGTAAGTCGGGCATCGAGTAACGTCCGTCGGCGCCTGGACGTACAGCGCGGACCCGCCGCGCGCTCGGCCCCCACATCGTGCGGTCGGTCGAGAACGCGATCACGAAGACGTCCGCGTGCGGCTGTCCCGTTGCCGTGCGCAGCGTCCCGGACAACTCGGTGTGCCGATCGGACATCGCGAGCACGACGTTCATCGACGGAGTGCCTGGGCGAACCTGGATCAGCCGATCGAGTAGGTCAGGCTCGCCGGGCGTCGCTGACTTCATCGAGCGCATCCACCAGCCGGAAGGACCCACACCGGGGCCCGTCAGTTGAAACAAGAATCCGCCGGGCGGAATACCGCCAATCTCGAATGTGCCATCCGCGCGAAGCGGAATCGGTGGCGCGGGATTGAATTCAGAACCCATCGTCGGTCCACGCCTCGTCAACGAGGCAGGAGTGACGAGCGCGACGCGCAGCTGCGTGAGGTCGGCAGGTGGCTTCAACGTGCTTTCGGTAAACGTGACGCGACCCGCCAACGCCGGGCCAGGTTCGAGGCCGAGCGCCACACCGTTGATGTCGTCTCCAGAAACCGAGAGCGTCGTCTCGCTCCAGAGCGCCGGCCCGCCGCCGCGTCCGGTCGGCGCGACGCCCACCGGTGTGGCGCGAGCAGCCAGCGTGTAGTCGCCGGGGCTGACGGACGGGATGCGGAACCGGCCATCCGGCAGCGCGATCGCCGTAGCCGTGAGGGGCGTGTCGAGCGTGTGCCGCGCGGAGGCGTTTGCACCAACTGCACCTGTGCGCCCGATGCGCCGCTCCCGTCAGGCCGAGTCACGATGCCGCCGATCGACGCCGTGGGCACCCGCTGCAATTGGAGATCGACGTTGTCGACCACTTGCCCCGGCACGACCGTGATCGGCGTGGCCTGGCTCATGTTCGCGGTGCCGGGAACGTAGATCGCGGCGTAGGTGAACGGCCGCGGCGCGGCAGGCGTCGCAGACAACGGCCGACCAGCCGTGGGCGCAGGCGAGCGCGTGCGCAGCGCATTGAGCGCCGCATCCATGTCCGCCTCACTCATTGCGGTCGGCGACATGCCGCGCAGGACCGGCGGTGTCACAGACACCAAGTACGAGCCGGGCATCAGGCCGAAAATCCTGAACTCGCCGGCGTCGTTCGTCTTCGCGCTGTTGCTGTCGAGCGTGAAGATCGATGGTTCCGGCGTCTGATGCGCCGCGATCACGCGCACAGTCAGCCCTTCAGCCGGTTGGCCGTCCTCGGTGCGCACGACACCGGCAATCACCGCGCCGCGCCACAACTTCACCGTCAGGCCGGTGACTCGTTGCCCGACGGCCACGACCACGGCCGTGCCCGGCTTGCCCGGCCGCTTCGCGCCGTAGATCGATGTGATGAACGACGCGCGGCTCACGCTGATCGTGAATCGTCCGGCCGGCAGGCGCTCGATCGTGAAGCGGCCATCATCATCGGTAATCGCGCTGCGGCTCGGCACGAGGCCGGGGCCTGCGACGGTGACGACCGCGCGCCGCACCGGCACCGCGCGCTCCTCGTCGTTGACCACCGTTCCGGCGATCGAGGCTGTGCCGGTCGTCGGTGTCGGTGCGGGAGTCGGCGTCTGCGTCGGAGATTGTGGCGCGAGTGACAGCCACGCGAGCACGATCCAGATGGCTGTCATTTCACCACCACCTTGCTGATCGTGAGATCGAGTGGTTTCTTGTCGCCCCACTTGAGCGCGATGCGCGTGGCGACGGCTGTGGCCGCGTCGAGAAACTTCGGGTCGGTCCACGCGTCGTGCCGCGAGCCGTCCACCGCCACAGCGAAGTAGTCGCCTTCCGGCAATCCCGTCACGACGAAGGCCCCAGTGGTGTCCGCCGCTTTCGACGCGATCAGAATGGGGTCCATGCCGTAGTCCACCCACCGCGCGCGATCCACGGGAAACACGATGACCGCCGCGCCGGAAGCGCCATCACCACGCACCGTGCCGTGAATCGTCGTGAGCGTTTCGGTGAGCGTGATGACGACGTCATCGACGTCGCGGCCGGAGGACGTATCGAGACCAGTATCGCGGATCTCGCGCCCACCAGTCGTGATCGACACCACCGAGACAAAGCGACTGAATGACGACGGCAGGCCGAGGAGGTATGTGCCCGGGCCGAGGCCCACGAGCGTGAATGGTGTCTCGCCGTTGATCGTCAGGAACATCCCAACGCGGCCCAGCGATTGATCGCCATTCGCGGGATGCGCGCCGAGCACGGTTCCCAGCCGCAGCCCCGATCCGCCGGGGGCCATGGCGACACGGCCTCGAACGGTGACGGACGGACGCATCGACAGCAGGACATCAGTCATATTGCTCGCGCCGACAGTCACGCTGGCGCGGCCCCACAGGCCAGCCGTGCCCGAGTGAATCGAGTAGTTGAGACCTCCGGACAGGTTCATGCCTGCCCCGACCTGCCCCGGGCCCGACGAAAACCCCGGCGCATCCGGCAACTGCATTTCGCCGGCGCCTCGAGTGGCTTCGCTGAAGCCCGCCTGCGCCAGCAGCGTGTAGTCGCCCGCTGGCACGTTGAGAAACGTGAACGACCCATCGCGCTCCACGACAGTCGTGGCCGCTTCGGAGCCGACGCCGAGTTGCTCGCTGCCGGCTGGCATCAAACGCAACATGAGCGACGATGCGTCGCCGGCGCTATCGACTTGGCCGGAGACCTTCACCGTCGGCACCGGTTGCAGTTGGAAATCCACGCCCGGTCGTGACGTGCCGTAGCCGATGTCGATGGTTCGCGCGCTCGTCAGCGTCGGCGCGCTCGGATAGAACTGCGCCGGGTAGGCGCGAGGCGCAGCGGCGTTGGGCGGCGGGGGCGTCGCGAAGTTGCTGACGGCAATGCGGTGTCGGCCATCGACATCGATTGCCGGGAGTCCCGGATTCGATCCGCCTCCGAACGAGAGTGCGCCGATGGCGCGCTTCTGCGAAGCTTCCGGCGTGGTGTCGAGCACGGTCTGCTGCACCGACAACACCGAGACGACGTACTTGCCGGGCATCAAGTTGGCGAGGCGATACTCGCCGCGATCGTCGGTGGTGGCGAGGTCGCTGCCGACCCACTGGCTGTGGCCGGCGACCGTCACCGAGCTGAACCCGCGCACCGCCACGCCCACGACCGGTTCGCCGCGCTCGTCGACCACGCGCCCCGTGATGCTGCCGAGGCGCCACAACTTGACCTGAAGATCGCCGACCCACTGGTCCGCGGCGACGTTGATGGTCACGATGTCGTCCGTCGTCATGATCTCGGTGTCTGAGATCCGGTCCGACGGCATCCGAGGTCCGGCGGCCCCGAAACGAGCGGGCGCGTAGCCGACGCGCGCGGCCCGAATGTAGTACTTCGTTGACGGCGCCAGATCGCGAAAGAGAAACCGTCCCTTCGGATCGGTCGTCACGCGCGGCAGCGTCAGGATGATCGATCCGCCGGTCGTCACGCCGAGCGACACCATCGCGCCCTCGACGGGGCGGCCCGTCGTCGCGTCGGTGACCACTCCGCTGATTGCGGCGGTGCCTTTCGGAGCTTCAAGCACGGCCGCGCCGCCCGACCGTTGGCGGGCGTCGGCGGAGAGGCAGCCGACTAGGAGCGCGACTACGACGAAAGACACCAAGCGCATGGCGTCATTAGACCCCGGGACACGTCGCATGGAACAGGGTATAGACTCTCTACGTCTTAGGATGTAGTCTCTCTATACCCTATGACGCTGCATTCACGCTCCGACGCCAACGCCAAGGCCGACCTGCTGCATGGCACCCTCGACATGCTGATCCTCCGCACACTCCAATGGGGATCCCAGCACGGCTACGCCATTGCCCAGACGATCCGGGCGCAGTCGTCGGAGGTCCTTCAGGTCGAAGCGGGCTCGCTCTACCCGGCGCTGCAGCGGCTCGCGAAGAAAGGGTGGGTCACCTCGAAATGGGGGCAGACGGAGGCGAACCAGCGGGCGAAGTTCTACACCCTGACGCCCGATGGCAAGAAGCAATTGCTGCGCGAGGAATCGCGGTGGACCGAACTGGTCACCGCCATCAGTCGCGTGATGAAACCCGCTCCCAAGGAGTAGTTGATGCCGCGCTTTGACGATGATGATCTGCAGGCAGAAATTCAGGCGCACTTGAAGATCGCGGCCGACGAGCGGATTGCGGACGGCGTCGACCCGAAGTCCGCGCGCGAAGCCTCGATCAAGGAGTTCGGCAACGTGACGCTGACGCGCGAGGCGGCGCACCGCGTGTGGACGCCGCGGTGGGTCGACGCCCTGCGCGACGTCATCGCCGACATTCGCTACGCCGTCCGCGCGCTCGCCAAGCATCCGTCGTTCGCGCTCACCGTCATCGGGGTGCTCACGCTTGGCATTGGCCTCAACGCGGCCGTCTTCACGATGCTGAAGAGCATTGCGCTCGCGCCCGTCGCCGGCGTGGAGCGATCGGCGCAGTTGCAGACGATCTACGGTGAAACGGACAAAGGGCGCGAGCTCGCGATGTCTTTTCCGGATTACCAGTACCTTCGCGACCACGATAGTGCGTTCACGGGATTGCTCGGGTACCGGCTCGTGCAGCCGACGCTCGGGCGCGGCCGGGCTGCCCGGCACGTCTTTGCGGAGGCCGTGACGGCCAACTACTTCAGCGTCCTTGGCGTGCGATCGCAACTCGGCCGGACGATTCAGGCGTCCGATGAGATCGCCCCGGGGCTCAGCCCGGTCGTCGTCATCAGCGACGCGCTGTGGCGTCGGGATCTCGCCGCGGATCCGAACATCGTCGGCAAGACGATCGAGGTCAACAACACGCAGTTGACCGTGGTCGGCATCGCCGACGCGTCGTTCCACGGCACGATCGTGAGCTACGACGTCGAGCTGTTCATTCCCGTGATGATGGCGCCGGCCCTGGGCATTACGTTCGGCAGCGCGGAGACGACGCCCGCGGGGATTCTCGCCGACCGGCGCGCCGGTGTGGTGTACGTCGTGGGGCACCTGCGGCCTGGAATTTCGCGCGCCGATGCGGCTCTGAAGACCGACGCTGTCTGGACAGACCTTGCGCGCAGCCGGCCGCTGGGCGACGTCGTCAAACGGCTGCGCGTGGTGCCGTTCACGCAACTGCCGGGCACGGCGCCCGCGATTGTGCTGCCGATGCTGCTCGCGCTCGCTGCCATGGGTCTACTGGTCCTGACGATCGCCTGCGCCAATATCGCCGGGCTGGTTGTGGTCCGCGGTATCTCGCGTCGCGGTGAGATCGCGCTGCGATTGGCGCTCGGTGCCTCGCGGATCCGAATCGTGCGCCTGTTGATTGTCGAGAACCTCGTGCTCGCCGTGCCGGGCGCGGTCCTGGGGACGCTGCTGGCCGCGCGGGGGATTCCGGTGTTGTTCAGCTACGCGGTAGCGCTGGCCGCGCCGTCGCGGCTCTACTTCAACATGCAGACCGACGCGTTGGTCGTGGGTTTCTCGGTGCTGGTCGCCTGCGGTAGCGCGCTGCTGTTCGGCTTCTTGCCCGCGTTGCGAAGCTCGCAGATCGATCTGGTCTCGGTGATGAAAGAGGAATCGCCGCGTGGTGCGGCCCGCGGCCGGATGCGCGCCGTGCTGGTCGTGGGCCAGGTGGCGGTGTCCCTGCTGTTGCTGGTTGGCGCCGGTTTGGTCACGCGGAGCCTCGAGGCGGCCGAGCAGGCAGACCGCGGATTCGACGGCGATCACGTCACCGCACTCTCGCTTGATCTCAAGGCCAACGGGTACGACGAGGCACGCGGCCGCGTTTTCTACCGCCATCTGCTCGACGCGGCACGCGCGGATGCCGGCGTCGAGTCGGCGAGTCTCGCGCTATCGACACCTCTGACGTTTCTCGACACCCGGAAACAGCGCATCGCGATCGAAGGCTACGAACAACGCCGCGACGAAGATCTGGCGATGATGTCGAATGTCGTCGCGCCCGACTACTTTCGAACGCTGCGCATTGGCGTGGTCTCCGGACGGGAATTCGCTGAGCGAGACGACGAGGCGAGCGCGCCGGTGGCGGTGGTCAACAGCACGCTGGCCACGCGCTTCTGGGGCAGCGCGGCCAACGCGATCGGCAAACGCGTTCGGATCGCTGACGGCGACTGGCGGACCGTGATCGGCGTGGCCGCCGACGTGAAGTACTCGCGGATCAACGAGGCGCCGACGCCGTACATTTACTTGCCGTTTCTGCAGGTCTATCAGCCGGGCATGATCCTGCACACACGCGGTTCGGCGCCGATTGATGTTCTTGCCGAGCAGGCAGAAGAGAACGTCGCGGCTTTGGACGCCGAGTTGCCTCCGTCGAAAGCCAGTTCGATTTCCGTTGCCACTCGAGGGGCGTTCCTGTTCTTCCGTTTCATGGCGTCAATGCTGTTCATCTTCGGCGCGGCCGGCATCGCGCTGGCTGCGCTGGGCACTTACGGGTTGGTGTCGTACACGGTGAAGCAGAGCACGCACGAGATCGGCATTCGCATGGCGCTCGGTGCGTCACGGTCGTCGGTGGTGCGCGTGTTTCTCGGACGCGGCATGCGGCTGGGGCTGATCGGCATTGCGGTCGGAACCGCCGGGGCGTTCGGCGTCGGCACGATCATCCGCAGCGTCCTGTTCGGCGTCAGCCCCACCGACGTCCCGTCCTTCGCGCGCGCGTTGGCGACCGTCATCGGCGTGGTCCTCGTTGCGACGCTGCTACCGGCCTGGCGCGCTTCGCGGACCGATCCGCTGAAGGCGCTGCGGCATCAATAGCGCATCGCTTTTTCACTGCTCGCGGTCTGCGCGTGGTAGTGTTCGCGCGAGTATCCCCTCTGGAGGCGAGCCTATGACCCGTTCCCGCGGAATGTGTGTCGTGTTCCTGATGTGCGCGATCGTGCTGTTTGGCCACGCGGCGTCTGGCTATCAGGATCCTGAACCGGCGAAGGACCATCCGAGCGTCCCGAGATTTCCGGGCATGCTGATGACCAGCGGCACCTCCGCGGATTTCAACGGCTATGAGTTCCAGATCTCTTCCGAAAACGCGACCAAACGCGTCGAAGGCAAGAGCTGGGAGTTCGAGTACAACCTCAAGGAGGGCGCCCGCCATCCCAGTGCGCTCGAAATTGCGCGAAACTATTCAGCGCAGTTCACGTCGCGCGGCGGCAAGGTGATCTACCAGGCGTCGGATGCCTCCGTGACCACGCTGATGATGCCGCTCGGCGGCGGTGAGCGCTGGATGCACCTGCAGACCAACGGGGACTCGATCGTCATGGTCATCATCGAGACGGCGGCGATGGTGCAGAAAGTCGAGTTCTCCGCGGATGAGATGGCGGCGCAGGCTGCCGCGACCGGCAAGATCGTCCTGCACGGCATTCTGTTCGACACGGCGAAGAGCGACATCAAGGCGGAGTCTGGTCCGGTGCTCGACGAAGTCGCCGCGATGCTGAAGAGCAATCCGAGTCTGAAATTCAGGGTCGACGGACACACCGACAACGTTGGCGCCAAGGCGGCCAACCTCGCGCTGTCGAAGACCCGAGCGGCCTCGGTGAAGGCGGCACTCGTTTCGCGCGGCGTCGATGCGGCGCGCCTCACCACCGACGGTCTGGGCGACACCAAACCGGTCGCGGACAACGCCACGGAAGATGGGCGACGACAGAACCGTCGCGTCGAACTCGTCAAGCAGTAGGTCCATCATGCGCATCCTCTCTGCTTCTGCTCTCGTCGCACTCCTGCTCCTGGCGCCCGGATCGCCCGTCATCTCCGCGCAGTCGGCCAAGACGCGCGTACTGCCCGCCGCGGCCACGGACGGCACGTCGAGCGTCTCCAACGTGCCGAACTTCATGGTCGTGCTCGACGAAGGCGGCAGCCTCCCCAGCGAGCCCAAGGCCACCTGTGACAACAGCGCGTCCGGCAGTTTCAAGAGCACCGCCGGCGTTCACCTGGAGCACTACTTTCCGGATGCCAAGTCGACGTTCGACCAGAAGGTCGGCGTGCTCCGGCAATACATGGGACTCAAGCAGGCCGCCGAGAGCGAGGCGGCGGGCGCGCCGGTGGTCGCCGAAGCCATGACCGGCGGCGAGGCGATGTACTTCGTGACCACCCGCCCGTGCGTTCAGGACGCAAACCCCTCGTCGACTCAGGTGTCGTATTTGATGCGCGTCATTCACGACACCACGTACGCGGAGATCAGGGTCACGATGTACGCGGCGAGTCCTGACGCTGCGCGGAAATACGCGCGCGAGATCGCGCAGAAGATCAGCGCGCTCGACTATGCTTCGCTGAAATAGCTAGACACTGGTCGGCTGAAAAGTGCCGGCGTCTTCCAACACACCGATGCCGAATCCGCCTTGAGTCCAGGACTCGACCAATTCGCGATGTGTGTACTGCTGTTTCAATTCCTGCCACAGTTGCGGCACGCCCCCCACCATCTCTGCGGGGCCCGGAACGACATCGTGGAACGCGATGATGCCGTTCGGTGTCACGAGCTTTCGATAGCGCTCGAAGTCGTCTTTGGCTCCGTCGTACGAATGGTCGCCGTCGATGAAGAGAAAGTCGACTGGCTGTCGCCCGAGCGCGTCGAAGACGCGCGCGGAGGTGCCCGGCGTGTGCGAGTCGCCGCGCATCGGGACCAGTGTCTGGCCGTCACCGGCGAACGAACGGTACAGCGAGTCCTTCCACCGCGGGTAGTGCCCTCGGAGCAGCGAGCCGGGCAGGTCGACCGTGACGAGTGTGGCCTGCGGAGACGAGACGCGACTGAACAGGTAGATCGTGCCGCCCTTCGAACTGCCAATCTCAAGGACACGTGCGCAGGAACGCGACGCGACCAGTTCGAGCAGCGCCTTGATCTCGGACGGCACCTGATACGGCATGATGTAGAGCGGACCCGATCGGCATTCGAATGCCGTGCGCAGGTGCTCGTCGATTGAGGTGTCGCGCCGAGCGCGGCGCTTCAGTGTGCGGCGATATGACGGGAGTGTGAGGATCGAGTGCGCAATGCGGATGGCGCCGTCGATCATGGCTACTTGGCGGGCTGCGCGTCCTTGACGATGACCAGCGTCTCGCCCGGCTTGATCAAGCCGAGGTCCTTGCGTGCCTGTTCTTCAATAGCCGAGGGGTCGTTCTTCAGGCGGTCTACTTCAATGAGCTGGCGTTGATTGTCTTCTCGGACCGCGTTGAGCTCGCGCAGCACCTCTGCATACTGGCGTTTGGCCTTGACCGTGGCGAGAAAGCCGTTGTCGCCCACCAGCGCATTGATCATGAAGGCCGCGGCGATCGTCAGCAGAAGATAGCGCAGACGCTTCTGCTGACGCTGCCTGGCTTCGAGTCCCACCAGCCGCCGACGCGCCCGGGGGCGGGCAGCTGCCGCCGACGGCAGGATCGCCGGATCAGCATCCGGAGTCGCGTCGTCGATGAGGGGCAGAGCAGCGTTTGTCACAGTCCGCCAATGTTGTAACAGGTTTTTGACGGCTGTACAAGGGGAAAATGCTCGCGATGAGCGTTTTTGTTCTGGCCGTGGCCACGAGCGAGCGCTAGGCGAGCGCTTGCTCGAGGTCTTCGATCAGGTCCTGAATGTCTTCGATGCCGGCGGAGATGCGGATCAGCGCATCTGACAGGCCGATCTTGGCGCGCCGTTCCGGCGGCACGGAGGCGTGTGTCATCGAGGCCGGGTGGCAGACGAGCGTCTCGACGCCGCCAAGGCTCTCGGCCAGCGCCATCAGCTTGAACTTGTTCAGGACCTGACGGGCCACGTCGAGCGACGCCACTTCGAATGACAGCATTCCGCCGCAGCCGTTGGGCATCTGCTTCTGCGCCAGCGCGTACTGCGGATGCGACGGCAGACCGGGGTAGATCACTTTGGTGACCTTCGGGTGCTTCTCGAGGAACTCTGCGAGGGCCGTGCCGTTGGCCGTGTGCTGCTTCATGCGGAGGGGCAGGGTCTTCGTGCCGCGGAGGACCAGCCACGAGTCGAACGGGCTCAGAATCGCGCCGGCCGAGTTCTGGATGAACTTCAGCCACTCGATGTCTTCGTCGCGTTTGGCGATCACCGCACCGCCGATCGAGTCGCTGTGTCCGTTGAGGTATTTGGTCGTGCTGTGCATCACCAGATCGGCGCCGAGGTCGAGCGGTCGCTGCAGGCACGGGCTGGCAAAGGTGTTGTCGACCGCAAGGATCGCGCCCTTGCGGTGGGTGAGGTCCGCGATCTCGGCGATGTCCGACAAGCGCAGGACGGGATTGGTCGGCGTCTCCAGGAACACGAGTTTCGTCTGGGGCGTGAACGCCTTCTCGACTTCTTCGATCCTCGACGTGTCGACGTAGCTGAACTGCAGGCCGTAGCGCGTCAGCACTTTGTCGAACAACCGGAAGGTGCCGCCATACGTATTGTCAGTGACGATCACATGGTCGCCCGACGAGAGCCGCGCCGTGATGGCGCTCACCGCCGACATGCCCGAGGCGAAGCAGAAGGCCGCCTTGCCGCCCTCGATGGCGGCCAGGTTGGCTTCGAGCGCCGATCGGGTCGGGTTTTGCGTGCGCGCGTACTCAAAGCCCTTGTGCTTGCCGAGCTCGTCCTGCACGTAGGTCGACGTCTGAAAGATCGGCGTGATGATGGCGCCGGTCGACGGGTCCGGCTCCTGTCCCGCATGCAAACAGACCGTGGCGAACCGCGCATTTTTCGCAAGCTTCATGATGTTATGATGCCATTTCTTCTGCTCACGTGCCTCTCAAACGGCTGATCCAGCAAGCACTTGCCGTGCTCCGCACGTTGCCCGGACGTCTCTTTCTGCTCGCGGCCGGGCTACTCATCGTCCTCGGCGCATGGCAGTGGGCCGCCGGACTTCCGCCCGCCGTTGACGTCTTCAGAAAATTCGTTGTGCTCGCGTTTCTGGGGTCGGCCGCCTGGATGGGGTGGCGGACGTTTGTGTTCAACCAGCGGCAGTGGCTGTGGGCGGTTCGCCGCAAGTTGATCTTGTCGTATGTATTTTTCGGCGTGCTTCCCGTCGCGCTGATCGCCGTGTTTGTGCTGGTGGCCGGCCTGTTCGTCTACATGAACGTGGCGACCTACCTGTTTCAAACGGGCTACCAGGCCGTTGTCAGTGACGTGGCCCTCATCGCCGAGACCGCGGTTGCCGAGATTGGCCAGGCGCCGTCGTCGGCCGCAGAGGTTATTGCCCGCAAGTACACCAGCCGCAAGGGCACGTATCCGGCGATGGCACTGGCCGCCTTACGCCGATTGCCCGGCGGCACATTCGAAACGGTGATCGCCGGGTCGTGGCGGCACGATCCGGCCCCGAGGTCGATTCCCGGGTGGCTGTTGGATCGAGCGGTCGGATTCAAGGGCACACTGGCGCTCGTCACCACGGGAACGTCGGACGAGCGGCTGCTCATCCGCGCGGTGATGGCGAGTCCGGACGGGCAGGAGTTCGTGGTCGTTGACGTGCCCGTCGACTCCGACATCGTCTCGCGCCTGCACGACGACACCGGCGCTCGTATCGAGAGCATCTCGTTCAGCAGCGCCGCAGACAACGCGACGCCTCTGGTGGTGCCGGATGACTCGGTTCCGCTCAGGGAGGCCAGGCCGCCGGATGCTGCCGGGCCGATCGCCTCCGCCTTCCGGCACGCCAAGGTTTGGATGGACTACACGGATTGGCGCGGCGGAAATCCCGGCCGCGTGGCCATCATGCTCGAAGCGCCGGTCGGGCAGCTCTACGATCGCATGGCCGCGGCTTCGGGAAACGGACAGTTCCTCGACGCCGCCAATCTGCGACCAGGGCTGTTCGTGCTGGCCGTGCTGTTTCTCGTCATTCATGCCTCCGCGTTTATTCACGGCGTGGCCTTGGCGCGACGGATCACGTCAGCCGTGCACTACCTGTTCCACGGCACGGCCAGCATCGGTCAAGGTGAGTTCACCCACCGCATTCCCATCGGCAGCAACGACCAACTGGGCGACCTTGCCGGCTCGTTCAACAACATGAGCGCGAGTATCGAGCACCTGCGTCACATCGAGCGCGACAAGCTGCGCCTCGACGAGGAACTGCAGATCGCCCGTCGCATTCAGCGATCCCTGCTGCCCAGCTCGGTGCCGCAGATTCCCGGACTGTGTATCGCCGATCTGTGCGAGCCGGCGATGGAAGTGGGCGGGGACTACTACGACTTCTTTCAGCTGGGGCCGCGGCAACTGGGCGTGCTCGTGGCTGACGTCTCGGGCAAGGGCACGTCCGCGGCGCTCTACATGGCGGAACTCAAGGGCTTGATGCTGGCGTTGAGCCGTTCGCATCGCTCCCCGCGCGCGCTGCTGGTGGAGCTCAACGACCTGCTCGCGGACCACCTCGACAATCGCA